>DATHOA010000276.1:0-5909 GCA_035485475.1 Steroidobacteraceae bacterium | reverse complement strand
CAGCGCGCCGACCTGCCCCAGCAGGGCATCGCCGGCGCCGTGACCGCAGCTGTCGTTGACGATCTTGAACTGGTCGATGTCGAGGTAGCACAGCGCATACGAGGCTTCGCGGGCCTTGGCGCTCTTCAGCGCCCGCTCCATGCGTGATTCGAACTCGCGACGATTGACCAGGCCGGTCAGCAGGTCATGGCTTGCGTGGTAGGACAGGCGGCGGTTCAGTTCGCGCGACTCGCTCACGTCGTGGAATACGAGCACCCCGCCGGCCACATGTCCCGCGCCGTCGCGGATCGGGGCCGCAGTGCTCTCCACATACAGCTCGTTGCCGTCGCGGCGGATGAGCAGTACCGGCCGCACGGATTTGATGGGGCGCACCCGGCGGATGGCCACGGCCAGTGGATTCTCCAAAGGCTCGCAGGTCTCCTCGTGGAAGGCGCGAAACACCTCCTCGACGGGGCGGCCCATGGCATCCTCGAGCCGCCAGCCGGTCAGCTCCTCGGCCACCGGGTTGATGTAGTCGATGGTGGAGTCGGCATTGGTCGTGACCACGCCATCACCAATGGACTGCAGGGTGATCTGCGCGCTCTCCTTCTCCCGGAACAGCGCTTCCTCGTACAGCTTGCGTTCGGTGATGTCGAGTTCGACGCCGACCAGGCGCAGCAACCGCCCATGGGCATCGACCCGGGCCTGCGCGCGGCTGATCACCCAGCGCCACTCACCATTGCGGTGACGCATGCGATGCACGCTCTCGAAGATCGGCAGTTTGCCGGCCACATGATCGCGAATGGCGTTCTGCACGCGCGTCATGTCATCCGGATGCACCAGATTGCGCCAGTCCGGTGACTCGCGCATATCCTCATCGCCATACCCCAGCATGGCCTTCCAGCGGGGTGAGAAATAAACCTCGTTGTTCTCCAGGTCGAAGTCCCAGACCCCGTCATTGGCCGCGGCCTGGGTGAGCGACAGACGCTCCTCGACTTTCGCCAGCCGCTGCTCCATGCGCAGCCGGTCAAGGCCCGTGGCCATGCTCGAACCCACCAGTTTCAGCAGCAACTGCAGGTTCACGTCCCAGGGACCCTGGGGCATGGCGCGCGCCAGGCCGAGCAGACCCGCGGGCTGGTTCTGGATGCGGAACGCCACCATCAGCAGCGAGCCCATCTGCAGCGCGGAGAAGCGCCGTCCCTCGGTTCCCTGGGCGGCCGTGGGGGTACCGGTATCGCGCAATTCCGTCAGGCGCAGATGCTCCAGACGCGAATTCAGCCAGGGGTAATCGGCCAGCGGATCCCCGGTCAGGGCTTCGGGCTGGCAATGGGCCATGCCGCGGCGGGCGACCTGCACCGTGCCAAACTTCTGGTCCTCGCCAATCATGGCCAGGAAGGCGCAATCGCTGATGGTCAGGTCGACGAGATGCTGCAGATTGCGTTGAATGGTCGCATCGGCGGACTCACGGCGCAGATTCTGCAGGTCCACCGAAATCTTGGTACAGGCGACATCGATTCCGACCACCGCCGGGGGTGACTTGCCGCTCCACACGACCGTGGACAATACGTCCGAAGCGGTGAACTCCACGTTTGAGTCTGACGGGACGCTCGGCATTGCGACCTATTTTGCTGTTTGTTCTGGTTCGAGTGGGACTCTTACCAATAATGGCATACGGAAACAGGAATTCAAGCTAAGGTACTGTCTGGCCTTGAAGAATTTCCCAATTCTGAGACGTGATCACGCGGCCGATGCGAATCGTTCACAAGCGAGCCGACGCCTCCAAGTACAAGCGCCGCAGCTCCCGCTCCATCTCCTCCTGTAACGCCTCGACGCCAGCGGCGTCGAGCACACGTGCGACATAACGCGGCGCACCGATGGCGATGCTAATGCGCGCGAATGGCACGGGAATGACGAACTTGTCCCACTGGATGAGCCAGGCGCGCGAGGCGGCATAGGCCATGGGCAGCATCGGGCGACCCGACATCTGCGCCAGCAGGATGGCTCCGGGCTTGAACTTGAAGCGCGGCCCCCGGGGGCCGTCCGGCGTGACCACCGGGGAGATGTTGTCCTTGACCAGGGCCACGTAGTAGTCACGCAGCGCTCGGGCGCCGGTGTGAGAGGAGGAGCCGCGGATCGCCCGTGCCCCGATCCGGTTGACCATCCTGGCGCCCAGTTCGCCATCGACCGACGGGCTGATCAGCCAACCGGGCACCAGGCCACGCGCACGGCGCTCCAGCAGGTAGCGGGCACAGAACAGCTGATGCTGGTGCCAATAGCACGGTACCAGCGACGGCGCCTTCGCCAGCGCCGCGCTCAGGTGTTCGTCTCCCTCGATGTGGCGGATGCGGCAGGTGAGCCACCAGAAGCGGATGATCGCGAGCCCCAGCGGCACCACCACGGCATACAAGGCACGCCGTGCCCGCGTCATACGCCGGCCGGACCGCGTGACGGTCTTGTAAAGGGTGTTGCGGAGCTCCCCGCCCGGGCCGGTATCGGTCATGCGAGAATATTGGCATGTCAGCGCCAGATTTACCCGCAGCGCCACCCGTATCGCAGCCGCCGGAAGCCGACGTGCAGTTCGATGTGGGTGCCACCGAGGATTCGCTGCAGCGGATGACGGATCTGGTCGCGCGCTTCGGGGACATCTACCGGGTGTATGCCCCGGGTCGCAAGTCCTACACCTGGGTGATCAACCATCCGGATGATGTGAAGCGGGTGCTGGTGGGCAACCACCGCAACTACACCAAGGGTACGGGGCTGGATCGGGTGAAGATCCTGCTGGGCAATGGCCTCATGACCAGCGAAGGGGACTTCTGGCGCCGCCAGCGCTACATGATGCAACCCCTCTTCCACCGCCGCGTGGTCACGGAGTTCAACCAGCTCATCGATGCAGCCAATGCCCGTTTCATCGATAAGTGGGCGGCCCAGGCCGCGCGCGGTGAGGCGGTGAACCTGACCGAAGACATGAGCGAGCTCACCCTCGAGATCGTCTTAGGGTCGATTTTCGGCAAGGACCTGGCGGTCCTCACCCAGCAGCCGGGCGGCAATCCGTTTGCGGTGGTGACCAAGGAGACCGCGCGCGATCTGAAGTTCGCCTACCAGTTTCGCCTGCTGGGCAAGCAGGTCGCGGCGCTCATGGCCAAACGCCGCGCCGAGCCGGCCGAGCATTTCGACTATCTGAGCATGCTCATGAACGTGCGCGACAAGGAGTCGGGCGATCCGATGACCGAGCGCGCGCTCATCGATGAGGTGATGACGCTGGTGGTCGCCGGCCATGAGACCACGGCCAGCGGCCTGAACTGGGCCTGGTACCTGCTGGCAAAACACCCGCAGGTCGATGCCCGCATGCATGCCGAAATCGAGGCCACCCCGGAACTGACGGCCCCGGGCCTGGGGGCGATGGAGGCGCTGCAGTACACCCAGAATGTCATCAACGAAGCACTGCGCCTGTACCCACCGGGGTGGCTGCTGTCCCGACGCAGCATCGAGCCCGATGTGCTGTGCGGCTATGAAATCCCGGCAGGCACGGATGTGCTGCTGAGCCCCTACCTGCTGCACCGACACCCGCAGTACTGGAAGGATCCGGAGGCGTTTCGACCCGAGCGCTTCGATGCCGAGCATGAAAGCGAGCGACCGCGCTTTGCCTACATCCCGTTTGCAGCCGGCCCGCGGCACTGCATCGGTGAATCGCTGGCCCTTTACGAGATGCTCATGCATCTGTACAAGGTCGCCCGACACTACCGGCTGACGCTCGCTTCGGATGAGCCGATCGAGCTGGAAGCACAGATCAACCTGCGTACCCGTAAACCACTGGTCATGAGGCTCGAACGCCGCTGATGTCCACCCCCGCCACACTTACCGAACTGATCGAGGGCAATCGCAAGGTGGCCCGCCACATTACCTACCTCGAGGGTGAGCAGAACGAGCGCCGCGTCTCCTTCGCCGATCTGTACACCCGCGCACTGGGCATCCTGTACCACCTGCAGAAACTCGGCGCGCGGCGCGGCGATCACCTGATCGTGTTTCTGGGCGACAACGAACCCTTCATCGATGCCTTCTGGGGCGCGGTGCTCGGCGGGATCATCCCGGTGCCGGTGGCGCTGGGGATAAGCGATGAACACCGCCACAAGCTGCTGCGCATCGCCCGCAAGCTCGGCAATCCCTTCCTGTACACCGATCGGCGCGCGCTGGAGCGCATCGGCAGCTTCGCCACGCAGGTCGGTGAGGCCGCGACCTTCGAGAAGCTCAAGTCCCGCGTCTTTCTGGTCGATCAGCTGGATGACATTTCGCGCCCGGGCAAACCCCACGGCGCGGCACCCGATGATGTCGCGTTCATCCAGTTCTCCTCCGGTTCGACCAGCGAACCGAAGGGCGTCGTGCTCACCCATCGCAACATCCTGGCCAACTGCCGGGGCGTAAGCGAAATCGCCCGGTTCACCGAAGAGGATGTCAGCCTCTCCTGGATGCCGCTCACCCATGACATGGGCCTGATCGGTTTCCACATCTTCATGTTCGCGAACCGCCTGCACCAGCATCTGATGCCCACGGAACTGTTCGTGCGCCGGCCGCTGTTGTGGCTGAGTTTTGCCAGCCAGAAGCGCGCCAGCATCCTGTGCTCCCCCAATTTCGGCTATCGCCACTACTTGAAGGTGCTGGGCGATCGACCGGTCGAGGGCCTGGATCTGTCCAACGTCAGGCTGATCTTCAATGGCGCGGAGCCCATCTCGGTGGAACTGTGCGCGGAGTTCCTGACCCGACTGCAGCCGGCCCGCCTGAAGCGCGAGTCCATGTACCCGGTGTATGGACTTGCCGAAGCCTCACTGGCCGCGACTTTTCCGGCCCCCGCAGCGCCGCTGCGCACGGCGCGGTTCGATCGTCACCATCTCACGGTCGGCGAGCCCGCCCAGGATGCCGCCGCGGACGCGCAGGACTGCGTGGAGCTGGTGTCCGTCGGGCGCGCCATCCCGTACTGCAAGGTGCGCATCGCTGCGGATGATGATCGCGATCTGCCCGACGGCACGGTCGGTCATATACACATCACCGGGGACAACGTCACCCAGGGCTACTTTGAAGACCCCGCGGTGAATGCGGCAACCTTCAGCGCCGATGGCTGGCTGCGCACCGGCGATCTGGGCGTGATGCGCCACGGCGAACTGTTCATCACCGGGCGGGCCAAGGAAATCCTGTTTGTAAACGGGCAGAACTACTACCCGCATGACCTGGAAGGGATCGCGCAGGCCGCGCCAGGCCTGGACCTCGGCAAGGTCGTGGTGGCCGGGGTGCGGCCGGCACATGCACAGACCGATCACATCATCGTGTTCGTCCTGCACCGCGGCGACATCACCGACTTCCTGCCCGTCGCCAACGAAGTCTCAAAGCTGATCAACGAGCACACCGGCCTGGAAGTCGCCGCTGTGGTGCCGGTGAAGCGCATCCCGAAAACCACCAGCGGCAAGATCCAGCGCCACCTGCTCGAAGAAGGCTATATCGCCGGCGAATTCGCCCCAGAACTGGCGCAGCTGACGGCATTGCGCGCCGCGCTGCGCGGCCCTGCCTCGGCCTCGCGTTCGGACATCGAAGAGAAGATCCGCAACATCTGCGACGCTGCGCTCGAGGGGAAAAAACTCGACCTGCACGACAACCTGTTTGAAGTCGGCGCCAGCTCCCTGAAGCTGATCGAAATCCACGAGCAGATCGACCGCGAGTTCCCGGGGCAGATTGACCTCACCGAACTGTTTGATTTCCCGACCATCGCCGAGCTTGCCGGACACCTGGAAGGCAAGCTCAAAGGCGCCTAGGGTCTGCGCACCTCGTATCGAAGCCCGACCATGCCGCTCTTATAGGCTTTGACCTCCATCAGATGCAGGGGGATGTCGGCATCGAGATTGTCAAAGAACGTAATCCCCTCCCCGATCAGCACCGGCAGGATC
>DATHOA010000275.1:0-9796 GCA_035485475.1 Steroidobacteraceae bacterium | reverse complement strand
CGTGATGTAGGCCAGCGAGGAGTAGCCGGTGCCAAAGTCATCCAACGCAATGCGGCAACCCAGCTGGCGCAGTCCATCGAGCGCCCCGCGCACCGTCGCGGAGTCCTTGATCAGCAGCGTTTCGGTGATCTCCACTTCGATCATCGAGGCGGGAATGCCCGCCGCCGCAGCTTCGTCCGCGATCGTCCGTGCCGGATCCCCGTGCAACAGCTCCTTGCCGGAGACATTGATCGCGATCGGTAGCGCAACGCCACGATCCAACCAACTGCGCAGCTGCCGACAGGCGGTCCGCGTCACCCACGCGCCCATGTCGATGATCAGGCCGCTGTCCTCGGCAATTTCAATGAAGCGCGTGGGCGAGATCTCCCCATGCTCCGCATCACACCAGCGCAGCAGCGCTTCCACGCCGCACAAACGTCCGTCGCTGAGCCGGAATTTCGGCTGGTACTGCAGCGTCAGCAGATCGTCCTTCAAGGCGCGCCGCAGGCGCGCCTCCAGATCCAGCCAGTCGCGCAGGCGGCTGCTCATGGCCGGCGCGTAGCTGGCCACGGCCGTGACGGCGCCGCTTTTCACCTGGTACATGGCGGTGTCGGCATGCTTGAGCACGGTTTGCACATCCGCGCCGTCCTCCGGGTACACCGCAAGTCCGATGCTGGGGACCGAGTAGAACTCCAGGCCCTCGTAGGCGATGGGCTCCTTGAAGGCCGTGAAGCAGGCCTGTGCGACCTCGGTCGCGAGCACGCGGGCCGCGGCGTGCCGCAACAGGATCACGAACTCATCGCCACCGAAGCGCGCCACCGAGGCGTGCCGGTGCGGGCCCGCAAACTGCTCCAGCGTGTGCCCCAGGCGCTCGGCGACGACGCGCAGCACCGCATCGCCGACGGCGTGACCGAAGGTATCGTTGATGCGCTTGAAGCTGTTCAGATCCAGATACAGAATGGCCACCTCTTCGGCGCCCGCGGCCGCCGCCGTGAACAGATGTTCGGCGGTCTCGATGCAGCGCTGCCGGTTCGGCAACCCGGTCAGGGGATCGAAGTAGGCCAGGCGTTCGACGCGCTCGGCGGCGGCGGCGTTGCGCAGGATGTAGCCCAGACGCCGCGGCAGCAGGGCCCAGTTGACCGGCTTGGAAATGAAGTCGGTCGCGCCGGCCGCAAATGCCAGGTCGATCGCCGTCGCGTCCTCGTGCCCCGTCACCATGACGATGGGCACATTGGCGAAGCGCGGTTCGGCCCGCAGCCGCCGGCATACGGCATAGCCGTCGAGGCCGGGCATGTCCACATCGAGCAACACGATGGCAAGATTGCCCGTCAAAGCCGCCTCGAGCGCCGCCGCACCATTGGCGTGGGCGCTGACCTCGAGTCCGAACTGCGCCAGTGCTTCGCTGAGCAGCAGCCGCCCCAGATCCTCATCGTCGGCGACGATGGCAAGCGGCGGGGTCGGGATACTTGGGTTCATGCGCTGGCTCGCAAGGTCAGAGTGCAAAGTTCGGACAGCACGGCGGGGTAGGCGCTGCGCACGCGTGCGTGCAGGCGTTGCGCCTCAGTCATATTTGCCGCATCGCAAGCCTTTTCCAGCAAGCCGAGCTCGCGCGAGAAGGCCAGCGCCCCGACATTGGCGGCACTGGCCTTGAGCTTATGACACAGCGCCGCGGCCGCAGGCGCTTCGGCGCGCGCCAGCGCGAGATCGAGCGCCGCGAGCGATTCGGCCGAGCCGCTCTCAAACAGCACCACCAGCTTCGCATACAGATCCTCGCTGCTGCCGGTGCGCAGATTGCGCAGACTCGCGACGGTCTTCGGATCGATGGCCGACAGCTCCGGCACTCCCGGTGGGCGCAGCCAGCGACGCAGCAGCTGCGCACAGGCATCCAGCGTGTAGGGCTTGCTCAACATATCGTCCATGCCCGCGTCCAGGCAGGCCGCACGGTAGGTCGCGGCGTCATGCGCACTGAGCGCCACGATGGGCACGCGGGTGCGCTGTGCTTCGCGGCGCCGGATCAGCGCCGTGGTCGCATAGCCGTCCATGGTCGGCATGCTCAAATCCATCAATATCAGGTCGAAGCGCTCCACGGCGCTGCGCGCCACGGCCTGCGGACCATCCTTCACCCACACCCAGGTGCAGCCCAGCGCTTCCAGATAGCCCTGCGCCACCGCCGCATTGACCGCCTCATCCTCCACCAGCAGCACGTGGCCACCGATGGAATCGGGCGCGCAGAGCAGCGTGGCGGCCGTCACCGGCGCCGGCGCCAGTCCCAGTGCCGCGGACAGCGCTTCGGCCAGCGTTTCGCGCTGCACGGGCTTGAGCACGACGCACTCGCTGGCGACCAGGCCCTCGAAGCGGCGGGACTCTATTTCCGCCGAGGAGGCGAGCAGCACCAGGGGCGGCGCCTGGGCGCCGGCCGCGGCCCGCACCCGCAGGTACTCCTGCTGATTGCTGGCATCGACGATGAGCAGATCCGCCAGCGTCGTGGCCGCGTTCCAGTCCTGCCCGAGCGGGGTCAGCCCCAGCGCCGTGAGGTGCCGGGACAGGGATTCGGCCATGGCCATGTGTCGGGTCAGGATACGGACGCTGTGCGGCGGCAGCTGCGGCGGCGCACTCACCGCGTCCTGCGCGATGCGCATCGGCAGCGAAACCACGAAGCTTGAGCCCACCTGCGGATGGCTTTCGACGCGGATGCTGCCGCCCAGGATCTGCGCCAGGTCACGGCAGATCGTCAGTCCCAGGCCACTGCCGCCGAAGCGGCGCGTGGTGGATTCGTCGGCCTGGATGAACGGCTCGAAGATCTTGGCGATCGTGGCTTCATCCATGCCAATGCCGGTGTCGGTCACGGACAGTTCCATTTCGGCCCTGTCGGCGTCGATGGTGCGGACGTCAACCTTGACCACCACTTCACCCTGCGCGGTGAACTTGACGGCATTGCCGACCAGGTTCATCAGGATCTGCCGGATGCGCAGCGGATCACCGCGCAATGCCGGCTGCGCCTGGGCCGGCGGACAGACGATGAGTTCGATGCCCTTGGATTCGGCGGCCCCCGCAAACAGCCCGGTGCCCTCCTCCAGCAGCTGCACCAGGTCCAAGGGCAGCTCTTCGGTGTGCACCTTGCCGGCGCGGATTTTCGACAGATCCAGCAGGTCGTTGACGATCTGCAGCAGGACCTGCGCCGAGGAGCGGATGGTGTGGGTCAGGCGCGCCTGTTTGCTCGACAGTTCGGTGCGCGCCAGCAATTCCGTCATGCCGACGACGCCGTTCATCGGCGTGCGCAGCTCGTGACTCATGCGGTCCATGAACTGGGTCTTCGCCTGCGAGGCTTCCTCGAGCTGACGGTTGGTTTCAACCAGCTCGCGGGTGCGCAGTGCGACTTCGGACTCCAGGCGCTGCTGTTCGCGCACCACGCGCCGGAACCGCGCGCGCTGCAGCTGCAGACGGTAGGCGATCAGGCTCAAGGCCAGCAGGACATAGAGTGCATAAGCCCAGCGCGATTGCCACGGGGCCGGATTCTTGTGGAGGGTGAGGCGCAGCGGCGTCGCACTCCACAGTGAGTCGGAGTTGGCGGCGCGCACTTCAAGCAGATGATCACCGGCATCCAGATTCGTGAGTGTGACCCGATTCTGCTGCCCCAAGTCGATCCACTTGTCGGTCAGCCCGGACACCCGGTAGGCGATGTGGTTGCGCTTGGGCGAGGTGAAATCCAGCACGCCGAAGTCCAGCGACACGATGTTCGCGCCATGTTCCAGGTTCAGCCCCTGCAGCAGCCAGTACGGCGTCTTACCCGGCGCCGCCACGCCCAGGATCTCCACCCGCGTCAGCGCCAGGCGCGGTGGCGCGCGGTTGTCCGTCAGGCGCAGTGGATCAAATACGTTGAAGCCACTGGTTCCACCGAAGCACAAGCGCCCGTCGGCCAGCTTCGCGTAGGCGCCAAAAGTGAACTCCTCCCCCTGCAATCCGTCTTCGCGATGGTAGGTCTTGACGGCGCCGGTGTCCGGATCGAAGCGCACCAGTCCGGCAGTGCCGCTCAACCACAGATGCCCCTTGGCATCGGCCAGCACGCCGTAAATGGTGTGGCTGGAGAGCGCCTCGGCGCGGGAGGCGGCGTGGAAGCGGATTTCGTTGGGGGCGGCGGAAGAGCCGATGACCTGTGCCAGTCCACCGCTGTCCGTTCCCACCCAGATGTTGCCGCGCGCATCCACCGTCACCGCATACACGGCATCATTGGGCAAGGTGTCCGGATCGTGCGGGTCGTGCCGAAAGACCTTGATCACGCTGCCGTCCGGCCGCGCCAGATCAAGGCCCTGGCCGTCGGTCGCAATCCACAGGTTGCCTTGCGCATCCTCGGCGATGGCGCTGACGTTGGCACCGCTGATCGCGCCGGGCTGCGTGCCGCCAAAGGGCAGCTGACGGATCAGACCGCTGGCCGGATCCAGCACATTCGCGCCACCGCCGTGGGTGCCCAGCCAGATCATGCCGTCGCGCGACTCGAAGATACTCATGATGCCGGCGGCGCTCAGGCTGTGCGCATCGTCGGCCTTGACGGGTATGGCGGTGAGCTTGCCGGCCGCGAACCGGTGCAGGCCGCTGTCCATGGTGCCGATCCACAGCGTGCCCTGCCGATCCTTGTGCAGTGACATGACGCGCCGATCGCCCAGGGCATTGGGTCGTCCGACCAGGGTGTCGATGTCGCGCGCGTCGCCGGTTGCGGGATCGAACTGTTTGAGGCCGCCGCCCATGGATCCGATCCAGATGCGATTGTCGGGCGCATCCGCGAAGGCCATTGCCAGGTTGTCCTGCAACCAGGCGGGGCGCTGTCCGCCCAGTTCCCAGCTGTGCGGATTCCAGCGGCTGACGCCGCCGATGCGCATGCCGATCCATACCAGGCCGCTCTGGTCTTCATACAGCGAGAGGATTTCGGAGTCCGGCAGCGTCCCGGCATCCTTCGGATCATGGCGGTAGTGGTGAAACTGGTTGCTGCTGCGGTCCAGCAGGTCCAGCCCCTCGCTGGTGCCGACCCACAGATCCCCGTCCTGATCCTGCAGAATCGCACGCACGTCATCGCTGCCTAGCGAGTCCGGATTCTTCGGATCGTGACGATAGACCGCCTGGATGCGGCCGCTGCGGTCGATCAGGTTGATCCCGCCATCGGTGCTCGTCACCCACAACGCGCCGCTGCGATCCTGCAATACGTGCGAGATGCGCGTGCCGCTCAAGGTACTGGCGTCCTCAGCCAGATGGCGCAGATGCGCGAAGCCGTGCTGCTGCGGTTGCCAGCGATCCAGGCCCGCGAAAGTTGACACCCACACCGTGCCGGTGCGATCGCGCTCCAGCCTCTGGATGCGATCATCCAGCAGCGAGTTCGCCACCCGCGCATCGTGGCGCAGGTGCGCGAAACGCCCCGTGGCCGGATCGAGGATATCGACGCCGGCGTCCGAGGTTCCCACCCATACCCCGCCGCGGGGATCGATGAGCACGCTCCTGACCGAATCGCTCGCCAGGGAGGCCGGATTGTGCGCATCGTGGCGGAAGATCGTGAAGGTGTCGCTGGCCCGGTTCCAGCGCGCGAGGCCCGTATCCTTGATGGCCAACCACAGATCGTGGTGCGCATCCTCGACCACGTCATAAATGAAATTTCCCGGCAACCCGTCGCTGCTGCTTGGGGAGTAGGCGTAGCGCAGCAGTTCGTGGCCGTCGTAGCGGACGAGGCCATCCTCGGTGGCCAACCACACGAACCCCTGGGAGTCCTGCAGCGTCGTGTAGACCGCGCCCTGCGGCAGGCCGTCCGCGGTGGTCAGATGCTGCAGTATCAATGCCGGCGCATCGGCCGCGGCGGCGTGCGCCACGGCCATGATCCCGAGCAGCCCGCCCATGAGATACGAGCGCCAGGCACACCTTGCAGTATGAGTACTCACATCATGACGATGCACGAAGCCGCTCCCGAGAACATTGACGCATCACAGGAGCGCTTCAGCCCGCCAAACCCCATTCGCAACTTACGAGAAGTGCGTCACATCTCGCGCCTACTGGTTGGGGACCCAGGGCAGGATTGAGGCGGGCGCAGACGCGGAGACCGACCCCGTCGGGTTCGACCACCAGGGCACCGACTTGCTCCAGGCGTAGGCCTTGCTCCAGGCGTAGTTCTTGCTCCAGGCATAGGCTTGGCTCCACACGTAGCCCTTGCTCCATGCATAGGCATTGGTCCACACGTAGCCCGAACTCCAGTCGTAGCCCTGGTTCCAGGCATAGCCCGTCGACCAGGTCAGCCCGTCACCGGACTGCGCGGTGCCCCAGGTCGAGCTCGCCATGTTCATGACGTAGTAGTTGCCATTCGCATCCTGGTTGGCCGGACCACCGAAGTGCTCGCTACCCGCCAGGTCGGCCGCAATGTTCAGGCCCTGATTGGCGCAGCCGGTCGCGGTGCTGTTCACCGCGCGCACCGCGTTGATCAAACCCGCGCCCTGCTGGAATACGCTGTAGGCCAAGGTGCCTGCCGGCGTGACGGCGGGCGCGGACGCTGCCATCAGCCGGCACTTGACGGTGTCGGGTGTCAGCGCGGGATTGGCCTGCAGCATCAGCGCAATGACACCACTCGTCACGGCCGTGGCCTGCGATGTGCCGGACATGGTGAACATCTGCTCGCCCAGGGACATCGAGTTCGGATCGATGTTGGCGAGATAGCTGTTGCTGGACATCGAGGCGGCCATGTGACCACCCGGCGCCACCATTTCCGGCTTCACGAAGCCCTCGTAGGTCGGACCGGTGGAGGAGAACGAGGCCAGACTCCAGTTGGAAGTATTGTTGGGTGTGTAGTTGTCGGTGAGCGCGCCGACCGTGATCACGTACGGCACATTGCCCGGGACGCCGATGGTCATCGGCGCGGGACCCGAGTTGCCCGCAGCCGCCACCACGACGATGCCGGCCTTCCACGCCGCCATCACGGCCTGATCCAGCGGATCATTCCAATAGTAGGACTCGGGGTCCGAACCGAAGGAGATGTTGACGATGCGGATGTTGTACTTGTGCTGGTTGGCGATGATCCAGTTCAAACCTGCGATCACATCCACGTAGCGACCGCCGCCCTGGCCGTCGAAGGCGCGCACGATCACCAGGTTGGCCTGCGGGGCGATGCTCTCGTATTGCAGGGCCGCGTTCTGCGCACCACCGGCCGCGATGGAGGTGATGTGCGTACCGTGTCCGTACGGGTCGCCCGTGACCGGACCTGAACCGCCGTTGGTCACATCGATGCTGGCCAGCACCCGTGAGCCATAGTTCTGTGTCAGGTCTTCCCAAAGACCGGAGTCCAGCATCGCGATGGTGACGCCGCGACCCGTGATGCCCTGGGTCTGCAACTTATCCGCGCCAACCAGCTGCGGGTAATTCGTCTGGTACAGCAAGGTGAGCGCCGCAACACCGGTGCCATCTTTCAAACTCGTATTGCTGCTGATCCCTTGAACCACCGGCGCAACCAGGGGCGACACCACCGGGCTCGCCACCTGGGTCACTGTCGCCACCACTGGACTGGTGACCGAGGTCACCGTCGTCACGACCGGGTTGGTCGCCAGGGTGGAGTTGACCGAGTTGGCCACCGTCTGCACCGATGAGGTCACCGAGGTGACCAGTGACAGCAGGCCATCCGTGCGAATGCTGCGGTCTTTGAAGATCCGCACGTCGCTGCGGGCGCGCAGCTGCGCGGCCTGCGAGTCATCCAGGTATGCCGACACGGCATGCACGACCTGCAGGTCGCGCTCGACGCTGCCGCCCACTTGTTGTACATCCTGGCGCGCCAGCGCCACGGTCGCGGCCTGCACCAGGTAGCGCGGGGCGGCAGATGCGGAATTGGGCGCCGGGGCAGCCGCCGCGGCGGTCGTCGCCACCAGGCCCGTCAGCAGCGTGGCAAATGTCAGGTCGAATACCGTCCGGGAAGTGCGCATGGCCTAAACCTCTTTCCTCGGGTACTACCGAGGTCTTGTGCGAGGTGTAAGGTCGCGCAAATGTGATCTCCGTCGCAGGTGACGGGACTCACCGGGGCGGCGGCATTTTGTGACCGCCGTCTCATAATCAATGTGTCAAATCGCCAGCGCCGCCCGCCGGCCCGCCGCGGCCTGCGGAAAGGCCACCTGGTACAGGTCACCCGTGCCCTGGCGGCAGCCCAGTGCCAGCAGCGCATCGCGCAGCGGTAAATCGTCGACTCCGGTTGCGATCGGGGTCAGGCGCAGCGCATTCGCCACGGCGATGCCGGCACTGCAGACCTTGAGGGCGGCCGGGTCGCTGCGGAACGCCGTGACCCAGGCCCGATCCAGCTGCAGCCCCCAGATGCGCGCGCGCGCCAGCCAGTCCAGCGAGGCCATGCCGCGCCCCACTTCATCGATGACCAGCTGCACACCCAGCCTGGCCAGCACGTCGAAGTCGGTGGCGGGCCTGGCGATGAAGGTCTTCTCGGCTATGCGCAGTTCCAGGCGCTGTGGCGGCACCACGCCGGTGTCGAGAAACGCGACGATATCGTCGATGAAATCCTTGTGCAGGACGTGATGGCGCAAGGGGCCGAAGGAGATGCGCACATCCGCATCCCAGCCCGGCGCCTGGGCTGCGAAATCCTCGCCCAGACTCACCAGGGCCGCGCGCGACAGGCGCGTCGCAAGCCCGGTCGCCTCGGCGACTTTGAGGAATTCAACGGGACGGATCTCACCGCGCAAGGGATGCAGCCAGCGCAGATACGAGGCCCAGGTCACCAGCCGGCCGCCGTCAAGTTCGTGCCGACTCGTGTAGCGCAGGCCGATGTGGCCGTTGCCGATGGCATCGCGCAGCTCGCGGGCGATGTCCAGCCGCGCCAATGACCGCAGCCGCAGCGTGTCACTGAAGAAGCGCGGGCGCGCGCTGCCCGAACGGCGCCCTTCCGTGGCCGCCGCCCGCGCCTGATCGAGCAGGGTGCGCGGTGAGGATGAATCCAGGCCCAGGATGGCCACCCCCGCGAAGGGTGTGAGATGAAACTCGGTATCCCCGATGTCCACCGGTTCGCGCAGGCTCGCGCATAATGCCGTGACACAGGTTTCAATCGCCTCGCGGTCCGCGCTCTCCAGCACCAGCGCCAGCAGGCTCTCGCTCAACTGGCCCAGGTACCACCACGGTTCCAGAGTCGGCAGCCGCAGGATGGCCGCGCTCATCACCCGCTCGGCGATTTCGGCGGCAATGACCTGGCCGATGTCGGCAATGCCATCGACGTGGATCACGGCGACGGCCATCTGCTTTTCGCGCAGCGCCGCCACCGCGACCGACTCCTTGAAACGCCTCAGGAACCCGCGCCGGTCCAGCTGCGGCCGGGGACGCTCGTCGGTGAGGTCCAGGCTGTCCTCGCGGGCGGCCACGAGGGTGGGCCGGATGACGCACATCGCGCGCTCCGGCCCCTGGGCACAGACCCGCGCCTCGAAGCCCAGTCCCGCATCCTCGAAACGCGCCTCGGTGGGGGTGCGGGTGGCGATGGCCTTGCGGATGAGCTGTTTGACGACCTCGGCCACCGGCGTCGGCCAGATCGACTCCAGGCGCTGACCCTCCGGATCGACGGGTTTCAGGCGCCCCACCCCGCCACCGCCGCCACAGGAAATGACGGTGCCCTCGCGCCGCACCAGCACGATGAGATCAGGCAGGGCTTCCAGCAGGGATTCGGCCATGGTGCCCGATCCTAGGCAAAGCCCGCGGGCCGTTCCTAGACGCAGGTCCCGAAGCGGCCACGGCCAGTCTCAAGCGCTATTGTACTAGCACAATTGCACATTGATACTGACGCCGGCTTTTGCCATTCTGGCGGCCACATCACTGA
>DATHOA010000274.1:0-2189 GCA_035485475.1 Steroidobacteraceae bacterium | reverse complement strand
ATCCCGGACCTGAAGCGCGACAAGATGCTGGCCTTCCAGCACAAGTACTACGCGCTGCTGGCCGTGGGCAGCAACTTCGGCATCCCGGCGCTGGTGGGCTGGGCGCTGGGTGACATGTGGGGTGCGCTGCTGCTGGCCGGCGTCGCGCGCCTGGTCCTGAGCCATCACTTCACGTTCTTCATCAATTCCCTGGCGCACATGTGGGGCTCGCGCCCCTACACCGAGGAGAACACCGCCCGCGACAACGCGGTGCTGGCACTGGTGACCTTCGGTGAGGGCTACCACAACTTCCACCACATCTTCGCGCACGACTACCGCAACGGCGTGCGCTGGTGGCAGTGGGATCCGACCAAGTGGCTGATCGCTTCGTGCTCCTGGATCGGGCTGAGCAGCCGTCTGAAACGCACGCCGGCCTTCCAGATCCAGCGCGCACTGCTCGCCATGCAGTTGAGCCGCGCGCAGCAGAAGCTGGCGCAGATGCCGGATGCGCATCGCGGACCGACGCATATCGAACAGCTGCGCAACAAGATTGCACAGGAATACGATGCCCTGGCCACGGCGGTCGCCGACTGGACCCACGTCAAGGAACAGTGGCTCGAAGAGAAGAAGCGCGCGGTGATCGAGCACTGGGAGCAGGCCAGCTTCCAGAGCAAGCTGCGCGAAATCGAGGAGCGCCTGAAGGTTCAGCGCCGCCGGTTGCGCATACTGCACGCCGAGCTGGCCTGAGTTGCGCCTCTTCTAAAAGAAGCATCTCCAACACCCCCGCCGCAAGCGGGGGTTTTTACATCCGGCCGCATCAACCGGGGCAGTTCACATGGGTCGCATATTCGAAGTCCGCAAAGCCACGATGTTCGCGCGCTGGAACCGCATGGCCAAGCAGTTCGCGCGCATCGGCAAGGACATCACCATGTCGGCCAAGGCCGGCGGGCCCGACCCGGCCGCCAATCCGAGCCTGCGCCGCGCGATCCAGAACGCGCGCGCCGTGAACATGCCGAAGGACAAGATCGAGTCGGCCATCAAGCGCGCCTCCGGACGTGACGCGGCCGACTATGTGCAGGTCCTGTACGAGGCCTATGCGCCGCATGGCGTCGCAATGCTGATCGAAACCGCCACCGACAATCCGGTGCGCACCGTGGCCACGGTCCGCAATATCGTCACCAAGAATGGCGGCAACCTGGCCACCAGCGGCAGCGTCAGTTTCCAGTTCAAGAAAATGGGCGTCTTCCGCCTGGATCCGACCGGCGTTGATCACGATGACCTGGAGCTGTACCTCATTGATCACGGCCTCGACGAAATGGGCGACAGCAGCGGTGAGAAGGGTGAACCGCAGCTGCTGATCCGCGGCGCCTTCGCGGATTTCGGCAAGCTGCAGGAAGCCCTGGAAGCGCGCGGCCTGGCACCGATTTCCGCGGAACATGAGTACCTGCCGACCGTGCCCGTGGAGCTTGCGGAAGCTGAGGCCACCGAAGTGCTGGGGCTGGTCGACAAGCTCGAGCAGGAAGACGACGTTCACAGCGTCTTCCACAACCTCGGGTAAGCGAACGCTTCAGTCGGGGGTGGGCACCATCTGGCCCAGCAGCGCATCCTCGAAGCCAAAGCGGGTCATGTCCTCGACTCGCTGCGGAAACAGAATGCCGTCCAGGTGATCGACCTCGTGCTGCACGACCCGCGCATGGAAGCCCTCGACGGTGCGCTCAAAGAATTGTCCGTGAGCGTCCAGGCCGCTGTAGTGCAGGCGCCGGTAACGCGGTACCACGCCGCGCAGACCCGGCACGGACAGACACCCCTCCCAGCCCTCTTCCATCTCGTCCCCAAGTGGCTCGAGGCTCGGGTTGATGAGCACCGTGAATGGAATCGGCGCCACCTGCGGATAGCGCGGGTTTTCCTGCATCTCGAAAATCACCACCCGCAGGCTGACACCGATCTGCGGCGCGGCGATGCCGGCACCGTGCAGGGCGCGCATGGTGTCTTCCATGTCGATGAGCAGCTCGCTCATCTGCGCCGGATCGAATACCGCGACCGGCTGCGCGACCTGACGCAGCAGCGGGTGCCCCATTTTCAAAACCGTTCTGACGGCCATGAATATGCGACCTTCAGGCCACGGAACGCTCAGCCGACTGCACGGTGTTGTACAGCAGCATGGCGATGGTCATGGGGCCCACTCCACCCGGCACCGGCGTGATCGCCGA
>DATHOA010000273.1:0-10071 GCA_035485475.1 Steroidobacteraceae bacterium | reverse complement strand
AGTGGCACTGCCGGGTAGCTATGTACGGACGGGATAACCGCTGAAAGCATCTAAGCGGGAAGCCCCCCCCAAGATTAGATCTCCCTGAGAGCTTGACTCTCCTAAAGGGCCCACGAAGACTACGTGGTTGATAGGCTGGGTGTGTACGGCCAGTGATGGCCTCAGCTAACCAGTACTAATTGCCCGTGAGACTTGACCATATAACCTCAAGGGGTTTGGTTGACTCCAAAAGAGTTGGCCACATTCCGAAGATGGTTATCGACCGATGCAATAGATATGGAGTGCTTCATTCCATTTCGAACGCGACATGGCGTCGATGCAAAAAACTCAATGGATTCGAGAACGGTGAACCGGTCCCGTAACACGGACCGGTACATCGATCTCAAACGGTTTGCCTGGCGGCAATAGCGAGCGGGAACCACCCGATCCCATTCCGAACTCGGAAGTGAAAACGCTCTGCGCCGATGGTAGTGTGGCCTGTTGCCATGCTAGAGTAGGTCACTGCCAGGCTCTCAAACAAAACGCCCCTGAGGTCGAAAGACTTCAGGGGCGTTTTCCTTTGCGCGAGGTGTTTGAGCGGCGGCGTTGCCTTACGGCATCTTCGTCAAGTTGTAGGTGGTCGCACGATTGCCGTGCATGACCGTATCCACGACGTGCAGCGTCTTGCCATCGGCCGAGACCGTCATGTGCTCGACCTCGACAACCTTGCCTTTCTGACTGTCGGACTCGATAACTTCCGAGTCACTGATCTTCTTCAGGTTCACCACGGTCTTGGTCGGATCGCCCGTGACGGGATAGGTCTTGTCATCAAACTTGGCATCGTAGGTCTGTCCGTTTGAATTCATCGAGAAGCCATCCGCGGTCATGCCGTAGGTGACGACCGTGCCCGGACCGGTGGCGCCGAGCACTTTGGATTCGACCCAGGAACCGGACAGGGCGTGCGCACCGGCGGGCGCATCGGCCACGCGCGTGAGCCGCGTTTTGAATACGGAGGGCTCGGCCCCGTACAGGGAGGTGTCTTCGCGTTCGAGGGACTTGCCGTCCGCGGCAATCACCCACTTCGTGCTTTGCACCGTCTTCCCGCTCAACTTGTAGATCACGGTGACCGTATTGGCATCAACGACCGTGACCGCCGTGGTGTCCATGTTCGGGTTGCCCTGGATCTTATGGTCTGTGCCATCGGCCTTGATGGTGGTGGGTGTGAGGCAACTCTTGCAGATGTAGTCGCCGCCGTTCAACAGCAGGACAATGGGCTTTTTCGACAGTTGGATATGTTGCAGGCTCACCTTCCAGGTGCCATCGAACGGACCAGCGGCCAATGCCGTGACTGGAAGCAACAGCAGACTTGCCGCGCAGATCTTCACGAGTTTCATGACGGCGCTCCCTTTGCAATGACTCACAACCGATGCCGGCTTTGAAATAAAGCGCAGCATGGGGCTGGGCTCAGTGTAGGCCCCGGCGCCGGCCGGCCGCACTCTGCGACGCAACACCGAGGCACAGCCGATGTTCGTGCTGCGCTGCGGGTGGGACTGACCTGCTGCCGTACGACATAAGCCACCCCGATCTGCTGCATGGTCGCCGGAGTAAGTGGCGACTCGATCACAGTACCGCGGCATCAGGATGAGATCCCGTTCCGTCGGCATGCACGGTGCCACGCTATTTTGACGCGGTTCAGGGGCCGGTCAGCGTGGTCGCTCTTACGCCTATGCAAGCTACCTATAACTTCTGGCTGGTCGCACTTTCGATCGTTGTGGCGATCGTCGTCTCCTACACGGCACTGACCCTCGCCGGTCGCGTTGCGCAATCGGAGCATTCCGGCGGCCGCGGGTGGCTGTTTGGTGGCGCGGCCGCGATGGGCATCGGCATCTGGTCTATGCATTTCATCGGGATGCTGGCCTTTTCGGTCCCGATCCCGCTGCGCTACAACATCCTGACGACGCTGGTGTCGCTCCTCATTGCCATCCTGACCTCCGGTTTCGCGCTGGCGATTGCCAGTCGCCGCAACCTGGGACTCGAACGCCTGGCCGCAAGCTCGGTGGTGATGGGGGCCGGGATCTGCGCCATGCACTACACCGGCATGGCCGCGATTCAAATCATGCCGATGATCAGCTACGACCCGCTGCTCGTCGGCGCCTCGATTGCAATCGCGGTCACGGCTTCCTTTGCCGCTCTCTGGCTCGCCTTCAGGCTGCGCAGTGGGCAGTCCTGGCTCATGATCCTCAGCCGCGGCATTGCCGCGGTCGTGATGGGGTTTGCCATCACCGGCATGCACTACACCGCGATGGCTGCCTCGATGCTGGCACCGGGCTCGTATTGCTGGGGCGGCGCCGCACTCGATAACAATTGGCTGGCATTGACCATAGGACTGATCGCCCTGGCGCTGCTTGCGATCACTCTGATCGCCGCCGTCTACGATGCGCACCTCGAGTCACGCACGCGACAGGATGCTCTGCGCCTCGCGCGGCTCAACGCTGATTTGCAGCACGGCAAGAATCTCCTTACGTTGGCCACGCAGGCCGCTGGAATCGCCTGCTGGGAATACGATGTCGCGACGCGATCCACCTTGTGGACGGAGAACGAAATCGAATCCCTGAGGGTGGCGGGCGTTGACCTGCGCGCGCGTCCCGACGAGCTGATGGCGATGATCCACGCGGAGGACGCATCCGCGGCGTTAACCGCGATCCGCAATTCGTTGCCCCAACACCGACCGGTGTGCGCCTTGCGAGTCCGCATCCTGACTCCCGCGGGCACCACGGTGCACCTGCAGGCGCACGCGCGACTGTCCTTCGACGCGGAAGAGCAACTCGAGCGCGTGTTGGGGGTCGCCTGGGACGTTACTGATCAGGTTCTGCAGGAGGAGCGTCAGCTGCAGCTGCAACTGCAGTTGCGGAATGCCTCGCATCAGGCCGGTATGGCCGAAGTCGCCACCGGCGTCTTGCACAATGTCGGAAATGTACTCAACAGCCTTGGCGTATCCGCCACGCTGGTGCTCGCCCGTCTGCGCGATTCGCGCGTCGGCAATGTGCAGCGCGTCGCCCGGCTGCTTACCGATCAAGAGGATCGCTTGGGCGCTTTCCTGGAGAACGATCCACGTGGCCGGGAGGTGCCGAGCTACCTGACACAGCTTGGTGAGCATCTCGGCGCCGAAAGCCAGGACCTTCAGGCCGAAGCACAGGCCATCGTCACGCATGTCGAACATATCGGTAGGATCGTCGTCGCACAGCAAAGCTACGCCCGCCGCAGCGGAATCACCGAGGAAATCGATGTCGCGGAGCTGCTGGACAGCGCGATTGCGCTCAACTTCACTGAAACCACTGATATTGTGGTGCGGCGCGACTACCAGGCCACGCCCCGGCTCACGCTCGACCGCCACAAACTGATTCAGATACTGGGCAATCTGCTCAGCAACGCACGCCACGCGCTACGCGAGCAGCAGCAATCTGCGCGCATTCTCACCGTGCGTATTCGCACACTGGCAGTGGGCTCGCTCACCATCGACGTCGAGGATTCCGGAATCGGGATCGAGGCGGCCGTGTTGCAGCGCCTGTTCGAATTCGGATTCACCACCAAGAAGGATGGGCATGGGTTCGGGCTGCATGTCAGCGGCATTCTGGCCAAAGAGCTGGGCGGTGAATTGAGCTGCCACAGCGACGGCCAGGGCCGTGGTGCGCGTTTCAGCCTGCGCTTACCCCTGGTAGCTGCCGATGAACTCGCGGCAAGGAAGCGTGCATGAGCACCAATGCCGACCGCGTGGACTACCTGGACATGGTGCGGATTCTGATCACCGATGACAATGCCGCGATTCACGAAGACTTTCGCAAGATCCTCGCTGCGGAGGCAACCGCCGAGTCCGATCTGCGTCATGCGGAAAGCCTGTTGTTCGGCGATACGCCGACGGCGCCCGAATCGCGCGCCACCTATGCGCTTGATTTCGCGCTGCAGGGTCAGCAGGCCGTTGTCAGTGTGGAACGTGCGCGGGCAGACGGACGGCCGTATGCCCTCGCGTTCGTCGACATGCGCATGCCTCCGGGCTGGGATGGTCTGGAAACCATAGAGCACCTGTGGGAAAAAGACCCCGATGTGCAGGTCGTGATCTGCTCGGCGCATTCGGACTACGACTGGATGGATGTCGTCGAGCGGCTCGGTCACTCCGATAGACTACTGATTCTCAAGAAGCCGTTTGAACCCATTGAGGTGCTCCAGTGCGCCAGCGCCTTGTCGCGCAAGTGGCAGCACGAGCGCGCGCTACGCGCGCACGTCGAGTCCCTCGAGCAAGTCATCGCCACCCGCACCGAGAATCTGGAGGCCGCCAACCGGCAGCTGCGCCATCTGGCGACCCATGATGCACTGACCGGCCTGCCCAACCGCGTGCTCCTGGACGATCGACTGGCGCAGGCGAGCGCGCACGCCGCCCGGGATCGACAGTCATTTGCCGTGTTGATGGTGGACCTGGACCGATTCAAGGTGATCAATGACTCGTTGGGGCATCGCTCCGGCGACACCGTGCTGCACGAGGTCGCACGCCGACTCAATGACCTGGTACCCAGCACCGACACGGTCGCCCGCGTGGGCGGCGATGAATTCGTACTGGTTGTTGGCCCGGCCGCAACGCGTGCCGACGCCGAGGAGGTCGCGCGGCGCGCGAATGAATCCCTGAACATGCCCATTCGAGTGGGTGGCGTGGATCTGCATGTCTCAGCGAGTATCGGTATTGCTTCGTATCCGGCAGACGGACCCTCCGCGGAGATCCTGCTCGCGCACGCCGATTCCGCGATGTATTGCGCCAAGCAACGCGGCCGCAACAATTATCAGTGTTTCGATTCCGCTATGGATGCGATGACCCTGGAGCACATCAGCCTCGAGAGTGAACTGCACGAGGCCGTAAAGCTGCAGCAATTCGAGCTCTACTATCAACCCAAGGCCGACACCGCAACCGGTGACGTGCGCAGCGCCGAGGCACTCATCCGCTGGAATCACCCGAAACGGGGTTTGATTCCACCCGTGCAGTTCATCCCCTTGGCGGAGAAGTGCGGCTTGATCCATGAAATCGGGGCCTGGGTATTGCGCGAAGCCTGTCGGCAGTGCGCGGAATGGCAGCGCGCGGGCGTGCCTTCGCTGCGTGTTGCCGTGAATGTCGCGGCATCGCAGTTTCGGCGCGGTGACTTGCTGGAGCAGGTCCGCGGCGCAATGGAACAGGCACAGCTCGACCCGCGCTTTCTGGAGATCGAGCTGACTGAGAGCGTGGTCATGACTGATCCGGAGGAATCTGCCGCGATTCTCGAGAAACTCAGTCGCATGGGCGTGCTCGTCTCAGTCGACGACTTTGGTACGGGTTACTCGAGCATGAGCTACCTGCAGCGCTTTCCCATTGACAAGCTGAAAATCGATCAGGGCTTCATCAAGGAACTGATGACCCGGCCGGACGACGCGGCCATTGTCAAGGCGATCATTTCGCTGGCGCATGGTCTGCGGCTCAAAGTGGTTGCCGAGGGCGTCGAAACCTGCGAGCAACTCACGCTACTTCAATCGCTCGGCTGCGATCAGTACCAGGGCTTTCTCTTCAGCCCGCCGTTGCCGGCAGCCGAATTTGCCGAGCTCGTGCGCAGTTGGCAGAAACCCGAGGATTCATGCTCCATCGAAGAAGCCTCGCGCACGCACAGTAAGCTGGCCATTCGCCGCTGAGCCGATCGACTGCGGGCTAGGTCGCAGGCGCCCGCGGCGCCGAAGATGGCTGCGCCCGCGCGGGTACCGGTGCCGCCACCGGTGGCGCGGCAGACCCCGCCACGAATTCCTTGCGATAGCCCGTCACCTTGACCACGTAGTCGCGTGTTTCCTGCATGGGCAGTCCGGTGCGCAGGCGCTCATACAATTGCGCCGGCGGCTCGGCATTGATCGCGTCGAGGGCCGCGTTGCGGTCGCTGGCGAATACGCGGGTCACATTGTGCGGACCGGTGTTGTAGGCCGCGATGACGCAGTAGTCGCGAGAGTTCTGGTCGCTGACGGCATTGAATTCGTCGCTGTTGAGCACCGAGAGGTAGGCGACGCCCAGTTCAATGTTGTGGTCCGGATCGAGCAGGTACTCGGAGGTTGGCGTCTGGTCCGTGCCGGAGACACGGCGCTCCGCTGCCCGGCCACCACTGGTGGGGACCAGCTGCATCAGACCGTATGCCGGTGCACCACTGACCGCGAAGGGATTGAAATTGCTCTCCGTGCGCATGATGGCCAGCACCAGGCTCGGACTGACGTGGTACTGGGCCGCGTACTTGTCCACGCTGGCGCGGTAGTGCTCGGCGCCGCGGGCCTCGAAATTCTTCACCATGGTTAGATTCACGAACCAGGCGATACCGCCGCCTTCGTTCGCGGGAACGGTGCGGGACTTCGCGCGGTTGGCAAGCAGAAAGGTTGCATAGCTTTCCGCCTCCTTGCGGGTGGCGATCGATCTGCCCTGGTTGTCGTGAATCAGCCCGTACAGATAGGGTCGATGCGCCGGATCCAGCGTCACTTCCTTGTCGGTAAACAGATCGACGGATGCCGGATCGCTGCCCGTGAGCAGCGCCGCGATGATGGCGGTACGCAAACTCGCCTGCGGATCCTTCGGCTCGCGCGTCTCGACGGTGAGTATGCCGTGATCGAAGTCCGTGATGACGCGGCTGTTGTAGCCTTGGGTGTACTTCACGTACACGGTACGGTCTGCGACCTTCGCGCCCTGACCCCAGCGTTTCTGCGCATTCGCGCGCAGGGTGGTGACTTCCTGCGCGAACTTCTGACGCAGCTGTTGCAGCTGCGTCTCCAGGGTCCGGGTGTCCGAGGAGATGGCCTGCTTGTAGCCCGAATTGTCCATGGGCTGGCCGTTGATCACCCGGGTGACATTGTCCTTCACCACATGCGTGGTGGCGCAGCTCGCGCCCAGCGCAACGGCTATCGTCGCCGTGAGGACTCGGGCACCGCGCGGCAGGTCACGCATTGTGATAGCCACGCAGACCCTTGAGGGCCAGGAAGGCGCTGGCGACCAGGGAGAGGTAGCCGCCCAGGCCCACGTGTATCTGACGGGCGATCATCCCGCCGACCCGGTTGGCGAGCTGGTTGGCCAAGTGGCTGAGGCGCAGGCCCGTGTCACCCAGGAATCCGCCATCAGCGACCAGATCCTGGCTAAACCCGTGATAGAGGATTGCGCCACTCAGCGCCATCAGCGCAAAGGGCGCGACGCACCCCAGCCAGGCGGCCTTGCGGGTGGATACCGCCGGTGCCAGCGCGGTGAGTAGCACGGCTGCGCAAACGGTACCGAACAGCCACGCATCCCAGGTCGCGCCGTCGCCGGAGGTGCCGGTCACGATGCGCCCGGGGGAATGCATCAGCGTAAACACATTGTAAAAACGAAACTCCAGCTGCACGGCGCCGTAATCCGTGATCAGCGCATTCATGAAGAACCAGCTGCAGGCCACGCAGGCCACCGCAACCAGCACGGTCCAGTCGAGGCGGCGGGCGGTGGCGGAATCGGCGTCCAAGAATGACCTGGTGCGGCGCGGGATGCGCAATTGAACACCAATTGCGCAGCCCCCGCCAGCTTCGGCTGCCCACCCCGCGGTGCGAATTGGGCTATTCTTCGGACAAACGTAGAACACTTGTCCGCGGGGGGTTCGAGATGGACGCCGACGACACGACGATCGGGCGACGCCGGGTACTGGGCGCTGCCGTAGCGGGATTGGGCTTGAGCCTGCCGGGATTGCGGACGATGGGTGCTGAAACTGTCCCGTTCTTCAAGCTTCACCACCTGCCGATTGGCCTGCAGCTGTATACCGTGGGCGCGGCCGCCCGCAAGGATCTCACGGGCACGCTGTCCCGGGTGGCCGCCGCGGGCTATCAGACGGTCGAGTTGGCCGGGCTGTACGGCAATTCTCCGCAGGCCATGCGCAAGGCCGCGGATGACGCAGGTCTCAAGTACACCAGCATCCATATCCAGCCCCAATCCGCCAAGGGCGAACCCGGCTTTGATCAGCCCCCGGAGGTGCTTGCCGCCAGCATGCAGGTGCTGGGCCTGGATGATGTCGTACTGCCGATGTTCCTGATGCCCGAGCATCTGCCCAAACCCGACTCCAAAAGCGGCGGCTATGCCGGCTACCTCGACCAGGTCGGTCCACTGATCACGGTGGATGACTGGAAGGTGACTGCGGCATTCCTCAATACCAAGGGTGCTGCACTGCAGAAGGTGGGGCTGCGATTGAGCTACCACAATCACAATGTGGAATTCCGCCCCATCGGCGATACCTGCGGACTGGAGATACTCCTGGAGAACACCGATCCGAAGGTGGTTCATTTCGAAATGGACGTCGGTTGGGTGGCCGCCGGCGGTGCCGATCCCATCAAGATCCTCGAGCATCGCAAGGGCCGGTTCAAGATGATGCACGTCAAGGACCTGATGGCCACGACCAAGACCAACTACGCGATGCAGCAGGATCCGGCCGAAGTCGGCAACGGCATGCTGCCCTGGCGCAAGATCCTGGATGTGGCGTACGCCACCGGCGTGCGCAAGTTCTTCGTCGAGCAGGAACCCCCGTTCAAGGGCGATCCCCTCGATTCCATTGCGATCAGCGCCAAGTACCTGTCGATGATCGCCTGATGCCGATGCGCGCGCCCATCCGGGTCCGGCTTTCGGTGATGATGTTCCTGCAGTTCTGCGTGTGGGGTTCCTGGTATGTGACCCTGAGCACTTACCTGCTGGCCATCCACTTCAATGCCATCTCGGTCGGCGGTATCTACAGCACCGTCAATTGGGGCGCGATCCTCGCCCCGGTGATCGCCGGCATGATCGCCGACCGGTTCTTCCCGGCGCAGATCGTCATGGCGGTACTGCACCTGGTCGGCGCCGCCATTCTGTGGTGGATCTCCTCCATCACCGATCCGACGACCTTCTTCTGGACGCTGCTGCTGTATTCGATTTGCTTCATGCCGACCCTCGGTCTGGCGAATGCCGTCTCCTTCCACCAGATGAGCGATCCGGCCCGGCAGTTCCCGGGCGTGCGGGTCCTGGGGTCGATTGGCTGGATCGTCGTTGGGCTGACAGTGGGCGTTGCAGCGCCGGCCGTGCTGGGCCATTCCATCGAGAACACCAATCTGCCGCTGCGTTTCGGTGCGGTGCTGTCGCTGGTCATGGGGCTGTACTGCTTGACGCTGCCGCATACCCCGCCCGGCAATGCCGGCAGGCGGCCCTCGCTGTTTCAGGCCCTGGGGCTTGAAACCCTGACCTATATGAAGGATCGCTCCTTCGCGATATTCATTCTGGGGTCGCTGCTGATCTGCATCCCGCTGTCCTTCTACTACAGCTTCGCGAACGCCTTCCTGAATGAAACCGGCATGCAGAACGCCGCGGGGAAGATGACGCTGGGTCAGATGTCCGAAGTGTTGTTCCTGTTCCTGATCCCGTTCTTCTTCGTGCGCCTGGGCGTCAAGAAAATGCTGCTGGTCGGCATGTTCGCCTGGGTGGCGCGCTATGCGCTGTTCGCCTTCGGCAACAACGGCACGCTGGTATCGATGCTCTATGCCGGCATCATTCTGCACGGCGTGTGCTTCGATTTCTTCTTTGTCACCGGGCAGATCTATGTCGACCAGACCGTGCAGCGCACGCAACGGGCGAGTGCACAGGGTTTCATCCACGTCGTCACCTATGGCGTGGGGCAGCTGATCGGCTCTTGGGCGGCCGGCGCCGTGGTCGATCACTACGCCTATGCCCGGGATGCCGCGGCCCGACACCACTGGGAAGCGATCTGGACCGTGCCCGCGGTGATGGCCATGGTCGTCGCGTTGCTGTTCATGCTGTTCTTCAAGGATCCGCCACGGATGGCGGCCGTCGGAGTGCATTGAATGACTCTTGCCATGACACGCTTCAGCGTGATCGGGACTACGGTGCTTGCCGCGCTGCTGCTCGCGGGTTGCGGTGGCGGCGGCGGATCATCCGGTAGCGCAGCAACTGCCGGCACCTCCTCGGGAGGAACCACCGGGGGTGCAACCGGCGGTACCACGGGCGGCACGACCGGAGGAACGACCGGAGGCAGTACCGGCGGAGCCAGCGCCACG
>DATHOA010000272.1:0-19404 GCA_035485475.1 Steroidobacteraceae bacterium | reverse complement strand
GGTGGCGCTGGTGGTGATGATGCCGCTGAAGCGCGTTGTGCCTTATGTGATCCGCGTGGACAGTTCCACGGGGATCGTCGATGTCGTCCCGGAATACGACGCGCGGGCACAGCCCTCCGAAGTCGTCACTCGCTATCTTCTCACCCACTATGTGAACGTCTGCCAGCGGTTCAACTTTGCCATGGCGCAGAGTGATTACACGGAGTGTGGTGCGTTCCAGTCGAGCCGCCGGAATGAGCTGTGGTATGCACAATGGAAGCGCACCAACCCCGAGTCGCCCCTTAATTTGTACAAGGACGGATCAGTCGTGCAGGCGACGGTCACGTCCGTGACCTTCCTGAAAGGCATCGATCGCGATCCGGGACTGGCGCAAGTGCGCTACCTGCGACGCATACAGCCGGCCGGGGATGCGGCCGAGCAGGTCAGCCACTGGATCGCCTCGATACGCTTTGAATACGTGCAGCCGGCGCAGGATGCGCGGCAACGCAGCTTGAACCCGCTGGGATTTCGGATCGTGGATTTCCATGCGGAGCAGGAGGCAGCCCAATGATCAGCCGCGCGCGGCAGTTCGCGCCATGGGTGGCCCGGAGCATCGCGCTGGGAGTCGGCCTGTATGCCGCGGTCTGTGACGCAGCGGTTGTGCCGGTTGCCGCGGGCGCCGATCCGCGTATCCGGGTGGCCGATTATGAGCCGGGGCAGGTCTATATCCTGCAGGGCCGGGTCGGCTATCAGATTGACCTGCAGTTCGATTCCGATGAGACCTTCGTGGGCTTGGCGGCCGGTGACATCGAAGGGCTGACGTTCGTGCCTCAGGGGAGTCATCTTTTCCTCAAGCCCAGGGCGACGGGTGTGATGACCAATCTCACGGTGCTCACCTCCAAGCGCCAGTACCAGTTTGAATATTCGGTGCAACTGCCCCCCGTGGCAGCGGCGACGCCAGGCATGTACGTGGTGCGCTTCCGCTATCCGCATAGCATCGCCGCGGCTGCAGCCGCCGGGGCCGCGGCCAGGGACCTGGAGCAGCATCTGGAGCAGGCGCCGCAGAACCGCTCGCACAATACCGATTACTGGTTCTGCGGCACGGATCTGCTGCGTCCCGCGGCCGCGTGGGACGATGGGGTGCAGACTCACCTGCTGTTCGGTCAGCGTGCCGAGCAGCCTGCGATATTCGTCCGCAATGACGATGGCACCGAGTCGCTGCTCAATTTCAGCATCGAATCCGGGGAGGTGGTCATCCATCGCATCGCCAGGCGTTTGATCCTGCGCCGCGGCGCGCTGACGGGCTGCATCGTCAACAAGGGCTTCTCGGGAACCGGCGAGCGCCTGCCCTCGGGAACCATTGCTCCGGACGTACGACGTGCATCAAGGCAGGAACCATGAGCGAGGACATCGTTACCGAGCGCGGCGTAGCGTCAATGGCGCGTACCCGCTCACTGCAATCCCGGTTGAGCAGCGCGCTTGCATTGCTACTGTGTGCGGGCCTGGCTGTGGGACTGCTGGCGTGGTACTACGGCGGCATTCTGGCCCACCGCAAGGCGGTGGCTGCCACCCGCAATCCGGCCCCGGCCGCGGCGAGCGACAGTTCGCTGCCGCCCCTGGGGCCAGTCGTAGATCCGCGGTCCGTGGTCAGTGCGCCCGTCGTACCTGCGCTGCCACCTGAATCGTCCGCGCTGGCCCCCATCGCACTCACACCGGTTGCCAGTGCTGCGCAGGACTCCGCACCACCGCCCGCGCCGCAACCCACTGTGCTGGATCGCCGCCTGGCAGGCCCGGCCTTCACGGGCGTCGCGGGCGAAGTGATGCCAGTCGGCCGAACCGATGCCGCAAACGCCGTGGAACAGGCCGGACCCCTGGCGGGGCTGCTGGCGCCCACCGCAACCCCGGCGGCGCAGGCGACGGAACTGCCCTCGCAGCGCTTGCTGCTGGCCAAGGGCGCGTTCATCGATTGTACCCTGGAGACCGCCATTGACTCCTCGTTGCCGGGAATGACGACCTGCATCACGGCCACCGACACCTTCAGCGTGGATGGAAAGGTGGTGCTGCTTGAGCGCGGGTCGAAATTGATCGGCGAGACGCGTGGCCAGGTTCAGCAAGGTAGTGCCCGGCTGTTTGTCCTGTGGACGCAGGCGCGGACGCCGACCGGAGTGGTGGTCCCGCTGGCCTCCCCGGGCACGGACGCGCTGGGTCGCTCCGGTCTGGACGGGGAGGTCGATCGGCATTTCTGGCAACGGTTTGGTGCGGCAATCCTGATTTCGCTGGTCGATGGCGCCGCGCAGGCGGCGCAGCGCTCCGGGGAATCCGGCACCGTCATCTATGATCCATCCGCATCGACCAACGTGGCCACGGAGGCCCTGCGCGGTTCGATCGGCATTGTCCCCACCATCACCAAGCATCAGGGTGACCGCATCCAGATCCTGGTGGCGCGGGACCTTGATTTCCGGCAGGTCTACCAATTGCGGGATTCGGACGGCTCTCATCAGCAGTGAAGCGGGCACCACGCTGCCGGAACGCTCGGCGCTGGCCCTCACCTTGCGCGATCTGGAGCCGCTGCTCGCCGCGGAGGGGGTGACGGAGCTGTGCATCAATCGTCCCGGGGAGGCCTTCGTCGAGTCCGCCCGCGGCTGGGAACAGGTGCCCCTGGCGTTTGCGGGCTACGAGTGGTGTCTGCGTCTGTGCAAGCTGGTCGCCAATGCGACGGCGCAGCGCATCGACGAGCAATCGCCCCTGCTGTCGGCCTCCCTTCCGGGCGGGGAGAGAATCCAGGTGGCCATGCCGCCGGCCACACTGGCGCACACGGTATCCATCACGATCCGCAAGCCGGCGCCGGGTAACTGGTCGCTGGATGAATTGGCGCAGCGAGGAATATTTGCGCGCACCCAGCACGCCGCTCGCCGGGTCGACCCCTGCCAGCAGCAATTGATCGGGCTGTTGGCGCGCGGTGACTATGTAGGCTTCATGCGTACGGCGGTTGTCACGCGCCAGAACATTCTGGTATCCGGACCGACGGGTTCGGGAAAGACCACCTGGACCAAGGCCCTGATACGCGAAATTCCCGCCCATGAACGCCTGATCAGTATCGAAGACGCCCAGGAGCTGGTCCTTGACCGGCACGCGAACCACGTGCGGCTGTTCTACAGCAAGGGCGGCCAGGGACGCAGCCGGGTCACACCAAAGCAATTGCTCGAGGCCTGCCTGCGGATGAAGCCGGATCGCATTCTGCTCGCCGAGCTGCGCGCTGAAGAGGCCTTTGACTACCTGCGCAACGTCAATTCGGGCCACCCGGGGTCCATCACCAGTGTTCACGCAGCCTCCGCCGAACTTGCGTTCGAACAGCTGGTGCTGCTCGTGAAGCAGAACGAGGCAGGGCGGGAATTGTCACGCGCGGACATTCGGGAGTTGCTGGGGCTTTTGGTCGACGTCGTGATCCAGTTCGGAGTCGAAGGGCCGGTCCGCTACATCAAGGAGATCTGGTACGCACCCGCCCGCGCAACCAGGTAGCTGGATTTTCGGGCGGGGTGTATTTATACTATACACATCGAATGTGTATAGATGCCGGCATTCATTGCCGGGGGGAAATCATGGCCGAACGGACCAACATCGTACTGGATGCCAGACTCGTCGCCCGAGTCAAGCGGCTTGCGCATGTCAAGACGACACGTGAAGCGGTTCACGTGGCGCTCGAACATTACATCCGCAGTCGCGATTATTCTGCGGTGTTGGCATTGCATGGCTCGGGCGGTGTCGCGGATGGCTACGACCCCAAGGCCGCCAGCCCGGTGCGCTGATTCGCGATGCTGGTGGACTCATCCGTGTGGGTTGCGTATCTGCGCGGTGATCCTTCCGTGGAGGTCGGTTTGCTGCTCACAGCGCTAAAGCGTGCGGACCCGGTATGGATCGCTCCGCCCATCCTGCAGGAAGTGCTTCAGGGTGCCGATACTCCCGAGCGGTTTACACGCTGGGAAGGCATCCTCGGCAAGTTGCCTATCCTCGTCGATCACGATTCGCGCTCCGCGGCGCGTGACGCCGCGCACTTGTATGCACGATGCCGATGGGCCGGTATCACGCCTCGATCCGCGAACGATTGTCTGATCGCAATGACTGCGATCGCAGCTCACATGCCCGTCCTGCATCGCGACAGGGATTTTCTAGCGATTGCCACGGTTGAGCCAAGATTGATGTTGCTACCGGTTTAGCAGGCCGGCCCTGTGTAATCGGTATATCCGGTTCATTGTTGAACAAACGCAGCGGATACGCAGCGTGCGCGGCGCGATCTTCCGTGCGACCGTCACGCCATGTTGGGTACGGTCGCTTCGCTAACTCAAGGCAGTTCCGGACTCGCGCTCGGATATGCAGCGGTGGCCGCACCCATGGTGGTGGCCATGGTCCGCAACGGAGCCCCCTTTAGACGGCTGCTGGCAGCACCGATCTATGCAGCGGCCGTCACTGTTGCGGCAGGCGCCGGCCTCGCCGCGGCCAGCAGCCTGGGTGCGGCTCTTGGGCTGTCGCTGGGAGGCGCGGCGGTCTCAACCGTCCTCGGTGCCGTGGCCACGGGCGGTCTGGGATACCTGTCGGGCAGGTACCTGGCCAAGCCAGCGAGCGCCGCATCCGAGCATCGCCGCGGCACCGTGGTACTGGAGAACGAGCCCGTTGCGCGCATCCGACCCCAGTGGGAGGCGGCGGCGCGCGCCCGGGATGCGGCCATCACGCTTGCCGGAATTCCCATCGCGCAAAGCGATGAGACCAAGCATTTCAAGATCATCGGCACCACGGGAACGGGCAAGAGCACGGCGATCGCGGAGATTCTCGCCACGGCCCTGGCACGCGGGGACCAGGCGGTCATCGCCGATCCTGATGGAGGATACCTGCGCCGCTTCTTTCGGGCGGAACGGGGCGATGTGATTCTGAACCCGTTCGAGCAGGCGTCAAGGAAGTGGGACCTTTTCGGCGAGATTCGCACGTCCTATGACATCGAGCAGTTGGCGCGCTCGTTGATCCCGGACCATGAAGGCGCGGATCGCAGCTGGCGCGGCTACGCGCGGACCTTCTTCACGGCAGTCACCCGTCGCGCGCACGAAGCCGGCGTCGATGATGTTGGCGAGCTGCATCGGCTGCTCGTCATCGCGGAGCCGCGCGAGTTGCGCACGTTGCTGGCGGGAACCGCGGCACAGCCGTTTCTCGATGAGCACAACACCCGCATGTTCGACTCCATCCGTTCCGTCACCAGCTCGGCCGTGACGGCGCTGGAGTACGTGGGCGAGCAGCGCCAGCAAAAGCTCTCGGTACGAGATTGGGTTCGCGACACGGCTGGCACGCAAAGGGCAGGGGGTGTGCTGTTCATCCCGTACCAGGCCGGACAGATCCCGGCCCTGCGCTCGCAGATATCGGCCTGGATGCGCCTGTCCATTTTCGAAGCAATGAATGAGGCGCGACCGGGGCGCCGGCTGTGGTTTGTGGTCGATGAATTGGACGCGGTCGGGCAGATCGATGGTCTGAAGGACGCGTTGGCGCGACTGCGAAAATTTGGCGGCCGGTGCATCCTGGGATTTCAGTCGGTCGCACAGGTGTCGAGCACCTACGGCAGCGGTGATGCCCATACGCTGGTCGAAAACTGTGCGAATACCCTGATCCTGCGCTCCTCGGCCAGTGAGGGCGGTGGCACGGCCCGCTTTGCATCAGGCCTGATCGGCGATCGGGAAATCCTCAGAACGACGCATTCGCGCTCGCGACGCCCGCTTGATGTGGTGGGGGTGCGCACCACCAGCCAGCAGGTCGCCGTTGAGGCCGCGATCCTGCCCTCGCAAATCGAACAGCTACCGGACCTGGCCGGATATCTCAAAGTCGCCTCGCGACCGGAATGGCTGCGGGTCCATCTCAACCCCGTCCGGGAAGCCACCGCTGACCGGACCCACAACACTGATGCCGGCTATGAAATCTGAACTTTTCACTGACGGTGAGCCTGTCGAACTGGGTCGAATTCTGGAGACCGTCCATGCTCAACAGGCACAACTTCACGGCATGGCACAGCTACAGCGGGCCTCCTCGGTACGTCTTGCCAGCTGGTCGTTTGGCATCGTTTCGGGATGCGCGCTGGTGCCGGCGCTGCTGAGCTGGATGTTGATGCCCTCGCGCACGCAATTGCTCCAGGCGCGGCAGACGTTTGATCAGCTCTCGGCCGCAGTTGCCCAGTTATCGCGTGAGGGTGGTCGTATCGAGCTTAGACACTGTGGCGCCGCGAATCGACTGTGCGTGCGCATCGACCGCAAATCCCCGTTCTATGGGGAGTCCGCGGACTTCATGGTGCTGAAGGGGTACTGACTTGGATGTGCTTTGGCGGCAGTTGCTGATGCTGGACCCCCGTATCGCGATCCTGGCCGGAACGCCATTGTTGGGCCTCGCATTCCTGCTCGGTCAGATCGGGCGCCGGGAAACCGCCGTTCGTGGGGCGAGACTGGCCGGTGCGGATCCTGTGCGCCGGTTGTGCTGGCACTTCAAAGCGCGCACGGGCGTATTGCTCACCTTGGCCGGCAAACCAATCCTGCCCCTGGATGAGACCAAGCATTTCAAGCTGATCGGCACCACGGGGACCGGCAAGTCGACCGCCATCGCGGGACTGTTGCGCGCCGCCTTGCAGCGTGGCGACCGGGCCGTGATCGCCGATCCGGATGGTGGTTACTGCGCACAGTTCTTCGACGCCTGGCGCGGCGACCGGGTGCTCAATCCGTTCGCCTCGAGATCCTGCAAATGGGAGCCGCTGGCGGAGCTGCAGGACGCGGCGGATCCGGAACATCTGGCGAGCGCCTTGATCGCGACCTCTGCAGATGCCGCGGCCAGCGAATGGCGTGGTTATGCACGCACCTTTGTGGCGGCGACGCTCGAACGTTGTCGGGCCATTCCGGGTTGCGACACCCGCGAGTTATGGCGGTTGATCGCCGTGGCCGCACCTGAGGAGTTGCGAGCGCTGCTGGCCGGAACTCCCGCACAGCCGCTACTTGATCCGGACAATGCACGCATGTTCGGCTCGTTGCGGGCCATCGCGGTCTCGGCGATGCGACCCCTGGAATTCATCCAACGGCAGCACGGTCTACCGTTCTCGGTCCGTCAATGGGTGCGTCAGGGGCAGGGGGTGCTGTTCATCCCATACTCCGCGCGCCAGATCGCCGCGTTGCGTACCCTGATCGCGACCTGGGTGGGCCTGGCAATCTTCGAGGCGCTAAGCCAGCAGCAAGGGCGTGACCAGCGCCTGTGGTTTGTGGTGGACGAACTCGATGCGCTCGGTGCCATCGATGGACTCAAGGATGCGCTGGCCCGGCTGCGTAAGTTCGGCGGCCGCTGCGTGCTGGGCTTTCAGTCCCTTGCGCAGGTGTCCGCGATTTATGGTGCGGGTGCGCAGACGATTGTGGAGAACTGCGGGAATACGTTGATCCTGCGATGTTCGGGCAGCGAGAACGGCGGCACCTCGCAGTACGCCTCGCGCCTGATCGGCGATCGTGAACTCATCCGCAGGCAGCGCTCCCGCGGTCGTGACAATCCTGGCGGCCTGTTCGCAGGCGGTCCGCGTCGATCGGTACAGGTCACCGAACAGCGGGTCGTCGAGCCGGCAGTACTTGCCGCACAGATCGAACAGCTACCGGACCTCGCAGGCTATCTGAAGACCGCCGCGTCGCCAGTTTGGCATGCGGTACGGATCGAGCGCCGCGGACCGCCATGATCCTGCGGCGCAGCTGACGTGGCGATTTACTACCTTGGAGTCAAGTCCTTCGGCAGAAGCGCGGGCACGGGCGGCAGTGTATCGACCAGTGCGGCAGCGTACCGCTCGGGTGAGCGGATCCGCGATGAGCGCACCGATCGCATCTATGATCACTCGCATCGTCGCGACGTGCAGTACAAGGAAATCCTGCTGCCCTCACACTTTGATGATGCGGGGTCGCAGCTGGATTGGGCGCGGGACCGCAGCCGGTTGTGGAATGCGGTCGAGCGCTCCGAACCGCGCGCCAATGCGCGCGTGGCGCGTGAGTATGTGCTGGCGCTGCCGCATGAGCTCAATGTCGAACAGAGGACTGTCCTGGCCCGAACCTTTGCCCAGGAGATTTCGGACCGCTACCACAATGCCGTGGACCTGGCGATTCATCAGCCGCGCACCGATCCGCGCAATTTCCATGCCCACCTGCTGTCGACCACTCGCGAGGTGAACGCAGTCGGGTTCGGAGCCAAGACGATCGCGGAACTATCCGGCGCCGCTCGTTTTGAGCAGGGCTTGCCGCGGGCCATGCAGGAGCACGCCCAGATTCGTGAGCGCTGGGCCCATATGACCAATGAGGCGCTCCGCACCGCGGGACTCGAGGTTCGAGTCTCGCATATTCCGGATTCGGAAGCGCTCCAGCGATCGGACGCGCGTGCGTGGTTACCCAGAGTTGCCTGGGAGATCGAGCGCCGCGGTGAACACAGCGTACTGGGCGAGCGCGCCCGTGAGCAGTTTGAACACAGGCGTGCGGCTGCGCTTGAGCGGACCGCAACGGCGCCGGACCTTGTGGCGGGTTCACGAAGAAGCGCCGAGGAGATTCGACAGCAGGCCATCGAGGAGTGGCGTGCGATGCGGGCGCAATTGGGTCAAGGCGGGTTGGCACGGACTGCCCCGAGCGACGTCGCCTCCCGAAAGACGGACCTCGATCGTCAAGTGGGCAGCCTGCGCCGGGAATTGGGCCGTGACGACTTCAGCCTGTAACGATCCTGACTATCGCATCCTCAGCGACGAAGCGGTCGTGGTCAGCGGGTGTGTGAAATGCTGGAATTGCCAGGCGGATGTGCAGGTCATCTGCCTGTATTGCCAGACCGGCTTCGTGGACGGCGAAGCGCTGCTGGACTTCAGCGTCTCCAACATCACGAATATCGATGAGTCATTGCGCGCGCAGCTGGGACGCTGGCCCAAATATCATCCCGTTCGCCGCCAGGGCGCCGTCAACGGTGCCTTCGCGAATCATTGTCCGAGCTGCGAGAAGCCCCAGGACGACTTCTATCTGCATTGCCAGCCGGGAGGCCTTTTTTTCAGTTTCCAGGATCCGGTGGCGCAGGAACTGCGCATCCATGCGCTGCACGGGCGGGTCCGGTTGTCGGGGGATGAAGGCTTCGAGCCTGGCTGAGCTCCAAAGAGGTGCGCGGGTGCCATCGGGCAGGTAGAATTCGCGCCTTCGCCCCCGTAGCTCAGTGGATAGAGCGACCGCCTCCTAAGCGGTAGGTCGTCGGTTCAACTCCGGCCGGGGGCGCCAAAACCCCTTCCTTCGACATCCCTTCACGTCGCCTATCGTCCCGAAATCTTTCGATTTTCTGGGAAAAAACGGTCCTTGCGCGTCCTCCCTTGTACCGCCACGTCCCGAGATGGCTTTGGGGTACACAGTGGGGTATCGCGACTTCAATTGTGACAATACCCCATAGGGAGCGGGTTCAATGCCCATTCTAAGTGAATCCCAGGTTCGGCAGGCGACGCCGCCCGACAAGTCGTACAAGCTCTACGACTCAGGTGGCCTGTATCTCAAAGTGTCGACATCGGGCGCGAAACTTTGGCGCTTCAAATATCGATTTGGCCAAGCCGAGCGGCTCCTGTCGCTGGGGAAATATCCGGACGTGACGCTCAAGCGGGCCCGAGAGAAGCGAGACTCCGCACGTCGCCTGATTGCCGATGGCATCGACCCTGCGATTCAGAAGCAAGTCCAGAAGATCGCATTGACGAACTCCTTCGGCGAGGTCGCGCTTGAATGGCTGGAAAATCAACGCCGCGCATTTGCACCCGCGACGTTCGCCAAGGCTGAATGGACAATCAAGGATCTGCTGATTCCGTTCATCGGCAAGCGCCCCATCACGGAGCTCACGCACCTGGAGCTGCTGAATGTGTTCCGCCGCTTGGAGAAGCGCGGTAGGAACGAGACCGCCCATCGCACGCGACAGCGTTGCGGCCAGATCTTCCGTTATGCCATTGCAACTGGACGGGCCACCCGCGATATGACGCGGGATCTTCGCGGCGCTCTGGCACCTGTCGTCACCAAGAACCATCCGGCACTGACAGACCCCGACGAGATTGGCCAGCTGCTTTTGGCCATCGACGGCTATCAGGGGCATCCTTCAACGGAGGTCGCCGATGCGCGAGCAGCACATCGTGCCATTGGCACGGCAGTCCGTTGAGCTGTTGCGCAGCCTTGACCCGATCACCAATCGACAACGTTATGTGTTCTCCTGCCTACGTGGGGGCGATCGGCCGATGTCGGAGGTGACATTGACCGCCGCGCTGCGCCGAATGGGATACACCGGCGATCGGATGACCTGGCATGGGTTCAGGACTATCGCCTCGACCAGTCTCAATGAGCTTGGATTCAATCCCGACATCATTGAGTTGCAGTTGGCCCATGCCGAGCGCAATTCGGTACGCGCCGCCTACAACCGCGCTCAGAGACTCACTGAGCGGCGCTTGATGATGCAGCAGTGGGCCGATTACCTGGACGGGTTGCGACGCATTGCGGGTTCCCAGCCCCGCAATGCATACAGGTGCGCGCCGAAGGAGGAACTGGATACGAAATCCGGTTGACCCAGTGAAAGTCCAAACGCCTATCTGGGTCCCTCACTGGCGGATATCCGCCACTGGCGTATAATGCAATGATATTCCTTGAGACTTCGGTGTTTTCTAGGCAGATCAAGGAGTTGGCGGACGATGAGGATTACCGTCTGCTGCAGGTCAGGCTGATGGTAGACCCGCTGGCGGGAGATCTGATTCCCAAGAGCGCAGGTCTGCGGAAGATTCGGATGCCGGCCTCGGGTCGGGGAAAGCGCGGCGGCGCGCGTGTCATCTACTATTGGGCTACTTCGAAGTCGGTGATCTTCATGCTCTTGGCGTATGCCAAGAACCAGCAGGCCGATGTGTCTGCGGATCAGCTCAAGACCCTCCGAGCGATCGTAACTGAGGAGTTTGGCTAGTGCAGAAGCGATTGTTCGACGAATTGGTGACCAGCATCCGGGAGGCTGGCGCCATTCATCGTGGCGAGCGCAAGGCCGCCCGGCGATTCGAGGTAGCGGAATCCAAAGTGCAGGCGGTGCGCGAGAAGGCTGGTCTGTCACAGGCGCAGTTTGCCCGCCTCCTAAATGTGAGCGTTAAGACACTCCAGAACTGGGAACAAGCGCGCCGACAACCGACTGGCCCTGCGAAGGCGTTACTGCGCATAGTGGAACGCGAACCTGCGGCTGCGCTTCGCGCTCTCGCCCGGTCGAACTTGTCTTAGCACTTCGAGCTTTGGGATCCGCTCGAAAACGGCCCCGAATATGGTTGACGCTCGCCGATATGGCACACTGTTTGTGTGTGGAAACTTTGGCCAAGCGCGTGGCTTTCGCACCGAAAGTCTACGGTTCGGCGGCATGCCGAGATTGTCGAGGCGTTAAACGCGGAATGGCGTTCGCGTCTTGCCGCCGCGCTCGGTCGCGTGCTGTCCGTCGAAATCAACGAGGAGGCAGCGCCAGCCCGTCTTGACGGTCTGACGGGTGAAGAACTTCTCGCACTTGATTCCGCATTGCGGCTTCGCCAATGGGCCGTCCCTGGTCCAATCCCGCCGTCGCCTGGCAACCCTGTCGCGCCAGTCTGGCCGGACAGCGACGCGGCATCACGCTACCTTTTCGTTGCAGCGTCCGATGGCAACGGCTTCATTCGCCAAGAGGCGCTAAAGCAATTTCGCCTGTACCCGAGCCGACTCGCGCTCGCCGCCGCGCTTATCCGAATGACCGATTGGGTGCCACAGGTTCAAACTGACAGCGAAGCGCTACTCTCGGCATTCAGTGGCCAGCTGCCGCCCACATTGTGGATTGATCTCCTGGACTTGCTTGTTGCATTGCGACGCCGGCAGCGCTTTCGGGAATCTGTGTGGCAAGATCAAATCCTCCCGATGCTGCGCGCACCCGAGTCTCGCGATCGCCGATGGCGCTGGGCGACCGAGGGTTCGTGGCGAGTCCGTCTATTCGCATTGAGCCTGATCGTTGACGACGAGCCGACCGAGATAAGCGCCGCATTGCGCGTTGCAATCACGAGCGAGGAACTCCCCGTCGCGCTATGGGGTATAGCGTTCTTGTCGCGTGCGCAAGGTGTGGAGAGGATTGAGCTGTTGGCACTTGCGGCTGCGCACCCCGCCGCGTGTGCGCGCGCGGCGGCGGTTCGAGCGACGGCAACCCTTGAGGCGGAGTCAGTGCGGCATCTCCTACTGAATGCAATCTTTGATCCAGCGAGTGGGCCAAGATCTGCAGCAGCGAGGGAGTTCGAACATCGACTCGGCCAGTCGGCGCGTGTCCTCTGGCGGCAGGCGCTCGCCGACAAAGAGTCTGTACGGTGGAAAGGTGCATTACTTGGGCTGTGCGACTCGCCCGAAGCGGAAGATATTCCGCTCATCACCCAGGCCGTGGAGTACCGAATTGCGGCGGTGCGGTGTGCAGGTTTGCGCGGACTGGCGCGGATTGGCGCTCCGACGCTTCAGGAATATCTGAATCGCGCGCTCACGGATGAATCCAAAGCCGTCGTTCGCCAGTCGCTGGAGCTTTTCCGTTACGGTGCAGGGACTTTGGAGCCGACTGTGCTACTGAGCTCACTTCGCTCGTCCACCGATGCGACGCGCGGCGTCCTAATGCGCGGGACTAGGTTGCTTGGCAAATGGGAAGGACTCGACCTGCTGTTGCATATTTATCCCGACGTATTGATGCGAGAAAGCGCAACTGAAGAAATTGCGCACTGGCTCACCGCCTCGAACCGGCGCTTTACTTCTCCCTCGTCCGAACTGCTGCTGCGGATTCAGGACGCTCTCGCGAAGTTGAGTCAAGTACTTCCTGAACCGGTCGCGGCGCCCCTGCAAGACGTTCTAAAACGAGCCTGACATTTCATGTTAGGAGTCCCGGGACTTCCTGCGAGGTTCGCTGCTACTTGCCAGCCTCGTGAGGTTTCGACCAGGGCGCGTCGAAGCTGAGTTTACAGTCAGGACACTCGGTCCATTTGTCCCAGTACATGCGCAAGTCGCGTCCCGGCTGCCGCTTGCTCATTCGCTGGTAGCTACCGCCACAGCGCGGGCAGCGAAACATCAAATAGCTGATCGGAAGTGTAAACCCCAACAGGACCGCGGCGACCAACAATGCGCCAACGAGGATGTTTGTCTTGGGGAAAAGCCATTGCCAAGTGCAAGCGACGATAGCGGCCACGGCAACGCATAAGAATTTGTAGCGCGCGTTCATCTGCTCGAAATGCTCTCGGATCGTCACAGAGGCACCCTCTCAGTTCGCGGTTCCTGGCGCTCCGTTGATCACCACGGGTTCTGGCCCATCGGCGCCCCTCTTTACGCACGAGAATGGAACCTGTTTGCCGCGTTCAAAACCGATGCCACTGCTGTTCGTGAACTTCAGAACAGGAAACAAGTCCCGCATATTGCAGTAGGCGACCGCTGCCTCGGGAGAATCAGAAGTGAGGCCGCATCCGTCGCATTTGGCGGCATGGATTTGGTTTTCCACCTCTTGTGCTGGCGCGCAACGGAAGACGACCTCATCGCCCACGCCCAAATCGAACGACCCGTCGGTAACCACCATGACCTTGTGCGTCTTCGCGCAGTAGTCGCGCCCCCCGGTCGCGATCTTGTGGCTAACGGTTGCCCAGTTTGGACCTCCAGGCATGCAACCCGGGCGCGAGCATGTATCGGCGCCAGAGGCGCGGATACGATAAGAGTTTTTCGCAATAGGAACGACCTCGTAATCGAGGACGCATTGGATATTCTCGCGCCAGTGGGCTTCAGTGGCATCGGCCGGCATCGAGGTTCTCGCATATCTTGGACTTTTGCAGAGTGCCGCTGCCTTGGCGCCTTCCTTGACGAGAGCGCTCATTCCACTCCCCCTGATCAGGTATTGATTGGGTCCAACCTGCTTGATCGTTTGTGCGGAACACCCCGCCAGTGCAAGCACAGCAATGATTGCGCGTCGCATCGGCCGATTCTAGCGCTTCCCGAGCTGGCCCGGTTACCGCGGCATCGGCTGACTGAAGTCCTCTTTGCAGTGCGGGCAGCGCGCCAATGGCGCCCCCGTCCCTGGGGTCGCTCGGGCGCTACGGAGACTTTTCTTGCAGAACGGGCAACGTTGGCCCAGAGCAAGGCCGATCACTACGACTGCGCCAATTACTTCAGGCGAGATTCCGACCCACCACAGCGGACTAGGGGCCGCTGGCACTTGATGAGTCGGGCGGTAGATGAAATACCAGTCGCCCAAGAGACCACCGGTGACCGCGATCAGTGCAGTGACCCAGATCAGCCTCTGTATTCGTTCGATGAAGGCAGTGACTGTCATGGGTTGCGATTGCATTTCAAGGTCAGGCGAGGTGGCGCTTCGGGGAAGCGGTTTGCATCAGCTATTAATTGTAGCTACGATAAATTAGAATTGTATTTAATCGGACCGAGCGGGACAAGACGCTCTCCGAGCGAGGACTCGACTTCCGGCACGCCACGCGCGTTTTCGCGAGCACTCACCTGACGCGGATGAATGATCGTCGGGAGTATGGAGAACCGCGCGTTATCACGGCGGGCAGATTGGATGACCGGATCGTGATCAATGCGTCGACTCCCGGGGCTCGCGCACCGAATCATTTCTATGAGGAAAGCCAATGGCCGGGAAATCAAAAGGCTCACTCCGGATCTGGCGTGACAAAGACGACGCACCGGAACTGAGCGCGAAGTGGGCACAAGAAGCAGATCTCTATCGCGGGAAGACGCTCGTGCGTCGGGGTCGTCCGCCGGGAACTTCGACCAAGACTCAGACCACGGTCCGCATTTCGAACGACGTGCTGCGCTACTTTCGTGCGACGGGTCGCGGCTGGCAGACTCGCATCGACGATGCACTGAAGGAGTACGTGAGCTCGCAGCGTCGCTCAGGCTCCTGACAATGGCCATTGCGCAGGATGTGCAGCTTTGCGGCGTCTCCTTTGAGACTCTGCCATGCGACAAGTGTGCCTTGATCATAGATCGGCGTAAGCGGCTCTGAATGAAAGAAGCGATAGCCGTAGTCATCGTACGGGCTGAAGCCGCCCTCGCATTCATCGCATACCAGCGAGTCATCGTAGACACCTGTCCAAGTTTTTGGGGAAAAGGTGGTGCGGTTGGAGATCAGGAAATTCGGTTTGCCTTTGACTGATTGCTCGCGGATGAAACTCCTAGGCAATATGTGGGCCTCCACGGAGGCCGGCCGATTGCGGCAGTAGCGGCAAATGGCCATGCTTACACTGGCTCAGTAGTGACTCGGCTTCTTGTCCGTTACCGCCACCATGATGACAACTGAATCGCAAGGGGTGGCGCAGTCGTTCGCCCCAAATATTCGCAAAAGATGTGGGGCGCGCTGTTCTACCCCGGGGCTCAGATAATAGGCGGTGAAGTCGTGACCTGGGTCCTGTTCGTTGAACATGCCCATGTCTTCCGGGCCACCTAGCCGCATGAACTCTGCCTCAAAGGTATTCATTACCTGCAAGCCTCGACCTGCCGCGACTTGGGCGCTTGATAGGGTGAAGGTTGACCGTGCCATGTCCGGTGACTCCTGAGGGCCGAATGCGAGGACTCAAGCCTAGCACCGCCGCAGCTAGATGTCGGCGTTACGCCTGTGGTAACGCATTTCAGAATGATTCTGGACGTGGTCTTCACCTCGGCGTGCGAGACGCCGTGGTCGTCGGCCTCCAGGCCTGGCACTTGTGGCACCGCAAACAGTCGCGCACCTTGCCGAGCAGCACGCGCTTGCCCAGCTGAGTCTGTATGAGGCGTGCGAAAAGCTCGCGGGAGTGACCACAGGAGCATCATCGCGGGAACTGTTTCCGGCTCTTCCGGCCCAAAGCCGGCAGACAGTTAAGTTAGATTCGCTGCCGCAAAGGCGACGTTCGGTTTCCCGATCAAGTCGGTGAAAGACGAGCCCAAATGCACTCGATGCCGATGTCTGACTACAACTGCGAGATGCACCAATTTTATCGGCGATGAATCAGGCGCTCGTTCGACCTCGATTGCTGTAACAAGTGCGTTACGCACCTGGACCTTTCGACCCTGGTATCCAAGCCGATCGAGCTTCTAGCACTGGAATGATTTGCGTTACACTCAGCCGCACGTTGCCGTGCCGACTTCTGAACGGAAACGGCCTTTGGCGGAGGGCGCTTGATGCGCGCATTTGTTGCTTTGTTGGCGGCCGTCCTGCTGGCCGTAACATTATCCAAATCAATCGCGGCGCAACAGAACTCACCAAGCGACGCTCATGTTTCGCTTGGCGTCGTCATTCAACCGGCCGGCGTGTGCAATGGAGCGCCAGAGCCCGGCGCGCCCATCACAGGTGTGCGGCCCGGCAGCAGCGCCGAGCGGGCCGGACTCATGCCCGGTGATCTGGTAGTACACTTTGGACGCACGGACATTCAGGACTGGCGCGATCTGCCTCGAGCATTGCAGCATGTGCAACCTGGAGATCAAGTAATCGTGACAGTGAAGCGCGGAGACAGCCGCGTCACGCTGCAGGTGCAGTTCTCTCAGGCCGATGTGGTGGCACCGACCGCTGGCGGCGTCAGCGCACCTGGCCCCGCGCCGACGCTCGGTGCACCGTCGTCCCCGATCGCGAGTGGTTGCATCTCCCAACCATATCGCGTGGTGCCGTTGCGCGATGATGCAAAAGCGCGCCTGGCCGCTAATCCGCAGTGCAGCTATGACCGGACTCAGCTCTTGGCCCTCGACGAGGAGCGCTTTGATCAGGATCTGGAGAACGGAGGCTGGCGGGGGGTGGCTGCCCGACCCGGCTGTGATTCGGTCGCCGCGGACCTCGTCCGGGACTACCGTGAATCTCACGGTAGCCGTTCCGGCATCCTCTACTGGCATGAGGGCCAGCTGCGTGCCCTGGCCGGTGACTATGAACGCGCAACGATGCTGATGGAGCAGTCACGCGACGCTGATGACCCCTCAGGAGGATGGAATGTCTATGTGGCTGCCACGATTGCCTTCCTAAATCGGGACCGTGCCGCATTGCTTGAGGCCCGGGCCCGGCTGGCAGCGCTCCGGCCGACGAACGGAGAGCAAGTACAGGATGGCTTCATCTCGTTTCGCACAGTAAGCGGGCAGATGAGGAGAGTCCGCTGGCCACTCAATCTTGACGTGGTGGATGGCCTTGTGCGCTGCTTCGACAAGCCCTACCGCGCCGCGTACGGCTCCGAATGCCGCTCTCCAGATCCTGCGCCTGCCCCTTAGCAGCGACCCAAAACACTATGATGGAAAACGGCGATGCCCGCGCAATGCACATGGCGGGCAGCTTCTTTCATGCGCGGATCTCGGATGCGCAAAGTACTGGGACGGCATTTTCGAGTCCTCATAGCGGTCGGTCACCCATGACTCCAGTCGGTGCAAGATCGGCCATCTGATCGGTCGTGCGTTTGAACGTCTGGAGACATTGGTTTAAGGTTTCGAGATATTGGGACGCCATTTTTCGATGTGTCCGGCGTTGCATCCATTCCCCAATTTTGCCCGTGGGGTATCGTGTGGGGTATTTTCGACTTCTCAGAAATCACGCCCTGAGATTTCCGATGAATTCTCGCAAACTCAACTCCGGCCGGGCGCCGAATCCCTTCTTAACGACCTGCGTCAGTAGAACTTAAGCGAAATAGCTACTCGACTGCACCGGTGGCTATTCAAGAAAGACAAGCACGGGCCATCCCGTGCGCCTTTTCTATCGGCCGGGAGCTGGGCGCGGCAGTGCCCAAGCGATCACGTAGTCGCCCTTCGGCGAGCCAAGGCCATCGTGTCCACCAGCCGCCACGACGATGAATTGGCGGCTATCGGGACGGAGCTTGAAGGTAATCGCTCCGCCGTGCACGCCCGCAGGGAGCTCGAGCTTTCCGATACGCTCGCCCGTCGCAGCATCGTGGATCCGAAGGACGGGATAGTAGGTGCCTCCCTGGAATACAAGTCCACCTGCTGTTGCCAGTGGCGGCCCGTAGGTGGAATTGCCGAGATCGTTGGGACCCGTGCTCGTCGACACCGACCATACGATCTCGCCTTTGTCGATGTTGACGGCCACGAGTCGACCCCACGGCGGGCGGTTGCATGGCCAGCCGTCGTGCGCAAACAATTCCGTCTTGCCGTCGAGGCGGTATCGCTCCACGGTATCCCGGCCAGTGGGGGCAAGCCGAATTTCCATCCCCAAGTTACTGACCGGCACGAAAAGTAGTCGCCGCACGGGGTCGAAGGCGCCGCCTGACCAATTGGCGCCGCCGCCGCTCGCGGGATGCTCCAATGTGCCCCGGAGGCTCGGCGGAGTGAAAATGCCGTCGTTGCGCAATTTTGAGAGCCTCGCTGAACAAGCGTCGCGCTGTTCAGGCGTTCCCCATAGATCGGCTTCCGTGATTCTGTGGGAGGAGAGTGGCGGCGGTTTCACAGGAAACGGTTGTGTCGGGGAAGTTTCCTCGCCAGGTACGTCGCTCGCCGGCACAGGACGCTCCTCGATTGGAAAGATCGGCGCTCCCGTCTCGCGATTAAACACAAAGATGAGGCTCGTTTTAGTTAGCACGACAACGGCCGGGACCTCCCTTCCGTCGCGCCGAATGTCGATGAGGATTGGAGGCGCTGCCAGATCGTAGTCCCAAAGGTCGTGATGCACGGTCTGGAACTGCCATTTCAGCTTCCCAGTTTTCGCGTCCAGGGCGACGATCGAGTCCGAGTAGAGATTGGCGCCGCGCCGATCACCGCCATAGTGATCCGGACTTGCCGAGGTTACTGGAAGGAAGACAAGCCCGCGTACCAGATCCGCCGTAATCGTGGACCAGACATTGGCAGCCCCGGTGTGGTCTGTTCCGGTCTTCCACGTCTCGAAACCAGGTTCGCCCTTCGCCGGGATGGTATGGAAGGTCCAGCGCAACGCACCACTGCGGGTATCGAACGCGCTCACGATCCCGGGTGGCGCGTTGGCGCGGACATTGTCGGCGACGGACGAGCCGACAATGATCAGGTCGCCGACCACCGTCCCGGGAGAGGTGAGGCTGAGCTCTCGCCCATCAACAACATCCCCGGCGCCGTGGTGCAGGTCGACGTCGGTAAAACCGGGGCAACGTTTTCCCGTCCTCGCGTCAAGCGCGATCAGCCGCGCATCGAGCGTCGTGAGGAAAACGCGAGGCGCGCACGCATCGTGTGCACTGCCCTGCCAGACCGCTACGCCTCGATTGGTCCACATGTTGGCGTACCAAGCATGCCTGTCGAGGCCGGGGTCGAATATCCAAAGCTCCTTACCGGACTCTGCATCGAGCGCGATCACGCGGTTGGTGGGCGTGGTGAAAATCAACCGGTTGCCCACGAGAATAGGCGTGGTCTCGGACGAGGTGCCGCGGTAAATGGGGAAACTGCCGTCGAAGTAGTC
>DATHOA010000271.1:0-11162 GCA_035485475.1 Steroidobacteraceae bacterium | reverse complement strand
ACTCGCAAACTCCCCGAACCGGACCGACCATGGAGGGATATCGCCCAGCTGATCAGTAGTATATCCAGCTATTTTTGACGTGCTGCCAAGAGTCACGAACTGCGGCCGCGCGTCACGAACGGCAGGCCGCCGAACTTGAAGGCCGTCACGGCCTCGCTTGCCAAGGTTGTCAGTGCAACGGATCGACCCACTGCCCCGCAACCGGCCCGATTATACCGTTCGACGAGTGCAATGCCGTCCCGGCCGCTCAAGCCGGTTGATTTGACAACCGCGCCACCCTGCCATGTGGCATAACTAATTGATTATTATAAAGATACAGGCGGATCAGCGTGGGCCCAGCAGTTCCGGCGGCGGCGATGGGGAGGTAAGGGTCTGCAGGAATGCGATCAGATCCTGTCTTTGCGCGATGGACAGTCGCGGCACCAGATCCAGGGTTCTCTCGCGCTGTCCGATCCGGCGGCCCTGTTCGGCCGTCGGCACCTCGGAGTAGAAGTCCAACACCTCTTCCAGGGTCGCGAAACGACCGTCGTGCATGTAGGGCGCCGTCAGCGCGACATTGCGCAGACTCGGGGTCTTGAAGGCTCCGAGCATCGAGTCCGGGGGAGGCAGGTAGCGCAGCCGCTCGCCGGGCGCCGAATCGCTGAAGGCACTCATGGTATTGAAGGGATCGGCCCGTATCCGGCGGATACCTGCGTCGCGGCCGGTATCGGGTGCCGCACCCGGGCGCATCGGCAAACCCAGGTTGTGGAATTGTCCGTCGGTAAATGCCGCTCCCGCATGGCATAACTCGCAATGGCCGTCCCCGAGGAACAGCCGCAAGCCGCGCTTGGCCGCAGCCGGAATGGCCTGCTGCGCCCGCTGATCGCCGGATTTCAGGGCTGCTGCGTAGCGATCGAAGGGCGAAGGGCCGCTGATCAGGCGCCGCTCATACGCCTCGATGGCCTTGCCGACATTACTGAAGGCGCGGTCGACGGCGGCACGGTCGGCAGCATCCATGCCCACCCAGGCGGAATTCGGCGCAGCGCCGGACTCGGCGTCCGGGCGGGCATGCAGCGGAAACCGCCGCCGATCATCGAAGGCGGGTAATTTGCCGAAAACCGCCTCGTAGGTGCTGCGCAGCCCCGGGTCGTCGTAGAGCACGTGCAGGATGTACATCCGGTCGCTGCCGATCTCGGCCGGATTTTCGAAAACCTTCAGGGCCTGCGACCACTGCGAATCGGTGCGGCCGTCCCAGAAGAACCAGGTGGCGAACGCCGCGTTCAGCAGCGTGGGGGTGTTGCGGGTTCCGGTACCCAGCGCCTGCGCCACCGGGCGTCCGTCGGTAAAAGTGCGCGCAGGCTGGTGGCAGGTGACGCAGGCGATCTGGCCGTTGGCCGACAGCCGCACGTCGTAGAAAAGCCTCTGCCCCAGCACGGCGGCGGCAGGGTCATCGGCCGCGACATTGGTGGGATCGGGGGCGGGCTTTCCCAGCGGCGAATGACGATAGATGGCGGCAAGCTCGTCCGCGGTATAGAGCGTCCGGTCATCGGCCCGCGCCACGCCCTGGGAGGCGGCCACGGCCAGCTCACACGCCAGGGCAACGATGATGCGCAACCGCAGACGCACGGACTCGTTACCCGCCGCAGCACTGCAGGGGAAGATCAGCGGTATCGCTCACGGCTCCCTGGTGCACCCGCACCCGCAGGATCCAGGTCCCCTGCATGTGGAACATCATGCCCCGCACCACGAACCTGCCCTTGCTCTTCCTGACGACGGGTGAACTTTGCATGCCATGCATGAATTCATGGCCGGCGCCGTGCGTCATACCGGCAGATACGTCCAGCTTCACATTTGTAAGCGGCGTGGCCGGCGCACGCGGGTCGAATACGGCAAGCCTGAGCGTGAAGTACTTCGACATGGGTATCGGATCGGGCGCCGACTCAAGGTCGATGCGATAACGATGGTCGCTCGTCAGCACCTGTACGACCGGCGCGGGCGCCGGCGCCGTCTGGGCATGCAGCCGCGCGATGGCGCCCGAGGCCGCAATCAATCCCAGAAGCAGAACAATTGTGCCGCGCATGTGATCCCTCCTCTTAGCCGGTTCGATCTGCACGGGATGTGCAATTCGAGCCATCCGCCGACAACGCCGTGACCTCGGGCACGGAGACGACTTCCGCCAGCACGCGCCAGGGATCCTCTTTGGTGCAGGCGCTGCGGGCTCGGACAAAATTGCGGATGCTGTCGCGCGCGGCGGTGTAGCCCAGCGTGTAGGCGCCCTCCTCATCGACGAACCGCAGCAGAGCTTCGGGACTGCTGACCAGGGCATCCGCGCGCAGCTCGGCCGCCGCGTCTGCGAATGAGCGGGAGCCGTCCTGGTAGGACGCCAGTATCGGTACGGCCGCCGCAGCTAGGTCCGCGACCAGGGCATTCACGTGCTCATAACGGTCGGCCTGGGAGGGATCAAGCCCCGCGAGTGGAAACAGAACATTGCGATCGAAGGCCACCCGCGCGGCCAACGGAAATGCCAGTTCGACGCCGAAGTTGGCGGCACCTTCGCGCAGCACCGAGGCGGGTGAATGCAGCAACGCGATCGTATCCTCGACGGGCGGCCCCGTCGGACCGGCATGCTGCGTCAGCAGCACGAACTGTGAGTGGTGGCCGGGGTAGGCCTCATGGCAGGCCACATCGAGCGCCTGCTCCGCGAATGCCACCGCCTGCGCATTGATCTGCAAGGTACTGCGGTTGCCGCCCTGATAGCGTTGCCAGGCCGCCGGCACGTCGGTACTCCATTCGACCTCGACCCGCTCGCCGCCAGGCAGCGCCCAGTGTTTGAGCGTGCGCGCACGACACTCCTGAAGCGCGCGTTCGAAGACGGCGCGGCGGCGTTGCGGTGCAATCACGAAGCGCAACCGGTACGCATCGAGCCGGTCGGCCACCGACCCCGTTCCCGGCAGCAGGGCGGCGAGCGCGCTCAGCGTTCGGCGTGTGGCCTGCGGGTCCACGGCCGGCACTCTCATTGCATATACCGCCCAGGCCTGCGCAGCGAAGCTGCGCGCGTGGGGGTGCTGCAGCTCCTCGATGAGGGCCGCGAGCGTTCGGGCCTGATCCAGCAGCCGCGCGCCACGAGTGCTGGGCAGGTGCTGTTGCTGATGGCTGATGTCCGCCACCAGGCGCTGCGCGGTTGCGGAAAGCTCCGCGAGGGTCCTGGAGGGCGCCGCGGCGGTCGGCACCAGGGTGGCCGCCCCAAAGTAGGAATCGACCTCGGATTCATGTCCGGGGCTGTGACCCAGTTGCAGTGCCAGTGATACGAACGCCTGTGCCAGCGGCTCAAACGGATCCGCTTGGGTTGCAGCATTGGTCGCGTGCGACCCGAACGCCAGCATCAATACGACGCCTGCCACACACAGCAGTGTCGCTGCCAACGCCTGCCGCTTCGCGCCGCGATTCATTCCACGCGCAGCGCCTGGATCGGATCCAGCAGCGACGCGCGCCGTGCGGGGTAGCCGCCGAACACCAGCCCCACCAGCGCTGCGATGCCGAATGCGAGCGCCATGACGGCGACCGAAACACTGGTCGGCCAGCCCAGCGTCCAGCCGACGACCCGCGCCGATACCACGCCCAGCACCAGTCCGACCACGCCGCCGATGGCGCTGAGCACCACCGCCTCCACGAGGAACTGCAGCGCGATGTCCAGGCCGCGGGCGCCGGTTGCCATGCGCAGTCCGATCTCGCGCGTACGCTCCGTGACCGACACCAGCATGATGTTCATGATGCCGATGCCGCCGATCACCAGCGATACCCCGGCAATGGCCGCCAGCAGCGCTGTCATGGTGCCGCTGGCGTGGTCCAGGGTGTTGGTCATCGAATCCAGCGTCACCTCATCCAGCCGCGGCATGTTGGCCAGCGCAAATGCGGCCGCCGGGGTGTACAGCCCCTTGGTGATGGCCTGCGCCGCCTGGGTCTGCACCGTGAAATCATCCGGCGTGCCGCCGGCGTTGCCGGCCGCGGCCATGTAGGTGCTGGCATTCACCGCCTTGATGCCGTGTCGCTGCCGCAGCAGCATCTTGATCTCATCGGCAATCCGAGAAGTGTCGCCGGCACGCTGGGCCGCGACCACAATTCCGTCCAGATGCTGGATACCGAGGCTTTTCTGCAGCGTGGTCCAGGGAATGAACAGCTCCTTGGGCTGCTCCTCGCCACTGCCGGCGGTAACGCCCACGACGGTATAGTTCGCGCCGCGTACGGTGATGGTGCCGCCGAGCGGATTTGTTCCCTTGGCAAACAGCTGGTCCGCGAGGCCCTGCCCGATGACTGCGACGCTGGCGGCGCCCTCCACCTCCTTGGCGGTGAACATGCGACCGGGCTTCAAGTCCCAGGCATACATGTCGGCGAAGGTGGTGTCGACGCCGTGCACCGGAGCGAACTCGCGTGCCTCGCCGGCGGCCACGAAGGTGCGGACATCGACCTGTGGCGACAAATTGATGAGTCCGATCACGTTGTCGCGGATGCCTTGGGCATCAGCGGGAGTGAGCGTGGTGGCCGAGCCCAGACCGGTGGCGATGCCGACGCTTTCGCCGCCGCGTGTGTAATTGCCGGCCCTGACGAAGACCAGGTTGGTGCCGGCGCTCTTCACATTGTTCTGCACCGCCGCGCGTGCGCCGTCGCCGAGCGCGACCATGGTGAGTACCGCGGCAACGCCGATGATGATCCCCAGCATGGTCAGCGCGGTGCGCAACCGGTTGCGGTTGAGTGAGCGCAGCGCCAGCCGGATGTTGGTGGGCAATAGTGCGATCATGGACAGTCTCCGGTGGAGGGTGCGATTCGGGTGTTCATTGAGTCACTCGGCGCGCAGCGCGATGACCGGGTCGAGAATGGCGGCGCGACGGGCCGGTCCGTAGCCGAACACCACCCCGGTAACGGAGGCCATCACCAGCGCCAGCATGAGCATGGTCGGGGAGATGGCGGTGGCCCAGTGCAGGGTATGGCGCACGGTGGTCAGGCCCGCGGCACCGATGACCACGCCCAGCAGGCCGCCCAGCGTCGCGAGCAGGATGGCCTCGGCGAGAAACTGCACGAGCACGTCGCGCGTGCGCGCTCCCACCGCCACCCGCAGGCCGATCTCGCGCGTGCGGGAAGTCACCGACACCAGCATGATGTTCATGATGCCGATGCCGCCTACCAGCAGTGACACCGCGGCGCCGCCGGCGAGCAGCAGGCTGAAGGTCTGCCCGGCCTTGCGCAGACTGCGCGCCATCTCCAGATAGGATGCCTGGTCGAGGTTGAACAGGTTCGAATGCACCGAGCGGACCGTGGTCGGACTGTTACCGAGACCGCGCATGGCGGAAGCGGCCTGGGTCTGCACGCGGAAGTCATCAAAGGTGTCGGCAGGCAGCTTGTGCAGCTCGCGCAGTTTGCCGCTGATCCTGGTCGCCAGTGCCGACATCACATCGACTGCGCTGGCGCGCACCGTGATCGAGTCATAATCTTCGCGTCCGAGCAGTTTGCGGGCCTCGGGCAGATCGACGTACACCTGCGGGATGATGGCGCCGACGGCATCGTCGTGACCGCTGAAGGTGCCCACTACCTGCACGGCCTGACCATTGAACTGCAGACTCTTGCCGATCGGGGTCGGCGCATCCGGCCACAGGCGCGCGGCCGCGCCATCCGGCAGCAGCGCCACCGCGGCGCCTGCGCTGTGCTCAGCGGGTGTGGGCCAGCGACCGGCGGACAGCTTCCAGCCCTCGATCTCCGGCCAGTCGGACTGAAAGCCATTGACGTGTACGACCTTCATGAGCGTGTCGGCGTTGGCTGCGAGGCTGACATTGCCATCCAGCGCGGCTGCAACGGCAGTCACGTCGGGCAGACCGGCGAGCATGGCAAGCTCGGCATCGGTCAGCGGTGTCGCCGGACTGTGATAGTGCGACATCTTCACTTCCGTACGGACCGCCTTGACGTTGGGGTTATTGCCGTTCACGTCCGACACGGTGCCGGATTCGCCGAACGACAGCGCGCCACCGCCCTGTCCCACCTCCCCGCCGCTGGAGTCCTCACCACTGCTGGTGGCTGGGCCCGGTGTGTAGTTGCCGGAGTGAATGGTGATGAGCGTCGGACCTGCGCTTTGCAGCTGCGCCTCGATCTTCTGGTGCGCCCCCAGTCCCAGTCCGGACACGATCACCACCATGGCGACACCGACGCTCATGCCGACCAGCGTGAGCGAGGCCTGCAGGCGGTTGCGCAGGAGCGATCTGACGGTCCCGCCCATGCTGAAACTCACGTATGCGTCCCCGGATGATCAGGCGCCGAACCGTGGTCGTGATCGGCGTGCGGCGGTTGCGGCGGATGCAGGAAGGTGTCGTAGCGGGTGCTGCTGGTAGCCGTCATGAGGTGATAGGTGAAGCCGATGCGCACGATGTCCTGCGGATCCTTCAGGTGCACGGTGCCGGTCCAGTAATTTCCGTCATTGCTGATGTGCATATCCACCGGCTCCACGTGTTTGTCGACGTGTCCGACCTCGGCCACGAGGTCCGTGACCTCCGATGCCGCCAGCGGACGGCGGTGCGCATCGCCCAGCCACACCTGCAGCTGCTGACCACCGGAGGTGACGACCACCTCATAGTGAATCTCGTCGTGGAACTCGAGCACGATGCCGCCGTGCTGGGGAGCATCGAAATGCGGAGCATGCTCGTCGTGGGCCGTGGCCACGCCGGCCGCGGCGAGCGCCGCCACCAGCAGCCCGTGGATGACTCTGTGCTTATTCATGATGCAGTGCCTCGATGGGGTCCAGCCCCGCGGCGCGCCGGGCCGGGTAGACGCCGAAGATGACGCCGAGCACCACGGCCACCGCGATGGCCATCACGCTCGACAGGATGGAAATATTGATCGAATACTGGAAGAACTCCTCCAGGCTACCGGAGGCCAGAGCGCCGACGGCGGTGCCCAACAGGCCTCCGACGATGCTCAGCAGCACGGCTTCGGCCACGAACTGCGAGATGACATCGCTGCGGCGTGCGCCCAGCGCCATGCGCAGCCCGATCTCGCGCGTGCGCTCTGTCACCGACAGCAACAGGATGTTCATGATGCCGATGCCACCCACCAGCAGCGATACGGCTGCGACGCCGGCCAACAGGCTGATCATGGTGTTGTTGGCGCGCTTGAGGGAGTCGGCGATGCGGCCGATGGTGACCTTGTCGACGTCCTCCATGTTGCCGCCCAGCACGCGCGCAACGGTCGGCGGCAGGCCATGGCCGATGGCCAGCTGGGCCTGCGTGCGCACGGTGAAGTCATCCGGCATGCGCTCGGTGATCTTGTGCCGCGTGCGCAGCAGGTCGACGATCTGGCGCGAGATCAGGCTGGTATCGCCCACCGACTTCGTGGTCACCGTAATGGTGTTGAGCTTGCTCAGGTCCAGAAGCTTCTGCACGGTGGTGACGGGCAGGTAGAAGGCGTCGAACTCGTGATCGCCCGCGGTCGGCTGCGCTGACCAGCTGCGGCTGCTGACCACACCGATCACCTTGAACTTCTGATTCCACATGATGACGGTGCGTCCCGTCGGGTTGATGTCATGGCCGAAGAGGTGATCGCTGGCCACGCGGCCCAACACCATTACTTGCCGCGCCTGCTTCACGTCATCCGGCGTGAAGAACGCGCCATATGGAAACACCCATCCCGTGCGGATCATCGGCAGCGTCTCATCGGTGCCGCGCATGTAAGTGAACCAGGTGTTGCTGTCCTGACCCTCGACCTTCAGTCGCTGATCCTCCTGGATGCTGGAGGCCACGTACTGCACGCCATCCATTGCCCGGATGGCATCCGCGTCCTTGCGGGTGAGGGTAGCGGCCGCGCCCAGCCCTGCCATGGAATCCCCCAGCCGCTGCGCTGCCGTGGGATGGTCGTGCACCGCGAACGGATCGTCCTCTTCGTGCACCCTGATCAGTGCGCCATCGCCTTCCCGCGCAAGCCCGAGGTGCCGCAGCTGTGGCGCGGTTCGATCGGACTCACGATAGGAGGTGGTCAGGGCGCCATCCCAGGACTGGTTCAGGAGCCGGTTCATTTGCAGCTGCGGCGGCAGCAGCGCGCCCTGGTGGTCGCCCGTGACGCTCGCCGGCGTACCGCTGATGTCGCCGTGTTCGTGCGTGCCGACGTTGCCGACGCCCTGAAGGTAGTTGCCGGCCGTCACCACGATGACATTGGCCCCGGCCGCGCGCAGTTGATCATCGATCGCCTGCTGCGCGCCGCGGCCCAGTGCCACGCTGGTCACCAGCGCACCGACACCGACCCCCATGCCGATGATGGCGAGCGTCGTCTGCAGCCGGTTGCGCCCGAGCGCCCCCAGCGCCAGCGTCAGACACTGACGGATCGGCATCATGGGATCAATTCCCGTTCGCCACGCGTCGCTCGACGCTTTCAAGGCCGTGCACCGGGACGTTGGGCTTGTCGCTGACGATCAATCCGTCCCGGATGGACACGATGCGGGTGCCGTAGCGGGCAATGTCCATGTCGTGGGTGATGAGCACTATGGTGATGTTGCGTTTCTCGCGCAGTTCCTGCAGCAGCGTCATGACCTCCGTGCTGGTCTTGGTGTCGAGGTTGCCGGTGGGCTCATCCGCCAGGATCAGGGTCGGCTGATTCACCAGCGCGCGCGCGATCGCCACGCGCTGCTGTTGACCGCCCGACAACTGGCTGGGATGGTGGTCCGCCCGCTCACCGAGCCCCATTGAAATCAGCGCGGCCATGGCCAGCTGGTGCCGCTGCACTATTGGCGCAATCGGATGACTGTAAAGCAGTGGCACCTCCACGTTCTCCAGTGCAGTGGTGCGCGGCAGAAGGTTGAACCCCTGGAACACGAAGCCGATCTGCTTGTTGCGGATGGCGGCAAGTTCATCGCGCGGCAGTGCGGACACATCCCGGCCGTCGAACAGGAACTGGCCCGAGGTGGGCCGGTCCAGGCAGCCCAGGATGTGCATCATCGTGGACTTCCCCGAACCGGAAGGGCCGATGATCGTGACGAACTCGCCCTGTCTCACATCGATGGAGACGTCGCGCAGGGCGTGCACCTTGTTGTCGCCCAACAGGTAGGTCTTGGACAGGTTGCGAAGCGATATGACTGACATGAGGGCGACTCCTAGTTCAGACCGGCGTAGTTGTACAGCGTGGTGGCTATGGATTTCTCCGTGCCGGCATAACCGTAGGTCTTGCCCGATCCTTCGATCACAAAGAACTCGTTGGCGGCATGCGCGCCACCGCCGGAGCCCACCGAACCGCCGCCGATGGGAAGACTGATGGGATCGCCCGAGAACAGGTACGCGGGCCAGTAGCCACCGAGGATGCTGGCCTGATCCTCGACCGGCGGCGAACGGCGCTGCGAGCCGAACGCGATCAGCATCTTGTCGCCCGCCTTGGCGATGTCGCTGTCATGACGCTGCTTGGCCCACGGAACATCACCCACCACGTGGATCTGCACGTCCTTGTAGCCCTCCTTGTCCAGGTACGCGCGCAGCTTCTTGACGATGTCGGGCCCGGTCATGTTCGGCACATAGCGGATGTTGTGCTTGGAGGTGATGGTGTTCGGCAGGATCGCACCCGAGCCGCCCGGGAACATGTTGCCGCTCCAGATGCCGTCCAGGTTGAACGACACGCCGTGACGCTGCATGGTCACGATGTCGATGGGCTTATCGGCAATGAAGCGCGCCACGCCGAGATTCTTGGCGGCCTGCTCGGGGTTCATGGCTTTCGCGGCCCCCTCGAGACTGACCTTCTCCGCCGCGGTCAGCGGCTCGATATTGTCGTAGAAGCCCGGGATCAGGATCTTGTTGCCGTTGTCGGTCACCAGCGAGGACAGCATCTTGATGTGGCGCCAGGCCGGGGAATCCACCGAGCGCTTGTTCGCGCCATGGATATCGCTGTACACCGGGCCGCGGCCCCAGGACTTGCCCGAAGTGGTGAGTTCAATGAACAGGCAGCCCTCCGAGGGACCCGGCCCGTACATCGCTTCTGCGCCCTTGAACAGGTCAGCATGCGCCTTGACGAAAGTGCGCAGGCCCACATCCATGCGCTCCTCATCGCCCTCGGCCACGAAGATGATGTTCACCGGCAGCTTGCCGGTCACCGCCTTGATGGACATCAGGGCGTTCCACTGCGCCATCTCCGGACCCTTGGAGTTGGTCGCGCCGCGGCCGATCAGCACCTTCTTGTATGGCGGCTGGGCCACCAGGTCGGCGGCGAACGGCGGCCGGATCCACAGATCCGGCTGCGTAACGGGCATGGTGTCGTACTGCCAGTAGACGATGATGGTGTGCTTGGCGCCCTCGTCGCACTTGGCGTACACGACGGGATTGCTCTGCTCCCCCCACTCGGCGATGCCCGGGTCATACACCTTGGTTGTCTGGCAGCCCAGCTGGTCGAAGTAGCCCTTGGTCATCTGCGCCGATTCCTGGATGCCCTCGCCGGTATTCGAGATGGAAGGCTGCTGAACCCATTTCTGCAGGTTCTGCACATGCTCATCGATATGCGCATCGATGTACTTGAAGACCTTCGCCAGGTCGGGGTTCTTGATCTTGCTCATGTCGATCTTGACCGTCTCATCGCCATACGGGCGGATGCCGGTCGCCAGGGCACCCGGCGCGGTTGATTGCACCGCCCTGCCGGGCGCCATCGAACTGGTCTGCGCAGTGGCTGCCAGCGGCAGCAGCGTCGCGCCGCCGGCGAGCAGGATGGCGTGGACGAACTTCTGAATGCGTTTCATTGGAATGCTCCTCATTAGGCTCTTTGTGCCGCTGCCTTCAGTTCAGGCCGGCGTAGTTGTACAGAACGGTGGCCACGGACTTCTCCGCCCCCGCAATGCCGTAGGTCTTCCCGGCGCCTTCGATCACGTAGAACTCATTGGCCGCATGCGCACCGCCCCCCGAGCCGCCCATACCAGCCGCTATCGGAATATTGAGTGGCTCGCCCGCGAACAGGTACGCCGGCCAGTAGCCGCCCAGGATGCTGGCACCATCCTCGATCGGCTTCTGATACTGGATGCCGAAGCTGTCGAAGGTCTTTTCGACTGCGCGCGCAATGTCGGTGTCGTAGTGCATCTTTGCCCACGGTACATCGCCCACCACGTTGATCTTCACGTCCTTGTAGCCCTCCTTGTCCAGGTACGCGCGCAGCTTCTTGACGATGTCGGGCCCGGTCATGTTCGG
>DATHOA010000270.1:0-2104 GCA_035485475.1 Steroidobacteraceae bacterium | reverse complement strand
CTGGCGGTGCAAATCGTTGTGGACGACGGGTGCGCCGCCTTGGATTACTTGCTCCATGAGATCCGATTGCGGACCGAAGGGATCCATGATTTGGCCGGTCCCGTCGTGCGGCTGCGAATCAAGACCCGCGCAAGCCAGCTGCGTCAAGACCTTGGTGCCGGAATCCATCAGGCTGATTGCGCTGCGCTGATAGCCTCCCTGCTGAACGGCGATGCGGCAGACCTCGTCGAGCAGCTCCGTGCGATTTTGCAGGCGCAGAATGGCCGAACTTGTGCTGCTCAGCATGCGGTAGGTTCGCGTCAGGCGGCGCAAGCGCTCTTCTTGTTCGGTGCGCACCTGCTCGGAGTGCCGCCGGTCGGCCTTGAGCTTGGCCTCGCGCAGCGCGCGTTCAATGGCGGAGGAGAGCCGCGACAGATTGCTTTTCAGCACGTAGTCAGTCGCGCCGCGACGCAGCGCGTCGATGGCCCTTTCCTCGCCGATGGTTCCCGATACGTAGATAAAGGGCGTATCGGGTGCGTGAACCACCGCAAGGTCGAGGGCTCGCAGGCCGCTGAAGTTGGGCAAGGAGAAGTCGGAGAGAATCAGGTCGGGTTTGTCCCGATGCAAAGCTGCGATGAATTCCGGCTCCGTTTGGACCCGGTTGATGGCGCAATTGAGGCCCGCCTTGGACAGATGCCGGGCCAGCAGCTCGGCATCCGCGACACTGTCTTCAACGACAACCAGCTTCAATTGGACGCTCATCGTGAGTAGTTCGGCAGAATCAGAGGGATCATGAGGCCGCCCTCACTGGAAGTGCAAACTGGAAACAGGCTCCAGCATCGGGGGAACCCTTAGCCCAGATGCGGCCGCCGTGTCGCGCAATGATGCGATGCACAATTGCGAGGCCCACGCCCGTGCCGGAAAATTCCTCGCTTCGGTGCAGTCGCTGAAATACGCCAAAGAGCTTGTCTGCGTAGCGCATGTCAAAGCCCGCGCCGTTGTCCTCCACCTGATAGATGGCTTCGCCGTTGTCGATGCGTCCGCTGACGGATATTTTTGGAGTGGCGCGCTTTGCGCTGTATTTGAGCGCGTTACCGATCAGGTTGCACCAGACCTGGCGAATGACGACCGGGTCCGCCTGGACGGGCGGCAAGTCAGCGATGTCGATCTGCGGTTCGGGCCCCGTGTACAACGCCTGGACTTCCCTCGCCGCTGCGTCGGCGAGCAAGGTCATATCGACGCGATCGAATTGCAACGCCGACCTGCCGGCTCGCGAAAATTCCAGCAGGCTGACGATGAGTTGGTCCATCTTTTGGCTGCCGCCTCGAATGATACTTAAGATTCTGCGGCCCTCATCGCCGAGTTGTTCCGCGAAGTCGCTTTCGAGTATGGCAGCGAATCCGTCCATGGAGCGCAGCGGCGCGCGCAAGTCGTGAGAGATCGAGTAGGAAAAGGATTCCAGGTCATGATAGGCAGCCGCCAGTTCGGCCGATCGCTGCTTTTCGCGCAGGTGCAGTTCCGCGTTTTCCCTGCGCAGTCGCTGCACATCCAAGGCGCGTGCGATGATGGGCAAAATCACATTGAGTCTGAACGGCTTGAGAATATAGTCGAGCGCACCCCCCTGCATGGCTCGCACCGCCGTATCGATGGTGCCGTGACCGGTCATCACCAGCGCGCCGATCGAGGGATCGATTTTCTTGGCGGCATCGATCAACGCAATACCATCCATCCCCGGCATCATCAAGTCAGTCAGCAGTAAATCGAATTCGCCAGGACTTAGAGCAGCCAGCGCCTCTTGCCCGGAGCCAAATCCCTGCGTGACATAGCCCTCGAGCCGCAGCGTGTCGCAGAGCGCACGCAATTGCGCGGCCTCGTCATCCACGATCAGCAATCTCGCGGCGGACGTCACGCGACCAACTCCGCCAGCGCGGCGCGCAATTCGTGCAGGCGCGGAGGTTTGGCCAGCACCTTGTCGACATGTGCGGGCGCATCGTTCGTGGCAATGAGACGCTGTCCCCAACCGGTGAGCAAGACCACCGGGGTGGTCGGGGAGACACCCTTGACCGAGGTTGCAACCTTACGTCCGTCGATATGCGGCATACCGAGATCCGTGACCACGATGTCG
>DATHOA010000269.1:0-30804 GCA_035485475.1 Steroidobacteraceae bacterium | reverse complement strand
CGAACTGTTTGCCGCTATGAAGCCGTTGTAAAAGTATCGTTGTCGATGGGCAGCATCTGTCCAGAGATCGCCTTGCCCGCAGCGGAGGCAAGGAACACCGCCAGGTTGGCCACGTCGGTGGGTTCCACAAAGGTCTTGATGGACTGCATTGCCATTGCCGCAACGCGTTCCTGTTCCAGCGTACGTCCGCTGATCTGCGCCCGCCCGGCCAGTACTCTTTCCATTCGGGCACCGGCGACCGCGGCCGGCAGAATCGCATTCACGCGAATGCCGTCGCCACCCAGCTCCATCGCCAGCGTCTTGGTGAAGCCAATCAGACCCCACTTGCTGGTCGAATAGGCACTGCGATTGGCATACCCGAAGCGTCCCGCGGCCGATGACATATTGATAATGGACGCGCAGTTCGACTGCTTCAGATACGGAATGGCCAGGCGCGTGACATTGAACGTGCAATTGAGATTGATCCCCATCACCGCTTCCCAGGCGTCCGGATCCGTCTCTTCCACCGGAGCGGTCGGTCCGCCGATTCCAGCATTGTTGACCAGCACGTCCAGGCCGCCGAGTTTGCGGACCGCCTCGGGGACCATGCGCTCGATCTCAGCGCGGTTGGACAGATCACAGGGGCTGCAATGGATGCCCGGTGCCTCCTTGGCGAGCGCCGCAAGCGCGGCTACATCAATGTCGACCACATGAACCTGCGCACCGTTGGTGGCAAAGGCGCGGGCGATGGCCAAGCCGATGCCGCCGGCACCGGCCGTTACCAATACCCTCATGGCCGCGGCGGCGACAGTACCGGCATGATCTCGACGCAGTCGCCGGGGAAGATATTGTCGGTGCTCATAAAGACTCCGTCTGGGTTGATGTGACGCCGGTCGGATTGCCGCTGACCGCATCGTCGACACTGGAATACTCCAGTGTTGCCGGCGGCAGCTGCGCGATGTCCGCGCGCAGCAGCGCATCGCGCGCATTGTCCTTCACTCTGGCCAGCCGCAATTCGATATGCCGCGCACTCAGCCAGGTGCTGAATTCCGACAGGCACTCAACGGAGGATGAGTCCAGGTCCGGGGATTCTTCAAGACTTACTACCACCAGCTTGACGCTCTGCCGATGCTGGACCTTGACCCTTGCCAGGGTCATGACCGGATCGGCGTTCGCGAACAGCAGCGGTTCCTCCGGGCGCAGTACCAGCACGTCCGGTGTGCGCAGCGAGTGGGGAAAGCGTTCCACGCTGACAAAGTCATGGTTTCCCAGCCGCCCGAGCTCCGCCAGTCGCGGCCGCGCCAGAGCCTGCAGCAGCATTGCCAGACTGAATGCGATCGCAAACAACAGTCCGTTCAGCATCCCGAACACCAGCACGGCAATGATCGCGATGACCGTAATCAGCCGGTCGCGGTGCAGCCGGAAGTAGATGCGCATCGGGCCCAGGCGCAACGACTTGCTGACCGCGTGTATGACGATGGCGGCCAGTACCGGCGCCGGTATGCGTTCGATGAGGGGCAGGCAGAGCAGGACCAGGACCAGGATGATCAGGGCAGCCACCAGCCCCGCCGCGCGCGACTGGGCACCGGCGGCATCGTTGGCCGAGGTGCCCGAATAACCGGCACCGACCGGCGTGCCGTGGAACAGGCCCGAGACTATATTCGCAAGCCCCAATGCCAGCAGGTCCCGATTCGGTTGCACGGTCTCATCGTGCTTGAGCGCGAAGGTACGGATGGAGCTATACGACTCCGCGTACAGAATGAACATCAGTGCCAGGGCGAACTCGATGAGCTGGGGCCAGGCAAGATGGGCCGGGAGCGCAATCCTGGGTGGCGTCAATGACAGCTGAATGGGTCCGGTCAATGCCACGCCATGGGTGCTGAGCCACCCGGACGCCGCGATGCCCGCCACGATGACAACCAGTGCGCCGGGAACCCGTCGCACCCGCTCCAGCGCGAACAGGCCCACCAATGCCGCAAGTCCCGCGGCCAATGCCGCCGGATTGGCGCCGACCAGCGTGCGCACCACCTCCAGCAGCAGAGGGAAGAAATTGCCGCTGTGAGTGTGCAGTCCGGCGAGGGCCGGAATCTGTTTGACGGCGATGACCAGCGCCAGGCCGAACGCGAAACCGCGCAGCACTGGTCGGGCGATCAGGTTTGAAATAGCCCCCAGGCGCGCACTGGCCGCCAGTACGAACGCCAGTCCGGTGCAGGGCACCAGCAGGGTCGCGAGCAAGACGCGCGCGGGCTCATCGCCCGCTCCCAAAGCGCTGGTTGCGGCGGCCATGACCGCGGCCGATGAAGAGGTGGCGGTGACGATGGCGAAGCGACTGCGACCCACCAGGCCATAGCAGATCAGGCCGGCAAACAGTCCGATGACGCCGGCCTGCGGCGGCAGGTTTGCCAGGCCCGAGTAGGCGACGGCCTCGGGCAACAGCAGGCCGGCGATCGACAGGGCGGCGAGGATGTCGGCCAGGTTCGCAACGCGTCGATACGTCATCGTCCGACTATCGGCCCGCACCATCCGGGCAGAAAATCCGCTTCGGGACTCTTGGCCAGCTTCAACGCGCGCACCAAGGCCTGCGCGAAATCATCTTCGAGCAGCCGGGGTTTGAGCCGCCGGCGCAGAAAGTCAGCCCACAGAAATTCGCTGAAGGGGGTGGTGTCCTTGGCAAAGCCGCCACTGAGCCGCAACTCCCCGGCAAGACTGCGATAAGGATCATCGATCAGATCCCACAGATGGCGCGGAATATCCTCGTAACTGCGCCGGCGCCCGTCCGCATCAAAGGGGTGCAGCCAACCGCGGTTGTCCAGGTAGATCCAGAACGCCGCGCGCGGCAACCGACGCAGATCGGCCATGATGGTCGTGGCGATCTGCTTGACCCCCTCCTGGTGCAGCGCAAGCGACAGATGGTGGTGGTCAATCACGTAGAATTCCTCTTTCGGACCCCATACCACGGGGATCAGGTGCTTGCCGAGGAAGTCCGGCTTCTTGCGATCGGGATGATTGCGCCAGGACTTGCGCTTGGACCTGACCTCGCGCATGCCGACCGTAATCTGCGTGGGACGCAGCAGCGTCATGGGTACGGGGTGAATTCGTGGTTCGCGGGAATACATGAAGGACGCTCCGGGACGGAATCCGCGGATATAATGCCCCATGTGCCCCACCCCTGCGAAAGTCGCTGCTGCCACCGCGGCCGTTTTACTGGCGCTGTGCGCCGCGGGTCGCGTCGCAGCCGATTCCCCGGGCGCGTTGGTCGCCGAACCCAGCGTCGTGCAATTGCAGGCGGCGCTGATGACGCACCGCACGACGGTCGCCGCGGTGACCCAACACTATCTGCAGCGTATCGAGGCGCTGGACACGCACGGTCCGGCATTGCATTCGATCATCCAGATCAATCCCGACGCCGCGGCCCTGGCCGCACAGCTGGACGCGGGGCCAGCCGGCGCGGGCATCCTGTTCGGCGTGCCCGTCGTGCTCAAGGACAATATTGAAACCGCCGATGGCATGTTGACCACGGCGGGATCTCTGGCACTCGTCGACTCAAAGCCCAAACAGGACGCGTTCATCGTCCGCCGGCTGCGTGCCAGTGGCGCATTGATCCTGGCAAAGACCAACCTGAGTGAGTGGGCCAACTTCCGTTCCAGCCGCTCCACCTCGGGCTGGAGTGGCCGTGGCGGCCTCACACGCAACCCCTACGACACCACGCGCAATGCCTGTGGCTCCAGTTCCGGATCGGGCGTGGCGGTTGCCGCGGATCTGGCGGTGCTGGCGGTGGGCACCGAGACCGATGGCTCGGTGGTGTGCCCGGCGAGCTTCAATGGCCTCGTGGGCATCAAGCCGACGGTCGGTTTGGTGTCGCGTTCCGGGATTGTTCCGATCAGCATCAAACAGGATACGGCCGGACCGATGGCACGCAGCGTGGCCGATGCGGCGGCGCTGCTGACGGTGCTGGCCGGATACGATCCCAGTGATGCGGCAACGGCGCCGCTGAAAGATGCACCACCGCCGGACTATCGCAAGTTCCTGGATGCCGGGGCATTGCGGGGCAAACGTATCGGCGTGGTCCGCAAGCTCGCCGGCTTCGACAATGAAGTCGACGCGGTATTCGACCGTGCGCTGCAAGTGCTGAAGGCGCGCGGCGCCATCGTGGTGGACCCGGTCGAACTGCCGAATGCGGACAAGTTGTCTGCCGATGAGCTCACCGCCATGCTCTATGAGTTCAAGGATGGCTTGAATCGCAATCTGGCCGCGCGCGTCGGCTCCTCGCCGCATTCCCTGGCGGAACTCATTGAATGGAACAAGGTGCATGCGGCGCGCGAGATGACCTGGTTTCCGCAGGACATCATGGTGGATGCCCAGACCAAGGGACCGCTGAGCGAGGCGGCCTATGTGCAGGCGCGCGAAAAAGTGCGGCGGCTCGCCGGACCGGAGGGCATTGACGTCGCGCTGGCGCATGACCACCTTGACGCACTGGTGGCACCGACGGGTGGCCCGGCTTTCGTGACAGATCTGGTCAACGGGGACCACATCCTGGGTGGCGGTATCATTTCCCCACCGGCCATTGCCGGCTATCCGCATATCACGGTGCCGATGGGACAGGTACACGGCCTGCCCGTGGGACTGTCGTTTGTCGGGAAGGCCTTCAGCGAGCCGACCTTGATCGGCATCGCCTACGCGTACGAGCAGGCCAGTCACGCGCGGCGGCCGCCGCAGCTACCGGTTCATTGAGCTGCTGCGACCCGTGTCGCGGCCGCGGGCGCGGCCAGCTGCTCCTGCAGGGCCCACGGCGGAACTGCCAGCTGGTGCTTGAGGAAGGTGACAAATTCGCGCACCACCGGGCGATTCATTTTCATCCGTGGTACCAGCGCCTTCAGCCAGTGCGGCTGCAGCGGATAGTCGCGCAGCAGCGGCACCAGCCGACCGCCGCGGACATCCTCGGCAGCCAGGTACAAAGGCAGAACGGCGATGCCCAGTCCGCGCCGGGCCAATTCGCGCAGAACGCGTGCCTCGCTGACGTGGACGCGTGAATGCACCTCCACGCTCATGGGTCCGCCGGCGCTTTCAAACGCCCAGCTGCTGCTGAACAGCCCGGATGTCAGACAGTCGAAGTCGACGAGATCGGTCGGATGCTGCGGCGCAACGCGGTTCTGGAGATAGCTGGCGCCGCAGCACAGAAGGATCTCGTAACGGCACAACGGCACATCGATGACATTCGGATAGGACACCTGCAGTGCGCCGATCGCAACGTCCAAACCCTCTTCGAGTGGATTGACCGAGCGATCCACCAGGGCCACGTCGAGATTGACACCGGCATGCAGCTGCAGAAATCTGCCGTAGGTGCCCCCGAGGAACTCGCTGGTCAGGGTGGTCGGTGATTTGATGCGCAGCTGGCCTTCGATGGCATGTTCATCCGTGACGCTGCCTTTGAATAACTCATCAAACTCGGCCACCAGTTTGACGAATCGCGGCAATAAGGCTTCAGCAGCCGGCGTCAGGGTGAGGCCACGCGTCGAACGCACGACCAGGCGCGTGCCCAGCTCCTGCTCGAGTTGATCGATGCGCTTCGTGACTACAGAGGGTGCCACCTGTAGTTCGCGAGCGACGCTCGAGAAGCTGCGCAGTCGCGCGACGCGCAGAAATGCCCCCAGGTTCAGCAGACTGTTAACGCTCGTTCCCCCTGCGCAACACGTCATCGGCACCGGGCCGATTTTCTGAATTTACGAAAGCTGATCGCGCCATATGCGGCGTTCTATCCAGCGCGCTTCGATGTTACCTTTTTTTTCAACTGCGGCAAGGTGGGGAGAGCGCACATGAATCCATTCCTGGGCCGCAGGGGTCCGCGCCGCATTCAAACATTGTTGCTTGCGGGCCTCATGGGCGCCGCCACGGCATCTGTCGCGTTAGGCCAACAAACCCCTGCAAACTCCACGCCGGCCGCGTCCGATCAATCGTCGGACAAACTGGAGGAAGTCGTGGTGTCGGCGCAGCGCCGTACCGAGAATCTGCAAACCACTCCCATCGCGATCACGGCCATTACCGCCGCTTCCCTCGAAGCACGCAATCTCGACAATATTTCCGACGTTGGCGCCTACGTGCCCAACGCCGTGATCGCGCCCCTTGGTGCGGGCTGGGGCGCGACCATGGCCGCATTCATTCGTGGCGTCGGCCTGGGCGACAACATCCTGTCCTTTGAGCCGGGCGTGCCGATTTATGTGGACGATGTCTACATTGGCCGCCCGCAGGGTTCAATCTTTGATCTGCTCGACCTGGAGCGCGTCGAAATCCTGCGTGGCCCGCAGGGAACCCTGTTCGGCAAAAACGCCGAAGGCGGCACGGTGCGGCTGATATCCGTGAAGCCGCAGGGCGACAACACCGGTTCGCTCAGCCTCACCTACGGCAAATTCAACCGGGTCGAAGCCCGCGGCATGGCGGATGTGTCGCTGGTGGATGATTTCCTGTACGCGCGTTTCTCCTTCTCCAGCAAGAAGGCCGACGGGTACTTCAAGAACTACGACTACGTTTGTGAGAATGGCGCGGGCAGTCTGGGGAGCATGCAACCGGCGATTGCGCCGGGCTCCAATTGCGTTACCAGCACCGAGGGTGATGAGAATGTGCAATCAGGCCGCGCGGCCTTTCGCTTTCTGCTCGGCACCGGGATCGAATTCAACCTGATCGCCGATCTGACGGTGCAGAACCAGGAAGGTCCGGCTGACAAGTACACGGTCATCGATGGCACCAACGGACTGAATGCCGGCTGGGGCGCATTGACCTACGCCGGCTTGGGAACTCCCACGGCCGGCCCGGCGGCGTACATCGGCAAGCCCATCATCTATGACAGCCGCTTCATCACCAACAATTTCTACTCCGGCTACTCCGAGTACGGCACCGATCCGATTTCCGGCCGCAATGTGCCCAACATCAACAACCTCAATCATTGGGGGGTGTCGGGTACGTTGGACTGGAAGTTCGCGGACGACCTGAGCGTCAAGTCGGTGACGGCATACCGTGAGTTCCGCAACCAGTATGGTCGCGATTCGGACGGCAGCCCGCTGTCGGAGAATTCGACCTACGATGATGCCTTTCATCAGCAGTTCACCGAGGAGGTGACGCTGACGGGCAAGTCCGGGCCACTGGACTGGACGACGGGTGGCTTCTACTACACCGCGAATGATTCGGATCGCGGCTACGACGTCCTGTATCCCTGCACCGTACAGAACCCGGCCGTGTGTATCCACGAGCAGGACGACTACGTCTACCAGACCACCACCAACTGGGCATTCTTCGCGCATGGGGTGTGGCATTTCAACGATGCCTTCTCGCTCACCGGCGGCGCGCGCTACACCTCGGACAAGAAGGACGCCACCATCACGATCAACAACTTTGATCCCTATGGGGGTCCATTCGTCAACGTCGACGGTCAGTACGTCCCGACTTCGGCCACGCACACTGATTACGACGTTTCATTCAACTATCAGTGGGACCCCAACCTGATGACCTATATCCGTTACTCGACCGGCTTCAAGGGCGGTGGCTTCAGCCCGCGCCCGGCCGATGCGCTGCAGACCGTGCCGTTCGCGCCGGAGTACCTGAAGACCGCCGAACTGGGCGAGAAGTCCGAGTTTGCGAACAACACCATCCGGTTCAACTCCGACTTCTTCTTCTCGCGCTACCTGAATCAGCAAACCTTCGCGCAGCAGCTCGATGCCGACGGGGTCAACTGGTTTCGTGAGGAGAACGCCGGCACGGCGCGCATCTGGGGCCTGGAGGGCGAACTGCAGGCCGAACCGATCGACCGCCTGCATATCGATGCCTCGTTCGGTTACGTGAACTATTGGCTGGAGTCCAACGGCGGCAACACCCTGCTGTACACCGGCAGCAACTGCGACGGCGAGACCTGCTACTCGCCGCGCACGCCCAAGTTCACCAGCGCCCTGGGCGTGCAGTATGGACTGCAGATTGCCGGCGGCACGCTGACCCCGCGCCTGGACTGGACCTACCAGTCGAAGATCTACTTCGTCACCAACAATGGCTGCTTCACCGAAACCAGCAATTTGGGATGCGGCTCCGGGGCGCAGGGGGCTTATGGCCTGGTCAACGCGCGGCTGACGTGGCAGCCCTCCGGCAAGAAATGGGAAGTCGCGGCCTGGGGTCGCAACCTCACCGACAAGGAGTACTTTTACGGCAAGCTCAGCCTGATCACGTTCTTCGGGCGCGAGCAGGGCAACCCGGCGCCGCCGCTGGAGTGGGGCCTGTCGTTCAAGCGCAGCTTCGACTGATCAGTGTGTCGGCGCGGCCGCAGCAGCGGCCGGTTGCTCGGTGTTGAACATGTCGCGGGTCATGATCCAGGAACCATCCGGCTGGCGCCGGTAGATGCGCAGGAAGGTACCGGTACCGCCGACCGGGCGGGCGGTAACCCCCGCCTTCGCTGTGGCCGCGACCGTGAAGCTGCCACGCTGATAGGCCAGGTTGCCGTCGATCACCGTTTCAACCGGTGTCCAGCTCTCCGCAATGTTGAACCGCTGGTACAGGTTGCCGTTGGCGGCCACATTGGCCGCCTTGCCCACGAGCGGCGGCCGGCCGGGTGTGATCGCGATGTGATCCTCGTCGGTCAGGGCGCTCAAGGCGTTGATGTCACCGGTGTTGATGGCCTTCAGATATTGCACGTTGAATGCGGAGATGGCCGCAAGATCTGCCGCGTAGGAGGCTGAAGCCGTCGGCGCCGTGACCGGCGTCGGGGTCAAGGCCGGCAACGGGAAATTCCCATCGAAGGGTGGCCAGTTCGGTACCGGTCGCTCCGGCCCCGGGTAGTACATGGCCGTCCAGATATTGCGGATCTTGCCATCCTCGATCCAGAACCACTCGCTGAACGCGTTGCGCGGCAGCGCGGCACCCGGGTGGCGGATGAAGACCGCCATCCCCAGCACCACTCCGGCCTCATCATCGACAAAGGCCACGCGGCGGCCGGCGACATTGGCGAGATTGAAATTCTTCAGTCCCGATACGCAGTCATCGTTGACGCCGCCGCGACGGCCGGTGACACGCGTGCCATTTTCATAGCGATTGCATCCGGGGTGGGCGCGCACGACGCTGCCATCATGGGAAGTGATGCTGTCAAAGTAGCTGTTGACGATGGCCAGCATGGTGGCGCGCGGCAGGCGCTGCGAGCTGGGCAGCATCCGCTGCGGTGGCGGCGTGGCGCTGAGGCCCTGTGGATTCCAGGAGCTCGGCGGCGTCGCACCCGGCAGACCCGGATCGGCCTCGCGGGCGATGTACCACTCAGCCTCGGTAATCGTCCGGTTTTCGATGCGCAGCCGGGCAGTCACCACCGCCTGCGCCTGTCCTTCCACGACAATGCCGTAGTAGGCTGCCTGACCGCTGACCGGATCCAGATAGCGACGCTGCACCGGGCCCAGTGCCGTGACGCTTTGCCACACACCGTTCCCCAGCGGAATATTGATGGCGTTTTCGGTGTGACGGTAGCTGGGTGCCAGGGGTGCGCCCGCCGGATCGTGTTTGATCACGGCCGCGAGGTAGGCATCCAGCGCTGATCTGAGGCAGGCGCGATCGCAGCCGGTGCCGGCCGCGCTGGCGCCCGTCGGTACCACCATCGGCAGCGCGACCAGCGCCGCAAGCATGAATGCACGTCCGTTTTTCGTGATCGTCACGATCGCCCCTGCTGTTATGCGTAATTTGTCAATCAGTGTAGCGTAACTGTCGAATTCCTGGTCCGTGGAGGTCTGATATGTATCTGCATACCCGGCTGCTGCTGGGCATCGCGGCGGTGACGTTGGCGGCCCTGCTGCTCAGCGTGCTGGTTCCCTTGGGTTCGGTGCGTCCCGATGTGGACCGGGAAACACAGGCCACCTTGCAGCTCACTTCGCTGGTGGTGGCCGTCGAAGACCGGATTCGGGCGGCTCCGGATCCGGCCGCGGCCCTGGCCGCGGCGGGGGCGGCGGTGCGTGCCGCACAACCGCTGCGGCATGTGCGCATCACGCTGCAGGATGCCGCCGGCCGCGCCGTTGCCGCGACCGCCCTGGATGCAGACCAGGGCGGCTGGCTCGCCGGCGAACTCGCTGACGGCAGCGGGCGGGCGCAGCTTCGCTATCCGCTGACCTGGTCCGGCACCCGCCTCGGCGCGCTGCGCGTCAGCGCCAATCCGCGCTCGGAGGTGAGCGAGATCGAGGAACGGGTGGAGTCCGATGTGCTGCTGCTGGTGATGGTCATTCTGGCCATGGCCGGTGCGGTTTACGGCATCGTGCGGCACGGTCTGCGACCCGTGGGGCAGATCCAGTCGGCCTTGTCGCAGCTGCAGGCCGGAGCGCTGGCCACGCGCCTGCCGCACTTTCGCGTCAAGGACCTCGATGACATCTCGGACAGTTTCAATCATTGCGCGCAGGCGCTGCAGTCCGCGGCCGCACAGCGGCGCACGCTGAACCTGCGGTTGCTCGCCGTGGAAGAAGAGGAGCGGCGCCGGCTGGCCCGCGAGTTGCACGATGAACTCGGCCAGTGCCTGACGGCCATCAAGGTGGACGCAGCGTTCATGGAGCGCGAAGCGCGCGGAGTACTGCCGGGCGTCGTCACCTGCGCGCGCGGAGTCGGTGAGGTCATCGACAGCATCATGGCCCTGATCCGCAGCATGCTCACCCGTCTGCGACCGCATGAACTGGAAACGGTGGGCCTGAAGGGCACTTTGCAGGACCTCGTGAGCGGCTGGCAGGCGCGCATGGCGGACCGCTTCCGTTGCTCACTGCAGTTCGAAGGCCCGGTGGACACCCTGTCGCCGCAGCTCAATATCACCCTGTACCGATTGATCCAGGAGTGCCTGACCAACGCCGTGCGCCACTCGCGGGCACGGGTCATCGCGATCCTGGTCCAGGTCGACGCCGCCCGCGTGCAGCTGCGCATGGCGGAGAGCGAGGTTGCGGCCGCAAGCGTGCCCGATGCCACCGGGGGTACCGGCCTGGATGGCATGCGCGAGCGTGTCGTCGCACAGGGCGGTGAGCTGCAGTTATCATGGCAGCCCACCGGCGGCATGCTGCTGAGCGCGTGGATGCCCAATGGAGTTGCGGATGCCGGGTGAAGTACGCATCGTGCTGGTGGATGACCATGCCGTGGTGCGGGCGGGCTACCGGCGTTTCCTCGAGCAGGAGCCCGGGTACTCGGTGATCGGGGAGGCGGCCTCCGGCGAGGAGGCCTATGCGCTGCTGCAGCGGATCGCGCCGGACATCGTGCTGCTGGATCTGAGCATGCCGGGCCTGGGCGGGCTGTCGAGCCTGCGTCGTTTCAAACTGCGCTGGCCGCTGCTGCCGATCCTGGTTTTCAGCATGCACGACACCGTGGCCTTCGCGACCCAGGCGCTGCGCGCCGGCGCCAACGGCTACGTGACCAAGGGCAGCGATCCGCAGCTGATGGTGGACGCCGTGCGCAGCGTGCTCGAAGGCCAGATCGCCTTGAGTCCCGATGTACGCCAGCGGCTGGAACGCGTTGCCGCCGATATCCGCGCTTCCCCGACCCTCGGATTGTCGGTGCGGGAGTTTGATATCTTCCGCATGATCGCCAGCGGCAAGAATCATGAGGATATCGCGCAGTTGCTGAATGTCAGCAGCAAAACCGTGGCCAACAATCACTCGACCATCCGCCAGAAGCTCGGTGTCAGCACGGACATCGAGTTGCTCGATATGGCCCTCGAGTGCGGCGCCGTCGAGGGTTTTCCATCGCAGATCAAGCAGTCGGGGAATTGACCATGTGGAGAGCGATAGCAGCGGTTTGTATTGGTGGCACCGCCGGGTGCCTGCTGCGCTGGGTACTGGCCGTGTGGTTGAAGGACATTTCTCCCGTGATGCCACTGGGCACGCTGGCGGCGAATCTGATCGGCGGGTACATCGTCGGCGTCGCGGTGGCATTCTTCGCGTTGAACAGCTCGATCGCGCCGGAATGGCGCCTGCTGGTGATCACCGGGTTCTGCGGTGGCCTGACCACCTTTTCCAGCTTCTCCGCTGAAGTGGTGTTGATGCTGAGGCAGGATCGATGGCTGTGGGCCTGTTCGACCATAGCCCTGCACCTGTTCGGATCGTTACTGATGACTTTCGCGGGAATCGCGACCGTCGCCGGTATCAAACACAGCGCCAGCTGAATGCGGTGCCCGCGCGGGCATAAGCTTATAGATATTGGCTATGAAGCCGTGACTGAATTGTCACCGGCCGCTCGTCTATCCTAGCGTGCTGCAAGGCCTAGGAGCGGACGCCATCATGACTGATCTCGCCAGCACCACCGCCGGGCCCGTGTCTACCGTTGGACCCCTCACCGGCCCGAACAATCGCGAGGATTGGTGGGCCGTCGCCATCGGAGTCGGCCTGATCGGCCTCGCCGTGGCGCTGTTCGCCTCCGGCGGCAGCCTCAAATGGATTGCGATCGCACCGCAAAAGTGGAGCCACCTGTCACAGGCGGCCGCACAGCTGCAGGCGCACGCGGCGCAGTTCCTGGCGCTGTTCGCGTTGTGGGCCGGCATCTTCGCCGTCGCCACGACCGCGCTCGGGCATCGCACCGGCGAGTTCCTGGGCGCGTTCGTGCTGGTCTACAGCGTCTCGTTGCTGCTGTACTTTCTGGGTCTGTGGGACCAGGCCTCCAAGTACAGCCTGGAACCCCCGCTGGTCGGGCTGGTGCTGGGTCTGCTGGTCTCCAACACCGTGGGCTTGCCGCGCTGGGCCAACGCCGGCCTGCGCGTGGAACTGTTCATCAAGACCGGCATCGTGCTGTTGGGCACCGGGTTGCCGCTGACGCTGATCGCCTGGGCCGGACCGGTGGCGCTGTTGCAGGCATCGATCGTCTCCCTGGTCACCTTCGGCGTTATCTATTTCATCGCCACGGGATTGGGACTGGACCGGCGCCTGGCCGCGGTGCTGGGTACCGGTGGCGCCGTGTGCGGCGTATCCGCCTCCATTGCAATAACCGGCGCGGTGGGCGCAAAGAAGGAGCATTCCTCCATCGCGATTTCGCTGGTGGTGTTCTGGGCCATCGTGCTGATCTTCGTGCTGCCGCTGCTGGCGCGCAGCCTGGGACTGTCAGCCGGCGTGGCCGGCGCCTGGATCGGAACCTCCGAACTGGCCGATGCCACCGGTCTGGCCGCGGCGCAGGCCTACGGCGGCTTTGCCGGCAAGGTGCCGGGCATTGCCGGCCATGCAGATGACGCGGTCAATGCGTTCACGCTCATGAAGGTCATCGGGCGTGATATCTGGATCGGCGTGTGGGCGTTCGTGCTGTCGATCGTCGCGACCACGCGCTGGCAGTCGCAGGGTGCGCAGAAGGCCGATGCGGCGCAGATCTGGCAGCGCTTTCCGAAGTTCGTCATCGGTTTCCTGCTGGCTTCACTGATCATCACGCTGGTGGCGCGTGGCTACAGCTATGCAGACTACAAGAAGCTGGTGCTGCCTTCCCTGGTGACGCCCCTGCAGTCGCTGCGGGTATGGGCTTTCACGTTCACATTCCTGAGCATCGGACTCACCACCCGGATCCGGGATTTCGCCAGCGTCGGGGCACGGCCTTTCTATGCCTTCACGACCGGGGTGGTCGTCAATGTCGTACTCGGATACGTGCTGTCGACCCAGGTATTCGTGGATTTCTGGACCCGGCTCGGCCAGTGACTCACTCCGTGACGAAGACGGCGGCCACGGACTGAAGAATCACGGTCAGCTCTTCGATCGCGCGGCGCGCATCGCTGTCGCGCAATGCCTGCATCACGCGTACGTGCATGGTCACCATCGGCGCAAGACCGGTGCCCACCGCGGCCAGGCGGCGCAGCGCGATCCGGCCGCGGACATCCCAATGCAGTGAGTCCCAGACCTTCAGGAAGCTGCCGTTGCCACCCATTTCGACCAGGCTGCGGTGGAAATTCAACGCCCAGTCGATGTACTGCTCGGAGTCGCCGCGGGCGACTGCCGCTGACATGTGCGTGATGCAGGATTGCAGCTTCTCGGCCATCGCCGGACTCAGCGGCAGGCCGCGTTCTATGGAGCGCACCTCCATCATCAGTCGCAGTTCGTACGACTCGCGCATCTCCACCGAGTCGGCACCGCGCACATGCGTGCCGCGGTAGCGCTCCGAAGTCACCAGGCCCGTGCCTTCCAGCTCGCGCAACGCCTCGCGGATCGGGGCCTGGCTGACATTGAACTCCCGCGCCAGCGACAGCTCCTTGAGCTGCAGGCCAGCCGGATAGGTGCCATCGAGGATGCGCGCGACCAGCACATCACGGATGCGATCACGCATGCAGACGCGTTTCAGAGCAGTGTCCATCATAGGCTCGGTGATTTCATTTGATCCGCGGTCCAGCCGCCGCCCAATGCCTGCACCAACGCGACGGCCGCATTCAGCCGCGCCGCCTGGGTGGCCAGCGCCGCACTTTGGGCCGCCAGCGCCGCGGTGTGGGTGGTGGTGACTTCGATGTAGTCGGCGACGCCCGCGGTGTAGCGTTCATCGGCGTGGTAGGCGGCGCTCTGCGCGGACTTGGCCGCGGCCACATCCGCGGCCTGCTCCTCGCTCAGGCGCCGTACCGCAACCAGGCCGTCTTCGACTTCCCGGTAGGCGGTGAGCGCGGTCTTGCGGTAGGCATCGACTGATTCGTCATAGGCGGCGCGCGCCTGCCGGTTCAAAGCCGAGCGGCCGCCGACATCCAGCAGCGGTAGCGTGCCACCCGGACCGACCGACCAGAAGCGACTGGGTGCGCCGATCCAGTTCCCCGTCGCCGTGCTTTCAAAGCCGGCGGCCGCGGCCTGCAGCGAGAACACCGGGAACCAGGCGGCGCGGGCGATGCCGATACCGGCATTGGCTGCAGCCACTTCGCGTTCCGCGCTGGCCACATCGGGCCGGCGTTCCAGCAGCGTCGAGGGCAGTCCGACCTTCAAAGTGGGCGGATCCCCGACCAGCGGCGCCGACGCGAGGGTGAAGGCCGAGGGTGGCACGCCCAGCAGCACCGCGATGGCATGCTCCAGTTGGGCGCGTTGCAGGCGCGTGGCCGCCAGCTGCGCGCGCGCGTTCTGCCGCAGGGTGTCCGCCTGATCCACATCGGTGGCCGCCGAGACGCCGGTATCGTAGCGACGCCGGGTCTGTTCCCACGCCGTATCGAACTGCGCGACCGAGTCCTCCAGCAGCTGCACCGTCGAGTCGTCGCCGCGCAGCGTGAAGTAATCGGTCGCCAGTTCCGCCTGCAGCGACAGATCCAGCGCGCCCAGATCCGCCGCGCTGCCCTGCGCGCGCGCATTGGCGGCGGCGGTGGTGTTGCGCAGGCGGCCGAACAGGTCGATCTGCCAGGCCACGCTGAGCGAGGCGACGAAGTCATTGCCAGTGCGGCCCGCGCCCAGCGTGTTCGGGGCATTCGCTGATAAGCGTCCGCGGGTCGCCGCGGCGTTCGCATTCAACTGCGGATACTGCTCGGAGCGCGCCTCGCCGGCCAGGGCGCGGGCCTGCTCGAAACGCGCGAAGGCGCCGCGCAGGTCCGGGTTGCCCGCGCGCAGCTGTTCCTGCAGTTCGTTGAGCTTCGCATCGCCGAAGGTCTGCCACCAGTCGGCGCGCGGTTTGTCATCGGCCGGCGCGGCGGGCGCCCAGTCGCCGGCCTCCTTGTAGACGGCCACGTCCTGGTCCAGTTTCGGCGCAACATAGGGAGGCGCCAGCGAGCAGGCACCCAGTAGTGCCGCAACGGCGCCTGCGATGGCAACGCGTTTCACGATCAGGCACCTGCTACGGGCTTGGACACAGTGACCACGCGCACGCGGGAGTGATCCATCAGCGAATCCGGCGGGCTGAGCACGACCACATCCTGGGGCGTGAGCCCGTTCAGCACTTCGATGGCCGAGCCATAGTCGCGGCCAATGATGATGGTCTTCAGGCTGACCTGTCCGGATGCATCGACCGTCGCCACATGAATGCCATCGCTGCGGAACAGCAAGGTATTGGCGGGCAGCTGCAGCGAGGCGCCGAGCGCGCCCGGCGGGACCTTGAAGTGCACATCGGCGTAGGCACCGGGCAGCAGTGCGCCGCTGGCGTTGTCGACCTTCAGCTGCACCAGCAAGGTGTTGGTGGCCGGGTCGATCGCATTGGCCGTGGAATCCATGCGGGCCAGGTAGGTCCTGCCCGGATGATCCGGAAACGCCACGTTCGCGGTGGTCTGCGGTCCCATCTGCGGCGCGAACGCCTGCGGTACGCGCACATACAGGCGCAGCGAGCGCTCATCGCTGATGCGGAACAGTTCCGGGCCGGAACCGCCGCCGCCGGCAATCAACCGGCCCACGTCGGTGTCACGCGCGGTGATGACACCATCGAAGGGTGCCACGATGCGCTGGAAGCCCGACAGGTCCCGCAGGCGCTGCAGATTTGCCTGCGCGGATTGCAGCTGCGCCTTGCTGGCATCAGCGAGACTCGACTTTTCATCGGCATCCTGGCGGGACACCGAGTCGGTCTTGCGCAGTGACTCCCAGCGCTCGGCGGTGACGCCGGCGATCTTGGAATTCGCCTGCGCAGTGGCAACCTCGGCCTCCGCCTGGCTCATCTGCTGCTGCACTTCCGGGGTATCAATCTCGGCCAGCAGCTGGCCGGCCTTCACCCGGGTGCCGATGTCCACCAGCCAGCGCTTCAGGTAGCCGTCGGTGCGCGCGTAAATCGGGGCATCGATGTTGGCCTGCACGGTGCCCGGCAGGATCAGTTCGCTGCCCGTCGGGTCCGTGGGTTGCGGATGGGTCGTGGTCACCGAAACGATCGCGGCCTCGTCGGTGGCAGTGGCGAGGTTCGCGGCGGCGCGGTGGGCGGAGATGATGCTCCAGACCACGAAGCCGATGGCCAGCACGGCGATCACCATGCCGAGGCGCGCGAGACCCTGCATGTGGTTGCGGGTTTGAGGAGAGTTGGCAGCGTCCATAGTTGAGTCCGATATTGGTTCGATGTCAGGTCAAGTGTGGGCAGGAGCGGGTAAGGGCGCGGCATCCGGCGGGGTCTTGCGACCATGCAGGGCGGCAAACACCACCGGCACGAACAGCAGGGTGGCGACTGTCGCCAGCAACAGTCCGCCGATCACGGCGCGGCCCAGTGGTGCATTCTGTTCGCCGCCTTCGCCCATCCCCAAGGACATGGGCAGCATGCCGATCATCATGGCCAGCGCCGTCATGAGTACCGGCCGGAAGCGGGTGAAGCCCGCATCCAGGGCCGCCTGCAGCGCGGTCGCCCCCGCGTCCAGCCGGTCGCGGGCAAAGCTCACCACCAGGATGCTGTTGGCCGTGGCCACACCCATGCACATGATGGCGCCCGTCAAGGCCGGCACGCTCAGCGTGGTTCCCGTGATGAGCAGCATCCAGGCGATGCCGGCCAGGGCCGCGGGCAGCGCGGTGATGATGATGAAGGGATCCATCCAGGACTGGAAATTGATGACGATGAGCAGGTAGACCAGCAGCACGGCTCCGACCACGCCAATTGCTAGACCGGTGTAGGAGCTGAGCATGGTCTGCACCTGGCCGCGCAGCACGATGTGCGTGGCCTTGGGCAGCGTGGGCTCGAGCGCGTGCAGTCGGGCATTGATGTCATCTGCCACGGCACCCAGGTCGCGGTCCTGTACATCACCATAGATGTCGATGAGGTTCTGGGTGTCGTAGTGATAGACGACCGCCTGGGTGGTGCCGCGGGTGATGGTCGCGACCCCGCCGAGAATCTGCGGTGCAGTGCCGGAGGTCACCGGAACATTGCGCAGATCATCCAGCGAGGTCATGCGGTACTGCGGCGTCTGCGCCACCAAGGGATACTGCAGGCCGTTCTCCGGGTTCAGCCAGAACGAGGGCGCGATCTGGCTGCTGCCGGACAGCGTGAGCAGCAGGTTGTTGGCCACATCGCGCTGGGTAATGCCCAGCTGCTGGGCGCGGCTGCGGTCCGTGTTCACGCGCAGCTCCGGCAGATCGTCCGGTTGCTCGATGCGGGCATCGACGAAGCCGGGAATATGCCGCACCGATTCCAGCAGTCGATTGGCCACGTCACGGTTCAGCGGACTGGGGCCGGTGATCTGGATGTCGATGGGCGCCGGGATGCCGAAGTTGAGGATCTGGCTGACGATGTCCGCGGGCAGGAAGGCAAAGCTGGTGCCCGGAAATTCGCGCGGCAGATCGCGGCGCAGGATGTGTACGTACTTGGAGGTCGCCGAGTGACCGGGCTTGAGCGAAATCAGCACGTCCGCGTCCGAGCTGCCCACCGTGCCCGAGGTGCCGTAGGTGACATTGATGCTCGACACCGCCAGTCCGATGTTGTCGACCACGCTGCCGATCTGCTGCGCCGGAATGACCTTGCGGATCGCCGCCTCGACATGATCGACAAGACCCGCGGTATCCTCGACCCGAAAACCGGTCGGTCCGCGCACATGCAACTTGATCTGTCCGGCATCCACTTCGGGGAAGAAGTTCCGTCCCAGGAACGGGAAGATGATCATCGAGGCAAAGGCCAGGGCCAGGAAGCAGATCATGAACATCCGGCTGTGCGCCAGCGCGCCCTGCAGCAGGCCGTGATAGCGCTCGCGCAGCGCCTCGAAGCGCGTTTCGAAGCGGCGCTGGAAACGCTGCCAGGCATTGGGATTGGCCAGGGCCGCCTTCTCCGCCGCGGCGGTGCGCAACCAGTACATGCACAGGGTGGGGACCAGCGTCCGCGAGAGCACGTAGGAGGTCAGCATCGCGAACACGACCGCCTCGGCCAACGGCACGAACAGGTAGCGCGCGACGCCGGTGAGCAGGAACATCGGCACGAACACGATACAGATGGACAGGGTCGACACCAGCGCCGGCACCGTGATCTGCCGCGATCCTTCGACGATGGACGGCAGTACCTCCAGGCCTGCCTCGAGATGGCGGTTGATGTTCTCGATGGTCACCGTGGCATCGTCGACCAGGATGCCCACCGCCAGCGCCAGGCCGCCGAGGGTCATGAGATTGATGGTCTCACCCGTCGCGCCCAGCAGAATGATGGAGGCGAGGATCGACAGGGGAATGGAGATCGCGATGATGAGGGTGCTGCGCCAGCTGCCCAGGAACAGCAGCACCATCAGGGCGGTCAGGGCCGCGGCGATCAAAGCCTCGGTGACGACGCCACGGATGGCGGCGCGCACGAATACCGACTGGTCACCGGTAGCGGCGATGGATGCACCTTCGGGTACCAGTTCGCGCACCCGTGGCAGACGGTCCTTGATGGTATTGACGATGGTGAGCGTCGAGGCCGAACCGGTCTTCTGAATGGACATGAGCACGGCACGCCGGCCATCGACGCGTACGACATTGGTCTGCGGCGGATGCCCGTCGTGCACAAAGGCCACATCGCGCAGGTAGGTCACGGAACCGTCGCGGCTGCGAATCGGCAGATCGTTCAAGGCCTGAATGGTGGTCGGGCTGGCATTGAGGCGTACGTTGTATTCGGTCTCGCCGATCTTCTGCGTACCGGCCGGAATGATGAGCGCCTGATTCGCAATGGTGTTGTTGACGTCCACGGGCGTGAGGCCCTGGGCGCGCAGCGCATCCGGGCGCAGATCGATCTGCACCTGGCGGGTGGCGCCACCGAACGGGTAGGGGATCGACACGCCGGCAATGGTGGCGATCTGCGAACGCAGCACCTGGTTGCCGAAGTCGAACAGCTGCGCCTCGGTGAGCTTGTCGCTGGACATGGCCAGCTGCAGGATGGGCACGCTGGAGGCGTTGTACTTGAGGATCAGCGGCGGCAGCGCGCCGGGCGGCATGTTGCGCAGCGCAGTCTGGCCATAGGCCGTCACCTGGGACATGGCCAGGTCGATGTTCACCCCCGGCTGGAAGAACAGCTTGATGACGGCGATGCCCGGGTAGCTTTCGGATTCGACATGCTCGATGTCGTTGACGATGGTCGTGGCGTAGCGTTCCAGCTGCGCCGTGATACGGCCGGAAATGTCATCCGGCGACATACCCGTGTAATTGAAATTGACTGCAATGATGGGAATGGCGATGTCCGGGAAAATATCCACGGGCATGCCGGGGCGCAGCGGCGTGCCAAACAGCGTCATGGCGCCGAGCAGTGGCAGGAGCAAGGCCAAAACGATAAAGGTATAGGGGCGCTTCAGCGCCACCTCAACGATCCACATGGGTGCGTATCCAGTCGCTACAATCGATTATCGATAATTCTACGTATTTCTGCTTACAGGCAAATTACGGTTTATCAATCTAGGCTGAAAGCCAATGGTGAAAGCGGTCGCAAATGCATCTCAATAGATTGAATTTGTTAAGATTAGTTGCATCGATCGCGCCCTGCGTGGCGACGGCGATCAGCCTGGCCGCCCCCGCCCCCGGGGTGCCCTGGCCGCCGCCGAGCACGACCGTGAGCTGGCAGGCGCCGGCCGCCGCCGCGAGCCTGCCAACGGCCGTGACACTGCGGGTCCTGACCTTCAACGACTTCCACGGCAACCTGCACACGCCTGCGGCGCCGGATGGCCGGCGGCCGGCCGGGGGCGCCGCCGTGCTGGCGGCCTATCTGCAGGCGCAGCGCGCGCTGGATCCGGCCGACACCCTGATCATTCATGCCGGGGACCTGTTGGGGGCGAGCCCACCGATCACGCGGCTGCTGCAGAACGAACCGGCCATACAGTTCCTGAATCTGCTGGCCGACGGCGCCTGCCCCTACGGCAACGCCACGCATTTCTTCTCGGCCGCTGGCTGGCGCCAGCAGCCGGATCCCTGCCATGTGATCGGCACGCCGGGGAACCACGAGTTTGATGCCGGCCCCGCGGAACTGCTGCGGCTGCTCAACGGGGGCAATGCCAAGGCCGGACCGTTTCTGCAGAACCCGTGGCGCGGCAGCCGGGTGCCTTACGTCTGCGCCAATGTCCTGGACAAGCGCACCGGACGCACGCTGTTGCCGCCGTATGCAGTGGTCGTCATCGCGGGCATTCCGGTGGGCATCATCGGTGCAGTCCTGAAGGAGACCCCGTCGCTGGTGCCCGCCTGGGCGACTGCGGATCTGACGTTCACGGATGAGGCGGCGGCGATCAATGCGGCGGCGAAGGAGCTGCAGGCGCAGGGCGTGCACACCCTGCTCGTGACCATTCATCAAGGTGTCGTGCCGGTGAGCACGGCGCAGGGCTTCGATTGGCATGGGCCGCTGCTGCGCATCGTCGCGCAGTTGGATCCGGGAATCGATGTGGTGATCTCGGGGCATACCCACAATTTCACCAATGCGCTGTGGCCGGATCGTGCCGGCAAGCCGGTACTGGTCGTGCAGGACTACTCCTATGGGATCGCGTTCGGTGAATTGACGCTGAAACTCGATCGCCACAGCGGCCGGGTTCTCGCCAAGGCCGCGCGGGTGCTGCCGGCCTGGGCCGATGCCGGTGAGGGTCTGCATCCCGATGCGAGCGTCGCGCAACTGACCCGCGACGCACAGGATGCCGTCGGCCCACGGGTGGCGCGCGTGCTGGGGCAAAGCCGGATTGCGCTGACGCGCAGCATGTCAGGGGCGGGTGAGTCCGTGCTGGGCGACTTCGTCGCCGATGCCCAGCGCGCGGCCGTGCAGGCCGATGTGGCGTTGATGAATCCCGGCGGGCTGCGCGCGGACCTGGCGGCCGGACCGATCACCTGGGGAGATGTCCTCACCGTGCATCCCTTCAGCAATCGCATCCTGGCCTTGCAGATGACGGGTGCGCAGCTGCTCGGTGCGCTGGAGGAGCAGTGGTCCGCGGATCCGGCTGCCATCCCGCGCGTGTTGAAAACCTCGGGCCTGTACTACGAGTGGGACCCGGCACGGCCGGCCGGCGCACGCGTGGTGCTGGCCTGTGATGCGCGGCACCGGCGCATTCTCGCCGGCGCGACCTACCGCGTGGCCGTGAATGACTTCCTGGTCGGAGGGGGCGATGATTTCAAGGGCTTCGGCGGCTTGCCGGTCGCCCAGGTCGGGCCGCTGGATACCGAGGCGTTCGAGAGTTACCTGAACACCCTGCATGGGACGATCACGGCGCCCCTGGGCCCACGCATTTTCGTGACCGGTGGGCCGGCGCTACAGTGTGCGCAGCCTCCTCAGCTCACACCCTCGTCCTCGCCGTAATCCCGGTCGGGATAATCCGTCGCGCCCTGTTTCCAGTAGCCGCGCGTGGTCAGCCATTCACGCGGCAGGGCGCGCTCGAGCAGCAGGTGCCGCCGGATGCGGCGCATGGCATCGGCCTCGCAGGCGACGTAGATGCCCCCGGTACCCGCGGGTGGCTGGAACGCAGTGATCGCGCTCAACAGTTCCACGCCAGCGCGCGCCGTGCCGCCATGCCCGATGATGGGTTGCGCGCGATGCAGCCAGCGGATGCCGACATTGGGACGCTGCGGGGTGATCACGAACTCGTCTGCCGCATCGTTGACCTCGAGCAGCACCTCGGTGCGAACCGCATCCGGCACCGCCTCGAGGATGGTGGCGACGGCCGGTATCGCCGACTCATCGCCGGCCAGCAGCAGCCACTGTGCCTGCGGATCCAAGGCATAGCAGCGTCCAGGCCCGGCGATCAGCATGGGCTGTCCGACCTGCGCCTGGGCGGCCCAGGTGGAGGCCGGACCTTCACCGTGCAGCACAAAGTCCACGGTCAGCTCATGCGTGGCGGCGTCGAAATGACGTGGTGTGTAGGTCCGCGACGGCGCACGCACGTCGGGGGAGTCGGCTCCCAAAATGAGTTTGATATGCGCCGCCGGTCCATTCCAGTTGAATCCGGCAAGCGCCGGCCCGGCGAACACCACGCGGACCATGCGCGCCGTGAGTCGCTGCACGCGTTGCACGGTGGCGGCATAGCGCTGCCTGCGGGGGCGATTGTCCATCTAGGGCAGGCTCGCGGTGGGCGCGAGCGGGCCGGGCGGACGGCTCGGGTTGGTCGGCGCCGCGGCGGATTCATCGGCCCAGATGCGGGCGGTATCGATCTTGCCGGTGAGGAGCAGCGTGCCGTTGAGGTTCGTACCATTCATCGCGAAGACGTCGTAGAGGGCATCGAAGGAGCGGCTGTTGCCGCTGCGGGCGGTGAGCTGCTGCAGCGAATCCGCATGGCTGATGCTTTCCGCCGTATGCATGACCGCCACATCGCGCGTGCCGGCGATGATCATGATCTGATTGCCCGAGGGTCCCGCGAAAGTCGCGAAGTAGCCGAAATCGTGATAGGTCTGCTCACCCGGCACGGGCAGCGCCGCCTGGCTGATATAGCGCTTGCCCGTCGCGCGATCGATGAGCACATCGAAGGATTCCCCGACATCGAAGCGCGAGCCGCTGAATACCAGGTCGCTGAGCATGCCCATGCCGCTCAGATAGCCTATATAAATGACATTCGAGGTCTTCAGCATCCGCGGGGTGAGTTGCGAGGCCAGCACGACCCGGGTGTGGCCGCTGGCGCCTGCCAGCAGCGGCATCAGGTCCTTGAGCGCATACCCGGCCGAAGTCGGCAGGTAGTTCAGCTGCATGTCCTGATAGCGATCGGCAAACTCCGGATGCAGCTTCAGATACTGATCCAGATCGCCGGAGGAGTTGATGGAGAACTCCCGCACCAGGCGCTGGACCTCCATGTTCCTGTCGGTCTCGGCGAAGATGTAATAGTCACCGAACACGACCAGCAGGGGGCGGTCCGCCGCCACCATGCGCGCCCACAGTGGGTTCGCCAGCATCGGATCGACGGCGTGTTCATGGCGGCTGTACCACAGCAGCGCGCCCGCAAACAACAGGTTGATCACCAGTGAGGCGGCGAGCGTCGGCCATAGCCAGCGACGCACCCGCCTCGCGGTCGGGACGCTGCCGGCACTCGCCTCGGCAGGCAGCTCGCCGAGCGGGCCTTCCGCGGGTGCTTCCCGATCGTTGATCACGATGAGGTAGGCGCCTTTGGGAATGGTCAGTTGAAACGGGTCGCTGCGGCCGCCCGCCAAATAGTATTCTTCGAGCTTGCGGCGCAGCTTGTGGACGTAAACCCGAACCATGGCGTCCTGGGCCACGTCGAAACCAACGTCCTTGCCGAACACCTCAATGGCGACTTCCGTCTCCTTGGGCGCGCGGCCGGTCGCCGAACATTCGATCAGGAAATCAAACAGCTTCTGGATGAGCTGTGAACGGCCCAGGGCGCCGGTGGCGCGAATCCGGTCGGCTAGTGCCTGCAATGACGCGGGGTCGGACATGATGGGCAACGGATTGGGCGCGGGCGGCGATGCTAGCACGATTTGTTAACGTTAAATAACGTAATCAGAAACAGTGATTTAGCTGACTATCACGGATGTTGTGGCGCACGATAGTGGGCTTCGTCAGGGATCTTTGGGGGGAAATCAGTGATCAGAGAGTTTTGTGTGTGGCTTGCCGCCACCTCGTTCAGCCAGCAAATCCAGAATGCATTCTGGGTGATTCCGACGGTGCAGATCGTGCATATCGTCTCCATCGCCATCGTTATGACCTCGATGGCCATGCTCGACCTGCGGCTGATCGGCATCGCCGGGCGGCGGCAGAGCCTGGAGGCTATGGCCGATCGCTTCCTGCCCTGGGTCTGGGTGACGCTGATCGTCCTGCTGTGCTCCGGCTCCATACTCATCATTGCTGAGCCGGGCCGCGACCTGCAAAACGTGGTGTTCTGGACCAAGATGTCGCTGCTGGCGACAGCGCTGATCCTGACCGCCACCTTCCAGCGGGTATTGCATCGCAACAAGGGCTATTGGGAGCGCCATCGGGCGGTCGCCGCGCTGCTGGGCTCCGTGTCGCTGCTGACCTGGGTGGGTATCGTCGCGGCGGGTCGCTGGATCGCCTACGTCGAGCACGGTTGATGATCAAGCAACTGCTGGCAGACATCGAGGCCACCCCGTGGGGCACCGCCGTGCGCGAGTCGACGTGGCTGTTCCCGACCATCGAATCCATCCACGTGCTGATGCTGGTGCTGGTGGTCGGCTCCATCATGGTCGTCGACCTGCGATTGCTGAACCTGACCTCGCGCAACCGCTCGGTCAAGGAGCTCACCGATGAGGTGCTGCCCTGGACCTGGACGGCATTTGTCGGCGCGGCGATCACCGGCACGCTGCTGTTCAGCTCCTCGGCGTCGAAATACTGGGGCATCTGGCAGTTCGAGGCCAAGATGGCCATGTTGGCCCTGGCGGCCCTCAACATGGGCCTGTTCCACATCGGGGCCTTCCGGTCGGTGGCGCAGTGGGATCGCGCACCGGCGCGGCCGCCCCTGGCCGCCAAGCTCGCCGGCGGCATTTCACTTTGCGCCTGGGTGATCGTCATCGCCCTGGGTCGCTGGATCGGCTTCGCGTAGATATTGGCGCTTACCCGGCAAAGGGGTTGCCACGGTGGGCCCGGGTGCGATTACATTGGCTGACGCCAAGGGGGGCCAATTTGCAAACGTCTGTCAGGCGCATCAGCCGGGCGATGAGCCTCGTGGCGATGCTGCTCGTGCCAATGCTTGCCAGCGTGGCGCTGGCGGCAGCGGGCGATACGCCCAAATCCGTCCCCGACTTGAGCGGGGTGTGGGAGGTTGCTTTCGGCTCGCGTACCCGCCCCGGACCGGGTATCCCGGAGCAGCCCGCGTTGACTGCCGAATACGCGCAGAAGCTGGCGGCTTTCAAGGCGGCCCAGGCCAAGGGCGAGGATGTGGAATCCCCCCAGGCCAACTGTGTGCCGCCCGGCATGCCGGCCATCATGAATCAACCCTACCCGATGGAGCTGCTGTTCACGCCGGGCAAGGTCACCATCGTCATCGAGGCCTACAGCCAGACGCGGCGCATTTTCATGGATGGCCGCAAGCATCCGGATGACCCGGACCTCACTTACAACGGCCACTCCATCGGCCATTGGGAGGGCGACACACTGGTGGTGGATTCGGTGGGCTTCACGCCCGATACGGCGCTGGGACCCAGCCAGGGCTACCGGCACAGCGATCAGATGCATATCGTCGAACGCTTCCGGCTGACGGCACCGCAGACGATGGAGGTGGTCACCACCATCGATGACGCCAAGGCGCTCACCAAACCGTTCTCGGCCACGAAGGTGCTGGCGCGCCACCGCGACTGGGATATCACCGAGTACATCTGCGAACAGAACAACCGCAACTTGTCCGACGATAAGGGCAAGGCCGGCATCATTCTCACTCACTGACGCAGCGGTCAACACCTATGAAACCCATCGCAATCCGCACGGCAACCGGCGCACTGTGGCTCACCGTGGCGCTCGCGGCACTGCCCCTGGCGGCCAGCGCCCATCACTCCTACGCCATGTTCGATCTGTCGCAGACCGTGACGCTGCAGGGCACGATCCGCGACTTCCAGTGGACCAATCCCCACAGCTGGATCTGGATCGACGTCCCCGATGCGAAGGGGGCTGCGCAGCAGTGGGGGATCGAGGGCATGAGTCCGAATTATCTTGCGCGACGCGGCTGGAGCAAACACACCCTGCGTCCCGGCGACAAGGTGAGTCTGGTGATCCACCCGCTCAAGAGTGTCGAGCATGGCGGCAGCTTCATGAGCGTGACGCTGGCCGATGGCACGGTCATGCGGCAAACGGGCGCGCCACCGGCGGCCTCGTCGGCGCCATAGGCGGTGGCACTCACGGGCATGGAGCACTACCTGGTGCTCACCGCCGACATCGATATGACGCGCGATTTCTATCGGGATGCGCTGGGCATGTCGCAGGGTTTGCGTCCGCCGCTGGGGTTCCCGGGATACTGGATGTATCTGGGCGCCACGCCGGTGATCCACATCGCCGAGTGGCATACCTATACCGCCCACTCGCAGGCCAAGGATATTCCGGTGACCGTACCGGGGCCGAGCACCGGCGCGTTCGATCACGTCGCATTCAATGCCGAGGACTTCGATGCCGTGGTCGCGCGCCTCGCCCGCCATGGCGTGACCCCGGCCCGCAACCTGGTGTCCAAGTCCGGCATGCGGCAGCTGTTCGTGTTCGATCCGAATGGCGTCAAGCTCGAAATCAATTTCCGAAATCAATAACGGCCGATACGGGCCAGGCAAGGACAAGGGGGGTTCATGAACAATCGGCGAAGGTTTCAATACCTGGCGGCGACACTGCTGCTGACCGGCGCGCTGAACGCACACGCGGCCGCGCCGTGTGATCGCGCCTGCCTCGAGGGGTTTGTCGACAGCTACTTCGATGCCCTGCTGGCCCACGATCCGAAGCTCGTGCCCCTGGCACCGGGAGTGCGCTACACCGAAGATGGCCAGCAGCTCGCCATCGGTGATGGCCTGTGGCGCACCATGCACGCCAAGGGGCATTACCGCCTGTTCGTCACCGATCCGCGCGCCGGCCAGGTAGCCTTGCTCGCGACCATCCAGGAGGACAATCGCGATCCGGCCAAGGGCACGCAGGTGCTGATGGCGCTGCGCCTGCGCGTCAAGGAGCGCCAGATCACGGAAATCGAGGAACTGATGGTGCGCGATGAAAAACCCGCGCTCGCCATTGACGGCAAGACGGTCGATCCGATCTACCTGGCCACGGTGCCGCCCGCCGAGCGGACCTCACGCGCCGAACTGATTGCAACGGCCGACAAGTACTTCACCGGCATGCAGAAGAATGATGGCAAGGGCGATTATCCCTTCGCCGATGACTGCAACCGGCTCGAGAACGGCATGCAGACGACCAACGCGCCAACGCCTGCCGGGCAGACGCGGCCGGATCCGAAAACCGCGCCCACGTATTCGGCGCAATGGAGCTGCATGGAGCAGTTCAAGTCCGGCCTGCTGCACTTCGTCAGCCGCATTCGCGACCGGCGCTATGTCGCGGTGGACGAGGAGCGTGGCATCGTCTTCGCCTTCGGTTTCTTCGATCACGAGGGCGGTGATACCCGGCACTTCGCGACGCCCGATGGCCGCCAGGTCGTGAACGGCCCGGTACAGCCGTGGACCTGGGAGCTTGCCGAGCTGTTCAAGGTGCAGGGTGGCAAGATCCATCGCATCCAGGCGGTACTGCAGCGCAGTCCCTACGGCATGAATTCCGGATGGAGCACCTGGCAGCAGGGCATGTCCGACCAGGCACGCGACGTCAGCATGAAGTAGCTGGTGGCAGCTAGCTCTTCAGCACCGCCCAGATGGCGGTGGTCTCCGGGGCTTCCACGGCGCGGCTGCGATCAGCCAGATCGACGGGTACGCCCTGCAGGAAGTGGCGGCAGTTCTCCGGCGGAGCCGGCTTCGCGATCAGATGCCCCTGCACCCGGGCGCAGCCCAGTTCGCGCAGCCTCTCCAACTGCTGCCAGCCCTCGATGCCTTCGGCGATGACGGGAATGCGCAGGTGGCGTGCCATGGCGATGATCGCCCCGACAATGGCAAGATCGCTGGGATCGGAGCCCAGGTCACGCACGAAGCTGCGGTCGATCTTGATCGAGTCCACCGGCCAGCGCTTCAAATAAGACAGGCTCGAATAACCGGTGCCGAAGTCATCGATGCTGATATGGATGCCCAGGTCGCGAAGCTTGGTGACGGCATCTTCCGTGGGCTCGCCGTTGCGGCTTTCACCGCGCTCGAAGACGGTGCCCTCGGTGAGTTCGATCTGCAGCAGCGAGGGTTTCAGACCATGCTTGCGGGTGAGCTCGACGATCACGCCGGCCAGATTGGAGCGTTGCAATTGCGCCGCCGAGACATTGATGGCGAGCGGCACCAGCTTGCAGCCTTGTTTGCGCCAGCGCGTCGCATCCATCAGCACCCGCTCCAGCACGAATTCGCCGATCGGCACGATCAGGCCGGACTCCTCCGCGATACCGATGAATCGCGCCGGTGACAGGAAGCCGTGGGTGGGATGATTCCAGCGCAGCAGTGCCTCGAGCGCCACGACTTCGTTGGTCTGGATCTCGACGATGGGCTGGTAATGCACATCCAGCTGGTGCGACTCCAGTGCCGCGCGCAGGTGCGTCTCGATGGCGATACGCTGTTTGAGACGGCGATCCATGACCGGGCTGAAAATCTGGCAGTTGTTGCGACCGCGCTCCTTGGCCTGGTACATGGCGGTATCAGAATGCCGCAGCAATTCGCCCATGTCCGCGCCGTCCCGTGGAAACAGGCTCACGCCGATGCTGGCGGTGGTGAGCAGCGGCTGCCCGTTGACGATGACGGGACTCGACAGCGATTCGGTGATTCTCCGCGCGGCTTCGTTGACATCCTCCGCATCGCGAACCGATTTCATGATGACGACAAACTCATCCCCGCCCATGCGAATCACGATGTCCTCGCCGCGCAGGGTATCGCGCAGCCGCTGGGCGACCGCCTTGAGCAGCTGATCGCCGGTCTCGTGGCCGCGTGAGTCGTTGATGTGCTTGAACCGATCCAGATCAAGAAACAGCACGGCGAGTATCTGCTTGCTCTGCGCCGCAACCGCTAGCGCGTCCGGCAGATGCGCCGCCAGGAACAGTCGATTGGGCAGACCCGTCAACTGGTCGTGGTGCGCCAGATGATCCAGATGCTGCTGCTTTTCCAGCAGCTTTGATTCGAACCGGGCACGCAGGGAAGTGTCGTGGCAGGTATACGACAGCAGCGTCTGCTCACCCAGCTCGACCCGATGACCCAGCAGGTCCAGGTCGAGCGTTTTCCCATCCTTGCAGCGCTGGCGTACTTTGAGCGTCACATGGTCGGTGGGAGCGCGCAGCCGGTTCATCACGGCATCGCCGGAGGGGTCTTCGTCAAACAACCGCGTCGCCGGCATGCCCAGCAGTTCGAGCGCCGAATAACCGGATTGCTTGGCAAACGCCGCGTTGGCGGCAACGATATGTAAGGTGGCGGCGTCGAGCCGCAACACCGCCGTCGGCGATTGCTCGAAGCTCGCCTGCGAAAGCAGTCCTTCGTCACCGGCGCGCCGGTTCTTACATAGTTTCAGCCACAGGCTGCCGATCAGGTTGCCCACGTTCCTCTCCGAAGCGCATTGAAGTCTCAGGGATCGGTAAATATCGGGAGGTACGCAGCGCACAGTTCCGGCGCGCAATAAGGCAAGTTCCCGCCCACGCACGATTTTTGTGAATTGCGCACGGCCTCCCCGGCCCTGTTGCGGCTATTTCACCCCGTGTTCGTGACTTCGTCCTACATTTTCACGCGCCGTGAAGGGTAGTCTGGAACCGTGATCAAGCCGCTGTCGAATCCCGCTCAAACGTCCCAGACATCCGGCACTGCCGGGCACCTATACCGTGCCCCGCCGACCGTGATCCTGGTCGTGGAAGACACCGAGGAGCTGCGCAGTTGCGTGGCGGAGTATTTCCGCATCGTCGGCTTCGAGGTCGTCGCCACCGAAAACGCGGGCGAGGCGCTGGCCGCCCTGGATTCGGGCATTCACGTCGATCTGGTCTTTTCAGACATCAATATGCCGGGCGCCATGGATGGCGTGGGGCTGGCGCAGTGGCTGGCGGTGAATCGACCGCGCCTGCCCGTCATTCTCACCTCCGGTGAAGCGCGTCCGGAACTGGGACGATCGGCGCAGCATTATCGGTTTGTGCGCAAGCCCTATTCACTTGACGCGCTCGAACAGGACATCCGGCAGCTGGTCTCCTAAAGCTGCAGGGTGCGCAGCTGCCGATTGGTGCTCTCATCCGCCGCCGGCGCATGCTTCGCCTGCTGCAGGAAGGTCACGGTGTCCGCCGCTGACAGCGGCCGACTCACCAGGTAGCCCTGGACCAGATCACAGCCCAGGCGCCGCAGCAGGTTCCAGGCCTCCTGGGTCTCGACTCCTTCGGCGACCACTTTCAGTCCCATGCTATGGGCCAGCTCGATCGTCGACATGATGATGGTCACGTCATCGCGGCGCTCGTGGGCGCGGATGATGAACGAGCGGTCGATCTTCAGCTCATCCAGCGGCAGGCGGCTGAGCTGGGACAGCGAGGAG
>DATHOA010000268.1:0-12614 GCA_035485475.1 Steroidobacteraceae bacterium | reverse complement strand
TGCTGCCGTTTTCACGCCTGCTGGCGCGCCTGCAGATACTGTCTGCGATGGTGATTGGCAGCATGGCGCCCGACTTTGGCTATCTGTTGCCGATCCATCCGCCCCGGGTGGCAACCCGCAGCGCCGTGAGCCTGGTGACGTTCAGTCTGCCACTGGGTCTGCTGTCGTACTGGATATTCCAGCGCTGGATCAAGGTGCCCCTGTTCAACCTCCTGCCCGACCCGGCCTACCTGCGCTGGCGCCCGTACGCGGCGCCGGCCGTGTTGACTAGCCCGCGGCAGTGGCTGCTCGCCGCGGGCGGCGTACTGGTCGGCGCGCTGACGCATCTGGTGTGGGACGGATTCACCCACGAGGGTGCGCGCGGCATGCGCATGATGCCCGAGCTCGACGATTGGACCTTCGAGCTGCACGGGCATCATCTGATGGGCGCGCGACTGGTACAGGATGGCAGCTCAATACTGGGTTTGGCGCTCGTCCTCATCGTGCTGGGCTACGCGTTGCGCCGTGGCGTTGCGCCCGTGGCAGGCCCGCGTGCGCTGGGTACCGCCCAGCGGCGCAACTGGCTGCTGGCATTCGCAATTGCCACGCTGATGTTCAGTGTGGGATTCGATGTTCTGGATCATCTGGATGGCCTGCATTGGCAGGTGACGGGCGCACACAACAACGTCGCTGCCGTCGCATTCCTGCGCGGGCTGGCGCTGGCCGCCGTCAGTGTCAGCCTGTGCCTCGGCCGCTATTTGCGTGTGGGTTGCGGAAAAGCCAGAACCTCCGAGGTATAGGTTTCCGTCAGCGCGCTGATGGGTGTCCCATCGGGCAGGGCCAGCATGGCGGTGTGCTGCAGGACGAAGGGGGGAATGGTCAATTTGGCCGCATGTACCCCTGCGCCCGAGGCGGCCATCTCCCAACCCTCCGGCAGCGGGGCCCACAGCAAAGTGGCGGAGAGCGTGCGACGGCGGAATTGCAGCGCCTGGATCGCGCGGCCGAAGGCAATGTCTGTGTTGTTCAACGCCTCGTTCATCGGCGCGGTCAGACGTGAGGGTACGTACCAGTTGTCGGCTTCGGACAATACATGCGCGCCGCAATGTAACCGCACCCGACGATATCCCAAGGGCTCGGTCGCACTGACCTGCAACAGCTCCCGCTGCGCCGCGGTCGCGGGTTTGTCGACATCATGAACACGCTCGGCGGTAATCGTCGGCGGGTCCGACAGATGATGCGACGCGCACCATCGGTCGAGGGTCAGGGTCGCGCTATCGTGTGACAGCAGATCCGCATTGAGGGATTGCAGCAGCGCGAGCGCTTCGAGCCGGGTCGTGAAGGAGTCCTGCCAGGAAACGGATGCCGGATTCGCCGCATCCGCACTCCAACCGACAGGGGCAGCCAGGGCGACCAGCAGCGCCAGGGCGCCGCGGCGCAAGTGTGTATTCATGAAAACCTCCTGCAATTCTCAATGCCTCGACCCTGCCGAATATTGTAGGGGTCCCGGCCGCCCGCGTGCGGCTGTCGCATCGGCAGATTCCCACGCCATGCCGCGCGCTCGACCGACGGGAGCGCACTAGAGCATTCCGTAGCCTGCATCCGTAGTGATTTAAAGGAGTCGGTATGGCAACGAAGCGAACAACCTCCTCCCGCAAGGTCGGGAAGGTCATGCACGAGATGAAGGCGGGCACCTTGCGCAGCGGCCGCTCCGGCAAGAAAGTCACCAGCCGCAAGCAGGCGATTGCCATCGGGTTGTCGGAAGCCCGCAAGGCCGGCGCACATATTCCGAAGAAGAAGGCGCGCAAGCGCGCCGCCTGATCCAGGCCACGGGCGAAGCTGCGGCGATGCAACAGAGGAACCTGCGCCAGGTTTTGCGGTCCAAAGCCTGGCGGCACCTGTCATTTTTTCCGAGGTTCCTCAATGAAACTTTGGCTCAAGAACAACCGTTCCTTCCTGGTGTGTCTGCTGGTGTTCGGATTATTCCGCACCGCCCTCGCCGATTGGAACCCGATCCCGTCCGAATCGATGCATCCGACGCTGCTGGATGGCGACGTCGTGCTGGTGAACCGGGTCGCGTACGATTTGAAGCTGCCGCTGACGGATATTTCAGTGGCGCGCCTGGGTGAGCCACGCCGCGGGGATGTCGTCACCTTCCACTCGCCCACCGACGGTGTGCGTCTCATCAAGCGCCTGGTCGCAGTACCGGGCGATGTGGTCGAGTTGCGGGATGATCGGTTGATCGTGAACGGAGTGGAGGCGCGGTATGCGCATCTGACGCCATACCGTGAGCCCCGGAACTATGCGGGGTCGACCCTGGCCGTGAAACTCGCGGAGACCCTCGATGGCAGCCGGCGCGAGATCCAGTTCCTGCCGGAAATCACGGCACGCCGCAATTTCGGTCCCGTCACGGTGCCGGCGGAGAACTATTTCTTCCTCGGTGACAACCGCGATGACAGCGGTGATTCGCGCTACATCGGCTTCGTGCCGCGCCGCCTGCTGATCGGTCGTGCCCACCACGTGCTGGTATCGGCGAACTTCAAGGGTAACTGGATGCCGCGCCTGGAGCGGTTTGGGGAGCGGATCCTGTAAGCTTCGCCCATGTACGTGGTCATTTTCCGCGCCCGCGTTCGCGCTTTTGACGCTGAGTATGCACAGACAGCCGCGCGCATGCGCGAGCTGGCGCTAGCGCAGTTCGGCTGCCTGGAATTCCATGCCGTGGCGGAAGGTGAGCACGAAGTGGCGCTGTCCTACTGGCCCGATGAGGCTTCCATCCGGGCCTGGCGCGCGCATCCCGAGCATCTGTTGGCGCAGCAGGCCGGACGTGACCGCTGGTACGCATCGTACACGGTGCAGGTGGCGGCCGTGACGCGCGAGTACGGTAGCGGCTAGAAGGTCCAGCTCAGCCCAATCGATGCCAATGCAGGGTCGTTCCATCCCAGCCTTTCCGAGGCGCTGATCCGTTCGTACTGGGCGCGAATCGCCAGCTGCTCCACGTGAAACTGCAGGCCCGCGCCATAGGCGACCCCATCCTTTTGAGAATTCTGCGAGGCGAATGCGAGGCCGAGCGGTCCGCTAGCGGTATAGATGTTGTTGTAAATGCCGGACGTCGAGTCGTGCTCCCAGATCTCGCCCCAACCAAGCTTGGCAAACGGTTCGACCCAGGGAATGGGCAGCGGCAGGTAGCCGACGGCAAATACGGCCGCGGCATGGTCGGTGGCCTGCGAGCCCAGGAATTGCGTGGTCAATGAAGTCCCGCTGACGGTCATCACCGGACCGGCCGGTAAGTGCGTCCTACCAAAGTCGATGTACTCGGCCTCGGCGCCGAGAAAGGGAATGGGGCGTACGCCGATCACGGCATTCCAGCCCAGGGGCCGGCCATCTACGCGGTGAAAGGACAGGTCGATGGGGTCAAATTGAGTCTGATCCGTGATGGCGGTACCCACACCGGCGCCGACGTAAAGGCCCAGGGGATTGTAGAGCCCAAAAAGCGGGCCATCGGCCATCGCGTGCAGGGAGACGAAGCTTCCGATCAGCGTGAACCCAACCATCCAGCCTGTCGTTCGTTTTGCCATTTCTGCCACCCTCCAGCTTGTCTGCGTAATGGTGGGACTCGCTCCCACCCCGTAAGTTCAGACTATAACGGCGGGTGCGGGCTGCGGATGACGGGCAATTATTACTAATTTAGCGACTTGACAAAACGGTAAGCCATGACTAACCATTAGCCATGGCTTACCGATCAAAAGCGGCCGTAGCGGCGCTGGAGTCGTTAGGGGATCCCACCCGGCGGGCGATCTTCGAACGGCTGTCGCGCGGTGCCTCCGCCGTGGGGGATCTGGCGGCGAATTTGCCGGTTACGCGTGCGGCGGTATCGCAGCATCTTCGGGTTCTCAAGGATGCGGGCCTGGTCACGCAGAGCGCGCAAGGCACGCGGCGCATCTATCGAATCGATCCGCGGGGTATTGGCGCTATGCGTGAATGGCTGGATGCGCACTGGGTGAACGCGCTGGATGCATTCAAGGCGTTTGCGGATGCCGAGGAGACCTTGAAGTGAGTATCGCGCCCATCGTTCGCAACGTCATCGTGCGGGTCGATCCCGCGCGCGCCTTTGAATTGTTCACCACTCGAATTCAGGATTGGTGGCCGAAAGGCAAGACGATTGGCCGCGAACCACATGTGGCGGTAGTGCTTGAACCGTGGGTCGAAGGCCGCTGGTTCGAGCGCGATGCACAGGGTCAGGAGACCCAGTGGGGGAAAGTACTGTGCTGGGAGCCGCCGCATCGGTTGCTGCTGGCCTGGCAGATCGGTGCGGATTGGGCCTATCACCCCGAGCTGCTCACGGAACTGGAGCTGAGTTTCAAGGCGCACGCGCCGGGTGGCACCGTGGTCAGCCTGGAACACCGGCACCTGGAGCGGCTCGGCGCGGATGCCGCGCGGGTGCGGGAGATGCTGGACGGTGGTTGGCCGACGCTACTCGGTGAGTTCCAGAAGATTACCGACGAAAATTGAAAGCAGGGGAGTCAAACATGGCCGATGTCATCGTTCATACCATTCCCGGCAGTCCGTTCGCACGGGCCGTGCTTGCCACGCTCGAGGAGAAGCACGTGCCATGGCGCATTGCGCCGCTGCGGCCGGGACAGCACCGCGAGCACGCGCACCTCTCACGCCATCCCTTCGGGCGCATGCCGGTGATCGAACACGGGGACTTCACGCTGTACGAAACCCAGGCCATCGTGCGCTACATTGATCGAATCTGGCCGCAGCCGGCCCTGACCCCGAGCGATCCGCGCGCCGCGGCACAGATGGATCAGGCCATGAATGTCAACGACTGGTATCTCTTCCAGGGCTGCGGCAATGTCATCGGCTTTCAGCGAGTCGTCGGTCCCAAGCTCATGGGATTGACACCGGATCTGGCGGCCATTGAGGCGGCCATGCCGAATGCCCGGCGGGTATTCAACGAACTTGGCAGGTTGCTGGGCGACAAGCCTTACTTTGCGGGCGATCAGGTCTCGCTCGCCGAGATGATGCTGATTCCGCAGATGGATTTCATGTCACAGGCGCCGGAATGGACCGAACTGACCGTGGCGCTGCCGACCATCGCGAGCTGGTTCGAGCGCGTCATCTCGCGGCCGAGTTTCGCGGCCACGACCTGGGAACGGGTGGCGGCCGCGGCGCGTGCCGTTTCACAGGTGGCTTGAGCGAAGGTGAGGGTACAATCCGTGAATACCGATGCCGAACAGACTTGCCCAGTTCACCGCTTTGGCGGTAGCCACACTTTGCTTAGGCGATGTCGCCGTGGCGCAGCAAGTGCCGAATGCCGGCAGCATCCTGCGGCAACTGGAACCCGAGACCCCCAGCCCGCCACCGCTCAAAGCGCAGCCCGCCCCGAAACCGACGCCCGAGGCGGTGCCGTCGGGCCCCTCCCTGCATGTGCGCGGCTTTCGCATCGAAGGCAATCATCTGATCGCGACGGCGCAGATCCAGCGGCTGCTGGCCGGTTACGTGAACCGCGATGTGTCACCGGCCGATCTGCGGCAGGCCACCGATTCGATCGCCCGCCTCTACAGCCATAAGGGCTGGCTGGCCCGCGCGCTGGTGCCGCCCCAGCGAGTCGAAGGCGGAATGGTGCTGGTGCAGATCGTCGAAGGCCGGTTCGGCGAAGTCGTGTTTCCGGATGACACCGACCTGAAGTCCTTGCATGTGTCGCCGCAGCGCATTGTCGATCGGGTGCAATCGCGATTGACGCCGGGTGCGCCACTGTCCGTGGATGGGCTCACCCGCGGCGTGCTGCTGGCGGGCGATCTGCCGGGGATCAGCGTGGCGGCCGATGAGACCAGCGGCGCGGACAACGGGCTGACGGATGTCGTGCTGACGGTCGCGAACCAGAACCTGGTGAGCGGTCAGTTTTCCATCGACAACTATGGCCAGGCCAGCATCGGCTCCGAACGCGCCACGGGTTGGCTCGATTTCAACAGCGTCTTTGGATTCGGTGAAGAGTTCGGCATCGTGGGCATCCTCACCCCCGATCTGCAGTTCGGCCGGTTCAGTGCCCGGCTGCCGCTGAATGATGATGGCCTGACGCTGGGTCTGGATGCGGCGGGGCTCAACTACGAAGTGCACGCGCCGGCGTGGAACGCCACCGCCCCGCGCGGCAGTTCGGACAGCTTCAGTCCGGACATCGAGTATTCGCTGATACGGACGCAGAATCACAACCTGTCCGTTGGCCTGACCCTGGTGCGGAAGAACTTCTACAACGACAACATTGTGGCGCGCATCAGTGACTACCATGTCTATGACGCGCTGCTGTACGCGGACGGGAATATCTACGATCAGCTGGGCGGTGGGGCGGTCAGCACGGCACAGGTGAGCGTGGGACGCGGCTGGGTGAGCATGGCCGGATCTCCCGGCGAGACCGATGATCGGTTCGGACCCGATACCCAGGGGCAGTTCGGGCTACTGCGCTACCGGGTCGACCGGACCCAGAAGCTGTGGGGTGCCTTCTCCGGCTACGCTTCCCTGAGCGGTCAGCTGAGTTATCAGAACCTGGACCCCTCCGAGCAGTTCTACCTGGGCGGCCCGGGCGCCGTTCGGGCCTACCCGGTCTCCAGCAATGGCGGGTCCACCGGTCAACTGCTGACCACGGAACTGCGCTGGACAGTGCTGAAGTCGCCGCGCTGCACCTGTGGCCTGAAGCTGCTCTATGACATAGGGCATATCCGCCTGAACGCAAACGATGATTTCCCGCTCGCGCCGCAGCCGAATTCCTACTTCCTGCAGGGGCTGGGCATCGGCGCTTACGGCACCGGCCCCGGAAAACTGGGTTTTTCGGTGACGGCGGTGCGGAAAGTGGGGGGTGACGCCTCGGCCGAGATCCCCGACAGCGGGCTGACCGGCGCCCGGCAGGACACGCGGGTGTGGGCCAGTTTGGACTGGCAGTTCTGATAGAATATCGGTAACCGGCCGGACCCCCGTTCCGGGTCACGAGCCTTTCAATTTACACGACTTGATCTCGGCAGCGATTTCGCCGCCGCGGCAGTCGTATTGTCGCGATGATCACACCCCCATGCTCTCCACATCGAATCTCAGCATCCAGTTCGGCGCCAAGCCGCTGTTCGAACAGGTCACGGTCAAGTTTGTCGACGGCAACCGTTATGGGTTGATCGGCGCCAATGGCAGTGGCAAATCCACGCTCATGAAAGTGCTGGGCGGTGAACTCGAACAAAGCACGGGCGAGGTCATGCTGCAGGCGGGCCTGCGCATGGGCAAGCTCAACCAGAACCAGTTCGCCTACGAGGATGAGCGGGTGCTGGATGTGGTCATCCAGGGGCATGCCGAAATGTGGCAGGCCATGCGCGAGCGCGATGCCATCTACGCCAATGCGGATGCCACCGATGAGGACTACATGCGGGCCGCCGAACTCGAGGGCAAGTTCGCCGAATACGGCGGTTACGACGCCGAGGCGCGCGCCGGCAGCATCCTCACCGATGCGGGCATTCCGGATAACCTGCACAACGGACCGATGCGCGAAGTCGCCCCGGGATTGAAACTGCGCGTGCTGCTGGCCCAGGCGCTGTTCTCGCGGCCCGATGTGCTGCTGCTCGATGAGCCCACCAACAATCTCGACATCAACTCCATCCGCTGGCTCGAAAAGATCATCAACGACTACAACGCCACGATGATCATCATCAGCCACGATCGGCACTTCCTGAACCAGGTGTGTACGCATATCGCCGACCTGGATTTCCAGAAGCTGACCATCTATCCGGGCAACTACGATGACTTCATGCTGGCCTCCGTGCAGGCTCGCGCCCGGGTCGAAGCCTCCAACGCCAAGGCCAAGGATCGTATCTCGGACCTGCAGGAGTTCGTGCGCCGCTTCTCCGCCAACGCCTCCAAGTCGCGACAGGCGACCTCGCGCAAGCGCCAGCTCGAGAAGATCAAACTCGAGGACATCAAGCCGTCCTCGCGCCAGAATCCCTATATACGCTTCGAGCAGGGCAAGAAGCTATACCGCTCGGCTTTCACCGTGGAGAAGCTGAAGTTCACCTATCCGGGCAGTGACGTGCAGGTGCTCAGCAACGTCAATTTCACCGTAGAGGCCGGCGAGCGCATTGCCATCATCGGCGCGAACGGTGTCGGCAAGACCACGCTGATGCGCTGCCTGGCCGGGGACCTGAAGCCCACGGGTGGCAAGCTCACATTCGTCGAGAACGCCGAAGTGGGCTACATGCCCCAGGATCCCCAGGCCGAATTCGAAGAGAAGATCGACCTGTTCACGTGGATATCGAACTTCACCGGCAAGGCCGATGACGAGCAGATCACGCGCGCGACCTTGGGTCGGCTGCTGTTCTCCGGTGATGAGACCAAGAAGTCCGTCAAGGTGCTCTCCGGTGGTGAGAAGGGCCGCATGATCTACGGCAAGCTGATGCTGACCAAGCCCAACATCATGCTGATGGACGAACCCACCAATCACATGGACATGGAAACCATCGAGTCCCTGCAGATCGGACTGGAAAAGTATCCCGGTACGCTGGTGTTCGTCTCGCATGACCGCGAGTTCGTGGGCAGCCTTGCGACCCGCATCATCGAGCTGCGCGAGGGTGGCGAGATCGCCGACTTCCACGGCACGTACGATGAGTACCTGAAGTCACAGGGCATCGAAGTCTGACCGGCCATTCGGCCGGCCAGACCTCGACCTCACTTGGACGGAGCGGGCTTCAGAAGGTCGCGCCGATGCTCACCATCCACTCCCGGGGCAGACCGGGCGTGCCCACCTCCGCTGCTGCGGGCGAGAGGTTATTGGCACTGGGCACGGTGGCCCCGCCGGCCAGCGATACCGGCGAACCGAGCTGCTGCCAGTAGAACTTGTTGAACAGGTTCAGCGCCTGCAGCGAGACATTCCACTTGGCGCCCTCCGGTGCATAGGTCAGGCGGGCATTGACCAGGCTGTAGCCCGGCTCCCGCCATTGCGAGATCTGGAAGACGTTCTCCGGACCAATCGTCTGATAGCCCTGATAGCGCCAGTCCAGCCGCGGGGTGAGCGTGCCGCCCGGCAGCAGGATGCCGTACTGGACGCCAGCGCTGGCATTCCACTCCGGCTGCAGGCGCACGGAAGGCGCGATGTAGCCGGGAGTCAACGGATTCAGATCCGTGTTCTTGGCGTGGAACTCGAGCCAGCCACCCTCGAAATTGATGAGCAGCCGATCAATCGGCGCCACATCCACGTGCAGCTCCGCGCCCGGCTCATAAGCGGGAATCCCCGCGTAGTAGAACCAAGGGAAGAAGCCGGATGTACCGGCCATGGCGGTACCGGCGGGGCACTTGCCTCCCGCCAGGAAGTAAGGTTGACCCGGGTTCAATGAGTTGGCGGCGGTGCATTGCGCGGCAAGTTCCAGATTCAGATAGGACTTGTAGTCCTCATAGAACAGCGAGCCATTCACGCGCAGCTTGTGATCGAACCAGTCGGTCTTGGCGCCGAGCTCGTAGTTGACGGCTTTCTGTCCCGGCACGACCTCCTCCAGCTGCCCGACGGTTTCCACCCGCGAGTTGAAGCCCGGCAAGGTGAAGCCACTGGCCGCCTGGCCGTAGAAGAACAGGTTCGGAGTCGCCTGGAAGTTGAGGGCACCGCTCCAATCGCCGCGGCTGCCGGAGAACGTGACGGGCGCGGCCAGCGTGAGGTTGCTCGCGGCGAACGCCGGATCATCGACGATATGCTGGTAGGAATTCGTCAGATACTGATCCGTGAGCCGCCAGCCGCCGGACAGCGACCATTGGTCCGTCAGCTTGTAATCGAGGTGGATGAACCCTGACAGGTTGTTGGTGGTGAATCCTTCGGTGGTCACGTTGTTCGGTAGACCAAAGGACTGGAAGGCATCGAAGTTGGTACCGTTGACCTCGGTATCGCGTTCATTGTAATTGAACGCACCCACCGTCCAGTTCAAGCGCTTGTCGAAGGCCTCGCCGCTCAAGCGCAGCTCGTTCTGATACTGCTGGTGAAACTGGTAGTAATCCGTCTGCGTAAGCCCGAAGGGCGTCAGGTCGCTGTCATTGATCCAGTTCGTGTTATAGGTTCGGTAGCCCCAGATGTACTTCAGCTGGACCGAATCGGAGATAATGTAATCGACGGTGGCCGAGGCGCCGTACTCCTGCAGCGTCTGCTGCGGGTTGTACTGCTGCCCGGTGACCACATCGCCGAAGGTCGCGTAGTTGTCCCAGGGATTCGGTGACACGAAGTGCGTGTTGCCGGCGTAGTTCATGCCGAACTTATTGAACACGGTGCCGGCACTGTAGGCATCGTTCAGGGAGTCATTCGGACCACCGTATGGAGTCAGCAATGCCTGCAGCGGTGGCTCATCCGCCTGCTTGTTGTAGAAGGTGGTGACATTGACCTCGAGCGCAGACGTCGGCGTATAACGCAATTCCAGCCGCGCGCCCTGATGGTTGAAGCCGCCCAGGCCGCCCAGCTCGCAGCCCTGCTGAGCCGTGGCTGACTGGGGCAGCGTGCCGTATACGGAAGTCGGTTGGCCCTGGGCCTTCATCGAGCAGGTGAAGTCGAGGTAGTGCCCAATGCTGTCCTCGCTGCGCGAGACCCCGACGATGCGTAGATCCAAAACCTGATTGATCAGCGCGAGGTTTTCGACGCCGACAAACTCGATGCGGTGCTTCTCGCCATAGGTGAGCTGGACACTGGTCGAATTCTCATCTTTCGGCTTGTTGGTGATCAGGCGGATCGCCCCGCCGATGCTGTTCATGCCCGAAAGCGTGCCTTGCGGGCCATTCAGGACTTCGACCCGCTCCATGTCGGCCAGATCGAAGGAGGAGCCTGTCAGGCTTCCCTGGTAGAGATCATCGATGTAGAAACCCACCGTCGGTTGAAAGCCATAATTGAAGTCGGTCTGCGTAAAGCCGCGCAGACCGATGGTCTCGGTGGGACCGTAGTTGCTGGTCGGCTCGCGGAAGTAGGCATTCGGAATGGTGTTGCCGAGGTCATTGATGTTCACCAGCTGCTGTTGCTGCAGATCCTCGGCGGAGAAGGCCGTGATCGAAATGGGTGTGGATTGCAGGTTCTCACTACGGTAGCGGGCCGTGACCACCACTTCCTGCAAGCCGTTCTCATCCGCCTGTGCGGCCGGCTGGGCCGGAGCCTGTTGTGCCACTGCGGCAGTGCTGTATAAACCTGCCAGCGCGGCAGTGGCGAGTCCCGCAGTCGATGCGGTGTGGATCATTCTATGGATGGTTGCGGCGATGTTTGAACGTTTTGGCTTGAATTGGTAATACATTCTCTTTCCCCCACGAAGTTCATGTTCGGCCAATGGAACTTACTGATACAGAGCATTCGAATGCCGCACGCGTCGGCGCACCGATTCTTAGCGGTGAGTTCTCGGACGTCGTACAACTGTCTTGGTATGGCGCGTGTAATTGCCCATGAATGGCGCCAACACCGCGAACGTGGTCCCCCAAAATCCCAGTCGCGTCGTGCGCCATTTTTTGCGCGCCAATGGGTGAACGCAAGTGTTTCAAATCATCAGTGTCTTGACGCCAGCACTGACCAGTTTGTGTTTCCGGTATGCTATTTGGGATCCCAAGAAATTCGGGATCCCAAATATCCGGCAGTGGAGTGAAGCGTGAGTACCGTCCGCAACGTGGTCATGGATCTCGGCGGTGTGATGCTGGAGTGGAATCCGGATCACCTGCTGACGCGCTTTGAGCCGGACCCGGCACGACGCGGGCAGCTGCGCGCGAGCATCTTTGGCCACGACTGGCATCTATTCGATCGCGGGCGAGTGACGGAGGCGGAGTTGCTCGTTCGGCTTGAGCTGCGCACCGGACAGACTCGCGAACTGCTGCTCGAAATAATCGACGCCGTGCGCGAATCACTGCGTGAGAAACCCGAGACGGTATCACTCGTCAGAGCATTTCAGCAGCGTGGCTTCGACATCTACTGCCTCTCGAACATGCCCAGTCCCATGTATGCGCATCTGCGGCGCCGCCACACGTTCTGGGATGTATTCCGGGGCATCGTCGTATCCGGCGAAATCCAGCTGATGAAGCCGGAGCCGGAAATCTATCTGCACCTGTTGGAGCGCTTTGGCCTGAGGGCCGAGGAATCCGTGTTTATCGATGACATGCAGGTCAATATCGATGCCGCGAAGGGCGTGGGCCTGCACGCCATCCGCTTCCAGAATGCCGCCCAGTGTCAGCAGGAATTTGACGACCTGCTGCGGGCTACGAAGCCGTTGTAAAGGTGTCGTTGTCGATGGGCAGCATCTGCCCGGAAATCGCCTTGCCCGCAGCGGAGGCGAGAAACACCGCCAGGTTGGCAACGTCGGTGGGCTCAACAAAGGTCTTGATGGACTGCATCGCCATGGCCGCGACGCGTTCCTGTTCGAGCGTTCGCCCGCTGATCTGGGCCCGCCCGGCCAGCACTCTTTCCATTCTTGCACCGGCGACCGCGGCCGGCAGGATGGCATTGACGCGAATCCCGTAGCCACCCAGCTCCATCGCCAAAGTCTTGGTGAAGCCAATCAGGCCCCATTTGCTGGTCGAATAGGCACCGCGATTGGCATACCCGAAGCGTCCCGCGGCCGATGACATATTGATAATGGACGCGCAGTTCGACTGCTTCAGATACGGAATGG
>DATHOA010000267.1:0-34586 GCA_035485475.1 Steroidobacteraceae bacterium | reverse complement strand
GGCCAGGTCCAGGAGCTGGGCTTCGAGCGCAACATATTCGATTACAGCGGCAGCGGCCTCAAACCCGCCCAGGTCCCTGAGAATCTTGGCGTGGCGGGCTTTCGCGTCAACTACCAGACCGACTGGCGGCGCGACGTGGCGGCCTTCCAGGGTGCCTCGTACTTCCGCGCCATCGACGGCGACGCGCAGTACGGCATGTCCCAGCGTGGCCTGGCGGTGGATACCGGGACTGCGACGGCGGAGGAGTTCCCGGAGTTCATCGCCTACTACTTCGAGCGTCCGGCGCAGGGTTCCAGCCAGATCACCGTCTACGGGCTGCTCGATTCGCCCAGCGTCAGTGGCGCCTATCGGTTCGTGATCCAGGCCGGTGACACGCTCATCATGGATGTCGATGCCGCGCTGTATCCGCGCAAGCAGATCGACCGGATCGGGATCGCACCGGGTACCAGCATGTACCTGTTTGGGCAGAACGACCGACGTGCCGCCTATGACTGGCGTCCCCAGATCCACGATTCCGACGGTCTGCAGATATGGACGGGGACGGGGGAGTGGATCTGGCGACCGCTGATGAATCCGCCCGTGCTGCGCACCAACAGTTTTGTCGACACCAATCCGCGCGGCTTCGGCCTCATGCAGCGCGAGCGCGCCTTCAGCCAATACGAAGATGATGGCGTGGACTACCAGAAGCGCCCGTCGGTGTGGGTCGAGCCGCGCGGTCGCTGGGGTGCCGGCCAGGTCATGCTGGTGGAGATCCCCACCCTCGATGAGACCTTCGACAATATCGTGGCGTTCTGGAACCCGGCGGAGAAGCCCCAGAAGGGCCAGGAGCTGCTGTTCGGATACAAGCTGTACTGGTGCCGCGAGATTCCGGTGTCCTCCGGACTCGCCACGGCACGTGCCACGCGCACCGGCATCGGCGGCATCGTCGGCCAGAAGCGCGCCTATTTCGCCTGGCGCTTCGTGATCGATTTCGCCGGCGGGGACCTCGACCTGCTGGGCGAGCACCCCAATGTGGTGCCGATGATCTCCGCCTCGCGCGGCAAGATTGAGATCACCTCGGCCCGTCCGTTCCGTGAGCTCAACGGCTGGCGCGCCATGTTCGATCTGCACTTGACGGATGACAGCGTGGAGCCGATCAACCTGCGGCTGTACCTGGCCCAGGACGGCCGGGCCCTGACCGAGACCTGGTTGTACCAGTACACGCCACCGCCGGCTGCCGAACGGGACCTTGAGCCTGCAGGGCGCCATCTGCCGAAGCGCTAGCGCACCCGCAGCGTGCGCGCTGGCCGCCGACTGCACCAAATATCGGCGCAGTGCAGCAGGTCATGGACAAAATTCCGTAATGGCGTATGAATGGTCTTCATGGCACATATGTTGCTGCCCCCTCATACCGAGGTGATGCAATGACCATCCATTCTCTGTCCCGCAGCGAAGTGATCGACGCCGTGGCACGCGTGGTCGCGCGCCAGGGGCCCGGCGCGTTGCGCTGGGCGGCGATTGTCAAAGAGGCGGGTAGTCCCACCGTGTCGCAGGCCTGGGAGTGGTATCCGGACCTGCAGGCGCTGCTGGATGAGTGCTACGCGCGCACGGCCCAGGGCATCGAAGAGAGCCTGCTGGTCGGGGAGACGGCGCCCGGTACGGCGCTCGAGAAACTCGCGGCATTCCTGGTCGCGGCGCTGGATATCCGCCGCGAGCGCGGTTCGTTCCTGTCGTTTCGCGTGAGTGATGACCTGCCGGAGCGGCAGCGTCGGCGTCTGCGCGAGCGCGAGTTGATGCTGCTGACGCGGCTGAAGCGGATCCTGATGAAGGGACAGCACGATGGCTCATTGGCGCTGCGCCATGTCGATTCGGCCTGCGCCATGATTTTCGCCTGCCTTGAAGTCCCGGCCACGGCGGCCGAGGGTCCCGAGCAGCGCATGTGGGATGGCGAACTCATCGAGCTGCTGCTGGCGGCACTGGCCGAGCCGCACGCCCCGGAGTCGGTGTTGCGACGCGAGATCGAGGTGGCACACGGCAGCTGCCGCTGTGGCAGCGTGTGCTACGAAATCGACGGCCCCTTCGATGTGATGTCCCATTGCCATTGCTCGATCTGCCGCATGCAACAGGGCACGGCATTCGCGACCTATGTGTCGGTGCCGAAGGAGCGGTTCCGCTGGATTGCCGGACAGGAACGGGTGACGCAGTACACCGCGGACTCCGGCGAGCCGTCCGAGCCGCGCGCATTCTGCAGCCGCTGTGGCTCCCCGACGCCGTCACTGGATGCGGGCGGAGGCACGGCCTACTGTCCGGCTGAGAATCTGCAGCGTGACCTGGGGATCAGGCCCCAGAGTCATGTGTTCGTGCGCCCTTGAGAACGTCAGCCGGGACTCGCGTCCCGGCTGCTCGTTTCTTCGACCTTGGCTTACGGGTGCTTCGGTCCTGACATCGCGCCACCCAGGGCGGGCGCGGCCGGTGCTGCGCCGGGCTTCACGCTGATCAGTTCGACTTCGAACTTCAACAGCGATCCGGGGGGAATCGGCGGTGGCGGCTCCATGCCATAGGCAAGCTCAGGCGGGATGTACAGCTCGAACTTTGCGCCCGGCTTCATCAGCTGCAGTCCTTCAATCCAACCCGGAATGACCTTGCCGACGGTGAAGGTCGCGGGCTGGTTGCGCTTGTAGGAACTGTCGAACTCCGTGCCATCCAGCAAGGTGCCGCGATAGTTGACGGTCGCATCATCCGTGGTCTTCGGCGCATCGCCGCTGCCCGCGCGAATCACTTTGTACTGCAGGCCGCTTGCGGTCGTCATGACCCCGGGCTGCTTGCCGTTGGTTGCGAGGAACGCCACAGCGGCCGCCTTGTTGGCCGTGCCGGCGGCAGCCCGCGATCCCTGGATCATGGCCTGAATGCGCTGCCCGTCTTCATTGCCGGCGGTCACCTTGCCGGCGAGCGCATCCTTGAAGCCCTGCATGACGCGTTCATATGACACGGCATCCGTGCCGAGCCCGTAGCCATGCAGCTGGGTACCGAACGATAGGCCCAGGCTATAGCTGGCCTTGGACTTCTCGTCGGTGGCAGCAGCGGGTGCAGACGAACTGGCCGCCTTCTTCTTGGCGGCCGGAACGGTCTTGTCCGGCGCGGTATTGGTACCGGTCTGGGCCTGGGCCGGCAGCGTGCCAGCCATCAGGATGGCGCCGACCGCGAGGGCAATGCCCCCGGCGGCAAACGTATGGGGGCGCGGGTTCGTGGCTGCGCAGTGCCTTGATTTCACGAAACACCTCAGGTGTTGGAGTAGATTTTCGGTCGGCTAGTTTCGCCCTTCGCGGGCGCTTGTGCTTGGATTTCGACGCCGCAGCTTAGTTGCATCGTATTACGGTCCGGGGGGCGTGCGGGTACACTTGCGCCCCCCTTCCACCACCTTTAAAGCGCAGCCATGTTTGAGCGTCTCGACCGCGCCCCCGATGATCCGATTCTTGGCCTGATGGCCGCCTTCCGCGCCGATTCGGCCGCGAAAAAGGTGGACCTGGGCGTAGGCGTGTTCCGGGACGCCCAGGGTGATACCCCGGTTCTGGACTGCGTCCGCAAGGCCGAACAGGCCGTGCTCGAGCGCCAGACCAGCAAGACCTATGTGGCCCCGGCCGGGAATGCCGCCTTCAACCAGGCCATGGAGAAGCTGGTCTTCGGCACCGACCATCCGGTTTTCCAAGCGGCGCGGATCCGCTCGATCCAGGGCCCGGGCGGCTGCGGGGCCCTGCGCCTCGGCTCAGAGTTGGTGCGTCTGACCGCGCCACAGGCCACGGTACATGTCAGCACGCCGACCTGGGCGAACCACGTGCCCTTGATCACGGGTTCGGGCCTGAAGCTCGGCCACTACCCCTACTACGAGCGGGCTTCGGGCAGCATCGACTTTGCTGCCATGTGCCAGGCGCTCGAGGCGTTGCCGGCCGGCGATGTGGTGCTGCTGCACGCTTCCTGCCACAACCCGACCGGTGCCGATTTGTCGCAGGCGCAGTGGCAGGAACTCGTGCCGCTGTTGCGGCGCCGCCAGCTGCTGCCCTTCATCGACATGGCCTACCAGGGTCTGGGCAGCGGGCAGGATGAGGATGCCTTCGGCATCCGGCTGTTCGCCGCCGAACTGCCCGAGGTGCTGGTCGCGGTGTCATGCTCGAAGAATTTCGGCCTGTACCGCGAGCGCGTCGGCGTGCTGCATGTCGTGACCGATACGGCGGCCGCGGGCGTGGCCGCACTCAGTCACGAGGTGCGCGTCGCCCGCAGCATCTACTCCATGCCGCCCGATCACGGCGCGGCTATCGTCAATGAGATCCTCGGCAACGCGGCCCTGCGCGCCGGCTGGGTGAGTGAACTGGCGGTCATGCGCGAACGCATCAACGGCTTGCGCCGACAGCTGGTCGCGCAGTTGCGCGCGGCGTTGCCGGCCCGTGACTTCGGCTTTATCGCCCGGCAGCAGGGCATGTTCTCGCTGCTGGGTCTGAGCGTCGCCGAGGTGCAGCGCATTCGCACGGAGCGGCACGTCTACATGACGGATGACAGTCGCATCAATATCGCCGGACTGCGTGCGGACAACATCGAATACTTCGCCCAGTCCGTGGCGCACGTGCTGCGCTGATGGCGGCACTGTCGGCGGCCGCGGCGCGCCTGCTCGGCAGGCTGGACAGTCTCGCCGCGCAGTTCGCCCCGCATTTCGCGCAGGCCGAGCAACTCGCGCGGTTGCCTGCCGCAATCTGCGGCCCGCTGCTGCAGGAGGGATTCTTCCGCCTGTGGATCCCCCGCGCCAATGACGGCCTGGAGCTGCCGCTGGCCGAAGCGCTGCGTATCTATGAAGCGGCAGCGGCCCTCGATGGCTCCCTGGGCTGGGCCGTGATGATCGGCGCGGGCGGCGGCCTGTTTGCGGCGTGGCTGCCGCAGCAGGGTGCGCAGGAATTATTTGGTCCGCCCCAGGCCCTGGTGGCAGGCTCCGGAGCGCCCTCGGGCCTTGCGGAGCGGGTACCGGGCGGCTACCGCGTGCGCGGTGGCTGGCGCTTCGCGAGCGGTGCGCATGACGCGTCGGTGTTCACCGCCGCCTGCGTGGTCACCGCGGGCGGCACTCCCGTGCAAAGTGCCGCGGGCACGCCGCTGGTGCGCGCGATGTCGATCGCCCCTGCCGATGTGCGCATTCTCGACACCTGGGATCCGATCGGTATGCGCGGCACCGGCAGCCATGATTTTGAAGTGCACGGCGCGTTCGTACCCGAGCATCATTCCTTTTCGGTGCTCACGGACGCGGCCCGTGAGAGCGGCCCGCTGTACCAGCTGCCCTTCAACGTGCTCACCGAGTTGCCCGTCAGTGCCGTGGGGCTGGGGATCGCGCGGCATGCCTTGCGGGAGTTTGCGCAAACGCTGCCCGCGCATGCTGCGAGCGGTGCCGGCGCGGCCGTGGTGAGCACGCGCTTCGCGCAGGCGCAGGCGGCGCTGGAACAGGCCTCGGCCGCGGTTTGGGTCCTGGCGCAGGAGGCGTGGCAAACGGTGTCGCAAGGCGGGCAGCTGAATGCCGTACAACTGGCGCGCATCACGGCAAGCTGCGGCGTGTCCCAGGAGCGGCTGCGGCAGGCCATTGCCGAGCTGGCCGGCGTCGCGGGCATGCGGGCCATCGAGCGCGGCAGCGGCTTTTCGCGGGCCTGGCGCGATCTGCAGACCCTCGGGGCGCATGGAAGTCTGGCCCCGCAACGTCTCATCGCCGCGGGCGCCGTGCTGCTGGATCAGGCGGGGCGCAACGACACGATCAGTGCCGCCAGCGTGGTCAGCGGCGCACCACAGACACTGCCCGTACACACGTAGGCGACGGCCTCACCCTGCGGCGTCTTGTCCGCCAGGGCCGCCGGCAGATCGGGCGCCTGCGCGGGCACGGCCAGCACCAGGCGGCGTGGCGCGTACAGCCGCGCGAGCTGGACGCGCCATTGCTCGATCTGCTCGGGGTCGCCCCGTATCACAATGATCTGCGGCGGGTGCAGCAATTCCTCGAGCGCCGCAAGCATCGCGACATGCGCCTGCGGCCGCTGCACCAGGCCATGCCAGGCCGCGCGCACCGTGCCTTCGGCGGCCGCGAGCCAATCGGGACGACCCAACAGGTGGCCGAGCCGCTGCAGCGCGAAGGCCGCAATCGCATTGCCGGCCGGGGTCGCGTCATCGGCGAAGACCTTGGAACGATGGATCAGCTGCTCATGATCGTCGGCGGTAAAGAAGAAGCCGCCACCCTGCGGGTCATGAAATCGGGCCATCATCACCTGCGCCAATTCGCCGGCGAAGTGCAACTCATCCGTGCTCAGGCGCACTTGCTGCAGTTCGAGGATGGCATCCAGCAGGTAGGCGTAATCGTCCAGGTAGGCGCTCAAATGAGCTTCGGTGCCCAGCGCGGTGGCGAGCAGCCGCCCCTGGCTCCACATGTTGCGGCGGATGAAGTTCAGTGCAGCCGTCGCCGCCTCGGCCAGATCCGCGCGATCCAAGGCGCGGGCGGCAATCGCCAGGCCCCGGATCAGCAGCGCATTCCAGGACACCAGTACCTTGTCGTCGCGTCCGGGGCGCACGCGCGTGCTGCGCGCCGCGAGCAGCGTGGCCCGCGCCGCATCGATCGCGGCCGAGAGGTCCGCTGCGTCGCGCCCCAGTTGGCGGGCAATCTCATCCAGTGGCGCGAACGCATGCAGATGCCACCGGCCCTCGAAATTCGCTTCCCGATCCAGGCCGAAGCGCGCTGCGAAGGGCGCAAACTGCGCCGGTGGCAGCAGCTCGCGGACCTGGTGCACATCCCAGACATAGAACTTGCCCTCGTGACCTTCGGAGTCGGCATCGAGGCTGCTGTAGAAGGCGCCTTGCGGGGAGCGCATTTCGCCCAATGCCCACTGCGCCGTCGCGGCGGTGATGCGGGCATAGAACGGATCGCCCGTGGCAATGGCCGCCTGGGCGTACACCGCCAGCAGCGAGGCATTGTCGTAGAGCATTTTCTCGAAGTGCGGAATCATCCAGTACTGATCGACCGAGTAGCGACTGAAGCCGCCCCCCAGCTGGTCGTTCAAGCCGCCTTCCCCCATGCGTCGCAGGGTGAGCGTCGCCATGTACAGGGCATGCAGATCCGGAGTGTCGCTGCTGCTGGTGGCGTGCCAGTCGCGAAGCAGCCGTTCGAGCGCATGCGCATGGGGAAACTTGGGCGCAGCGCCAAAACCGCCGTAGTCTGCGTCAAACGTGGCGGCCAGGTCGCGGCGTGCGCCCAGCAGTGGCGCCGCGGTCAGCGACTCGTCCGCCGCCGCCGGCGGGGGCACCAGCTCATTGAGTACGCGCACCAGGGATCTGCCCTGCTCGCGCAGGTCATCGCGGTGGTCGCGGTAGTACTCCATGACCCGCATCAGCAGCTGGGTAAATGCCGGCATGCCGTAGCGCGACTCGCGCGGAAAATAAGTCCCGCCGAAGAATGGCCGCTGGTCGTCGTGGCTCAGGAACATCGTCAGCGGCCAGCCGCCGCTGCGCTGGGTCAGCAGCTGCTGTGCAATCTGGTAGATGCGGTCCACGTCCGGGCGCTCTTCGCGGTCCACCTTGATATTGATGAAGTTCTCATTGAGCAGCTGTGCCGTGGCTTCGTCCTCGAAGCTCTCCTCGGCCATGACATGGCACCAGTGGCAGGCCGAATAGCCCACGGACAGGTGCACCGGCCGTCCGGAGTCGCGGGCCGCCGCGAAGGCCTCCGGCCCCCAGGCGTACCAGTCGACCGGGTTGTGGGCATGCTGGCGCAGGTAGGGGCTGGTCTGCCGAGCGAGTCGATTGGTGTACCGGGGCGTGCCGTCGGGATTCAAATGGCGGATTGCGCTCATGGGGGCAAGGATACACCGGGGCATCCGCTATAATTCTCAGGTGACAATTCCCGTTGAGTCGAATACCGACGCCCCCGTCGTTCCGGAGCTGCGCCTGAAGCGCGGAGAGGACCGCCGCATCAATGCCGGACATCCGTGGGTGTTCAGCAATGAAGTGGACATCGCGCGTACCCCCCTGACCACGCTGTCCGCGGGGGCGACGGTGCGCCTGGTCTCCGACCGCGACAAGTTTCTGGGCTTCGCCTATGTCAATCCGCATTCCCTGATCTGTGCGCGGATCATGAGTCGCGATCCGGACAGTCCCATCGGGACCTCGCTGATCGTGCATCGCCTGAATGTGGCGCTGTCGCTGCGTCAGCGGCTGTCCGAGGAGCCCTACGGGCGGCTGGTGTTCGGCGAGTCCGATCAGCTGCCGGGACTGGTGTTGGACCGGTTCGACGATGTCATCGTCGGGCAGATTGCCACGGCCGGCATGGAGGCGCTGCGGCCAGCGGTGGAGGCCGCGGTACGCAAGGTGCTCAAGCCGCGCGTGCTGTATTGGAAAAATGACTCCAATGCGCGCGAGCTGGAGCAGCTGCCGGCATTTTCCGCGGCGGCCTTCGGCGAGGTGGGGGCGCAGCTGCACATCCGCGAAGCCGGCATCGACTTCGCGGCGCCGCTGGCGCAGGGACAGAAAACCGGCTGGTTCTATGATCAGGCGGCCAACCGCGCCTTGCTCGGCCGCTTCCTGACGCGCGGCGCGCGCGTGCTGGATGTGTGCAGCTACGTGGGGGCGTGGGCCGTGACGGCGTTGAAACACGGCGCCGGCAGCGCCACCTGTGTCGATACCTCCGCGGCGGCGCTGGAGTTCGCGCAGGCCAATGCCCGCGCTGCGGGACACACCGTCGACGTGATCCGCGGCGATGCCTTCGATGTGCTGAAGAACCTGCACGAGGCCGGCGAGCGCTTCGATGCGGTGATCCTTGATCCGCCGGCATTCATCAAACGCCGCAAGGACATTGCGCAGGGCCAGGCGGCCTACCGCAAGCTCAATCAGCTGGCGATGAATCTGATTGGCCGGGACGGCCTGCTGGTGTCCTGTTCGTGTTCCTACCACCTCGAGGAGCAGCAGCTGGTGACCGCCGTCCAGGCCGCCGCGCGCCATACGGCGCGTTTCGCCCAGGTGATCGCCTTTGGCGGCCAGGCGCCGGATCATCCCGTGCATCCGGCCATTCCCGAGACCCGCTATCTCAAGGCGCTGTTCTGTCGCGTGTCGCGCGAGTGACGGTCGAAACCGCTACAATTTCCATATGTTGCAATATCCAGGGTTCAATCCCGTCGCCGTAGAGCTTGGGCCGATCAAGGTCCACTGGTACGGCATCATGTACCTGATCGGCTTCGCCGCGGCCTGGTGGCTGGCGCGAGTGCGTGCCAGAGCGCCGAATTCGAGCTGGAAGCCGCTCGATGTCGATGACCTGATTTTCTTCTGCATGATGGGTGTCATTTTCGGCGGCCGCACCGGGTACGTGCTGTTCTATGGCACGCAGTACTGGGCCCAGGATCCCTGGTATCCGCTGAAGGTCTGGGAAGGCGGCATGTCCTTCCACGGCGCGCTGCTGGGCACCCTGGTGACCATGGCGATGTTTGCCTGGCGCCGCAAGCGTCGCATAACCGATGTGTTCGACTTCGCCGCGCCGCTGCCCGAGTTGGGCTTGTTCTTCGGGCGTATCGGCAATTTCATCAATGGCGAGCTGTGGGGCAAGCCGACCACGGTGCCGTGGGGATTCCGCGTGGATGGCCAGGTGCGCCATGCCTCGCAGCTGTACGAGGCGGGCCTGGAAGGCTTGGTGCTGTTTGCCGTGATGTGGATTTTCACCCGCAAACCGCGCCCGCGGCTGGCGCCGTCGGGGCTGTTCCTGCTGCTCTACGGGCTCGCCCGCTTCTGCATCGAGTTCGTGCGCGTGCCGGATGCGAACCTGGGGTACCTGGCCGCCAACTGGGTGACCATGGGGCAGATCCTGTCGCTGCCGATGATCCTCGGCGGCATCATCCTGTTGGTCATCGCCTATCGACGGCGCGCGCCCTCAGGAAATTTCCTCGAATCTGTCCCGGGCTGATTGCGCCGTGCGTCAGTATCTGCAACTCATGCGCCTGATCCGCGAACACGGCGTGCCCAAGCAGGACCGTACCGGCACCGGGACGCTGTCGGTCTTCGGGCACCAGATGCGCTTTGATCTGGGTGCGGGCTTCCCGCTGGTCACCACCAAGAAGGTCCACCTGCGCTCGGTCGTGTACGAGCTGCTGTGGTTTCTGCGCGGCGACACCAATGTCGCCTGGCTGCATGAGCATAACGTCAGTATCTGGGATGAGTGGGCCGGGGCGGACGGTGAGCTCGGGCCGGTCTATGGCCGGCAGTGGCGGGCCTGGCCCGCGCCGGACGGCCGCACCATCGATCAGATCAGTATCGTGCTGCGGCAATTGCGCCAGGCGCCCGACTCACGGCGCATGATTGTCAGTGCCTGGAATGTCGGGGAGCTCGAGCGCATGAAGCTGCAGCCCTGCCATGCAATGTTCCAGTTCTACGTGGCCCAGGGACGCCTGTCGTGCCATCTGTACCAGCGCAGTGCCGATTTCTTTCTCGGTGTGCCCTTCAATATCGCCTCCTACGCACTGCTGACGCACATGATCGCGCAGCAAAGCGATCTTGAAGTGGGCGAACTGGTATGGACCGGCGGCGACTGCCATCTGTATCTGAATCATCTGGCGCAGGCCGATGAGCAGCTTTCGCGAGCGCCCCTCGCGTTGCCACAACTGCGGCTCAAGCGCCGTCCCCCCGATCTTTTCAGCTATGACTATGAGGATTTCGAATTCGTGAACTATCAACATCACGCGGCGATCAAAGCGCCGGTGGCAGTCTAATCGTGGCGACCAGAAAGTCGAAGCGCAAACCCGCGTCCGCCAGGTCCGTCGACGCGGGCGCGGCGAAGCTGGCGGCAAAAGCAGCCAAGCTCATCAAGGTGCGCAGGTCCAAGGTGCATGGCCAGGGCGTGTTTGCCCTGCAGCGCATCCGCAAGGGCACGCGCATCATCGAGTATGTGGGGGATCGCATCTCACACGCCCGCGCGAATCGCCGCTACGATGATCACGACGCGAACGACAACCACACCTTCCTGTTCGCGGTCGATCGCAATGTCGTCATCGACGCCACGGTGGACGGCAATGATTCGCGGTTCATCAATCACAGCTGTGACCCGAACTGCGAGTCGAACATCGAGAACCGCCGGGTATTCATCGATGCCATCAGGACCATCGAAGTCGGCGCCGAGTTGAACTATGACTACCAGATCGGCCGCGAGCGCGATGATCCGCCAAATGTCGATGTGATCTATGCCTGCCGCTGTGGCGCCAAGGACTGTCGCGGCACGATGCTGTGGCCGCCGAAGCGTCCGGCGGTACGCAAGAAGAAGGCCGCGGCGGCACGGACCGCCGGCAAGCGATCGAGTCCCCGGCGCCGCCCGTGAGCGAGGCGCGCGCCGAGTCGGAGCGCAGACCGGCCCTGGGCGCCGTCGTGGGCGCCCTGGGTATCGTCTATGGCGACATCGGCACCAGTCCGCTGTACGCCTTCGACCAGTCGCTCAAAGTGGCCGGCTCCTCCGATGCCGGGACCATACTCGGTGTGCTCTCATTGATCTTCTGGTGCCTGGCCATCTCGGTGACGTTGAAGTACGTGATCGTGATGATGCGGGCCGACAACGAGGGCGAGGGCGGTATCCTGGCGCTGCTGGCGCTGGCGCAACGACGACTCAACCAGATCGGGTCGTGGCCGCGCATCGCCGTCAACCTGGCCCTCATCGGCACCGCGCTGTTCTTCTGCGATGCCCTGATCACGCCGGCGATCTCCGTGCTCGGCGCCGTCGAGGGCCTGGAACTGCTGGATCCGACCTTCGGCCGGGCGGTGATTCCCGTAACGCTGGGGGTCATCGTGGCGCTGTTCTGGATTCAGCGCAGTGGCACCGGCAAGATCGGCCGCGCCTTCGGCCCCATCATGGTGGTGTGGTTTGTCGCGCTGTCGGTCTCCGGCCTGGCCGCCATCATCACCGCACCGGTGGTCCTGAAGGCAATCAATCCCGTGTATGCCGTGTCGGTACTGGTGAACCATCCCGGAATCGCCCTGGCACTCATCGGCGCGGTGTTCCTCTCGGTCACCGGCGGGGAGGCCTTGTACGCGGACATGGGACATTTCGGCAAGCAGCCGGTGCGCGTGGCCTGGTTCGCACTGGTATGGCCGTCGCTGCTGCTCAACTACATGGGCCAGGGTGCGCTGCGTCTGCGCGGGGGCGGCGCCGACCATGCCATGTACGCCCTGGTGCCGCAAACCGTGCTGCCATTGATGGTGGTGCTGGCCACCGCCGCCGCGGTGATCGCCTCACAGGCGGTGATCTCCGGGGCCTTCTCCGTCGCCCGCCAGGCCATCCAGCTGGATCTGCTGCCGCGCATGCGCGTGCTGCAGACCTCGGCCCACGAGCAGGGGCAGATCTACGTGCCCATCGTCAATCTGCTGCTGTTCGTATTCGTGAGTGCCTTCGTGCTCGGCTTCGGCTCTTCTGATGCCCTGGGTGGTGCCTACGGCGCTGCGGTAGTCGGCACGATGTTCATCACCACCATTCTGGGAGCGTTTGTCGCCGTGACCCAGTGGGGCTGGCCGTTGTGGGCCGTGGGGACATTGTTCAGCGGCCTGTTCTGCCTGGATGGGATCTTCGTCGTGGGCAATATGACCAAGATACCCGCCGGAGGCTGGGTGCCGCTGACTCTGGCGATGTGGCTGTACAGCGTGTTCTCGATCTGGCGCTCGGGGCGCGTGGATCTGCGGCGCGCGCTGGCCGCCCTGGCCCAGCCACTGTCGACTTTGTCGAAGCTGCTGGAGGATGCGTACCGGGTGCCCGGCACGGGGGTGTTCCTTGCCAGCCACCCTGAGTACATCCCCTCCGCGCTGATCCGCAATTTCCAGCACAACAAGATTGTCCATGAACGCATCCTGGTCCTGAACTTCCAGATCATGGATACCCCGCGCCAGAGCCAGACCGATCGTGCGCGGGTACAGGAGCTCGCGCCGGGCGTGTTCGCCATCACGGCACGCTTTGGCTTCATGGAGACCCCCGACGTGCGCGAGGCGCTGCGCGCCTGTCGCTCCCGGGGCCTGCGTGTGTACCTGGAGGACTGCTCCTTCTTCATCGGCCAGCATGTCGTCGTGGCCCGGCCGCGGCCCGGCTGGCAGGGCCTGAAGCGTCGCGTGTTCGCACGGCTGCAGCGCCGCAGCGGCCAAGCCACGGAGTTCTTCCGTATGCCGGTGCGCGATACCGTCATCCTGAACACCTCTGTCGAGATCTGATGTCCGTCGCCGCCGGTCCGATGATTTCGCTGCTGGTCGCGGCCACCGAGAATGGGGTGATCGGCCGTGACCGCGGTATGCCCTGGCATCTGCCGGATGATCTGAAGCACTTCAAAGCCCTGACCTTGGCCAAGCCCGTGCTCATGGGACGCAAGACCTTTGATGCGATTGGCCGGCCGCTGCCCGGGCGCACCAACCTCGTCCTGACGCGAACCCCCGGCTGGTCGGCACCGGGCGTCACCGTGGTGGCGGACCTGGATGCGGCAATCCGCGCGGCCGGGTCCGCCCCGGAGCTGGTCGTCGCGGGCGGGGCGCAGGTGTATGCCCTCGCGCTGCCGCGCGCCACGCGCATCCACCTGACACGGATTCATGCTGTCATCGCCGGCGACACATGGTTGCCGGAAATCGCTGACAGCGAATGGCGCGAGACTGCGCGTGAGCTGCACCCGGTCGATGCGCGTCATCCTTATGCCATGAGCTTCGTTACACTGGAGAGGTATCCGGCGTAGCCGGCTGATTCAGGAAACCCCTCCAACCATGCAGGCGCTATTCGTTCACGGCATGGGCCGCTCCCCGATTTCAGGCTGGGCCTTGCTGCGGCGGTTGCGGCGTGCCGGATTGGACACTCACACCTTCGGGCACATGGTCAGCAGCGAGAGTTTCGCGGACATCGTCGCGCGCCTCGCGCGGCGACTCACCCAGATCGCCGCCGGCGGCGACTACGTACTGATCGGGCATTCACTCGGCGGCGTGCTGCTGCGCGAGGCGCTGCGAACCCTGCCGCGCACGGTGCGACTGCCAACGCGCTTGTTCCTGCTCGGCTCGCCCGTCCGGGTGTCTACCATTGCCGCGCGCATGGCCTCCAATCCGCTCTACCGGCTGCTGACGGGGGATAGCGGGCTGATGCTGGGCTCGGCGCAGCGCATGGGCGATATCGGCGTCCCCGCGGTGCCGGTCACCGCCGTCGTGGGCGTCAAGGGCTGGTCACTGGTTGCGGGCTTTCTGCCGAGCGAGATCAACGACGGTGTCGTTACGGTGTCCGAAGCCAGTGCCCCGTGGCTGACGGATGTCGTCAAGGTACCGGTAACCCATACCTTTCTGCCCTCTGATACCCGGGTGACCGCGGTAATATTGGAGCGGTTGCAGAATTAGAGGGCGTGTTGGGTTGTGAAACGCATCCTGGCGTTGGGTGGTGGGGGGTTCCTGATGGAAAACCGCCACTCGCCGATCGATCAATACATCGTGAAACTTGCCGGCCAGGTGCGACCCCGGATCTGCTTCGTGTCCACGCCCAGCGGCGACCTGCCGGAAGGCATCGATAAGTTCTACGAGGCGTATGGCTCCCTGAACTGCGAGCCTTCGCATCTGGCGTTCTTCCGCAAGCCCGGCCTGGGCGCCATCGCGCTGGCGGGCCTCGAGGACACCTTGCTCGGTATGGACGCCATTTTTGTCGGGGGTGGCAACACCCGCTCCGCACTGGGCGTGTGGCGTGAATGGGGCCTGCACGAAGTATTCCAGCGAGCCTTGTTGTCGGGCGTGCTTCTGTGCGGAATGAGCGCCGGCGCGATCTGCTGGTTCGAAAGCGGACTGACCGACTCGGTGTGGGGGGCGGGCCTGCAACCCCTGCGTTGCCTGGGGTTTCTGGGCGGCGCCTGCAGCGTCCACTATCACACCGACCCGTTGCGCAAAGTTATGCTGCACGAGTGGGTTGCCGCGCGAGGTCTCGCGGAAGGAATCGGCATCGATGATTACGCGGCCGTCCTCTACGAGGACGGGCGCATCTCAAAGGTCCTAAGCTGGCGGCGCGGAGCGGCTGCGCATCGGGTCATGTTGCGTGACCGGCAGATTGTCGAAGAGCTGCTGCCCGGTGAAAGCGTGCGGCTGTTATGCAAATAAAGGAAGGAAATCGTCATGAGCAAAGCATATTGGATTTCAGCGTATCGTTTGATACGTGACGAGGCGGCTCTCGCGGCCTACGCCAAGTTGGCCGGTCCGGCGCTGGTGGCCGCGGGTGGCCGTTTCGTGGCGCGCGGCATGCCGGCTCGAGTGTATGAGGGCGGGCTTGAACAGCGCACCGTCATCATCGAGTTTGACAGCGTCGCGCAGGCGATCGCCGCACACGATAGTCCCGATTACCAGCAGGCTTTGCGCGCACTTGGCAATGGCGTCGACCGCGATATGCGCATCGTCGAAGGAGTCGGATAGCTAAAGCTGATACGCCACCAGGGCCGCAACTTCCGCCTCGGCCTCGAGCCAGTCCGACGCTTCCTGGCCCGGGGTGAATCCGCGGCGCTGCGCCTTGAAATAGGCGGCAGTCGCGATCCATTGCTGCCGCTCCTCGGCGCTCACTCGCGGCCGGACGCAGAAGCGCAAGGGGTCGAAATTCCGGGGCGGCATGGCTGTCATGAGCGTGACCTCTTCTGTTTGCGCTACAGATATCAGGCCCTTCGAGCGCCCCCTATAGGTGCAACGCCGGCGCTGTCTGACAGACGAATCCGACAATGCGCGGCCGACTTTGGGCAATTTTCCGTAGAATCGCGGCGATGAATGAACCGCCCACCGATCCGGCACTCGTTTCCGGCCGGACGCTCGAGCACTACAATGAGCGCGCCGCCGAGTTCTGGGCCGGCACCCGCGATCACGACGTCCAGCAAAACATCGCGGCGCTACTGCGGCACATTGCGGCAGCGCCGCCGCTGCGCATACTGGATTTCGGTTGCGGTCCCGGGCGGGACCTGGCGGCCTTCCGGGCCTTGGGCCATGAGCCGGTCGGTGTCGAGGGCTCGCCAATCTTCGCCGCCATGGCCCGCGAGTACAGCGGCTGCGAGGTGTGGGAGCAGAACTTTCTCGCACTCAAGCTTCCTGCCGGCCGCTTCCATGGAATCTTCGCCAATGCCTCGCTGTTTCATGTGCCGCGCCAGGAACTGCCGCGGGTACTGGCGCAATTGCATGCGGCGCTGCTGCCCGAGGGCGTGCTGTTCGCGTCGAACCCGCGCGGGAACAATGAAGAGGGCTGGAACCACGGGCGCTACGGGGTCTACCACGATCTGGAATCGTGGCGCGCGTTCGTGCACGCGGCGCAGTTCGACGAACTGGAGCATTACTTTCGTCCCGCCGGGTTGCCGCTCGAGCAACAGCCGTGGCTGGCAACCGTATGGCGCAAACGAAGCTGACTAGAGTTGGGCGGCAATCAACTGTTGCGCGCGCGTCAGTTCCGCAGCGCTCAGCGGCGCCGAGTGGTCGGTGCCGCCGGGCGCGCGCTGCGCATCCAGCTGCGCCAGTATCTGCTGCTGTACGGCCCCGCGGCGCAGCGCTTCCGAGTATGAAATCTCGGGGTGGAACATCACCATGGCATAGCGGGGAATGAAGCGCGTCGGATGCAGGCGCTCCAGCTGCAGCGCCCAGGCTTGGTGGCGCAGGAAGCGCGCATCGAGCACCGCGGAGCGCATTTCCGCATAATTCTCCAGCGCCATCTGGGCGATTGCCTCGGTGTCGCCGTGGCGGGTCCGGCTGAAGCGGGCAAAGATCTCGGGCCAGTTCCCGTGCGGGCCCGCACCGGCCACCAGCGCGTCCAGCAGCGCGCAATCCTCGAACGCGGCATTCATGCCCTGGCCATGGAACGGCACGATGGCGTGTGCGGCATCACCCAGCAGCAGGACGGCGCCACAGGCCCACGGATCGGCATGAATCGTCCCGAGGTGACCGGCCGGATGGTTGCGGAACTGCGCCACCAGATCCGGGATCAGTGCGGCGGCCGTGGCGAACTGCCGCTGGAAGAATTCCTGCACGGCGGCAGCGCCACTCAAGGTGTCAAAGCCGGGGTCGCCGGTTTGCGGCAGAAACAGCGTGGCGGTGAAGCTGCGGTCCGGGTTGGGCAGGGCAATGAGCATGAACCCATGCCGTGGCCACACATGCAGTGCTTCCGGGTACAGGGCGTACTGCCCGCCGCGCGGCGGAATATGGAACTCCTTGTAGTCGTGCTCGAGTGGCAGCTCGCAGACGCTGACCCGCCCGGCCCGGGCGAGGCTGCCACGCACCGCGGAGCCCGCACCATCGGCGGCGATGGTGACCGAATCGCTGAGCGTGCGTTCCACGCCCGTGCGGTTGTCCACCAGGCGCAGGCTGCCGCTGGGGACATCCACTTCGGTGCAGCTGGTGTCGAAGTGCAGCCGCACCTGCGGCAGGCTGGCCGCCGCCTCGATCAGCACGCGGTTCAGGGCCGCGCGGCCGACCGAGTAAATGACTTCAGCCTCGCGCTGGCCATACGGCAGCAGCCGCGGCGTCGAGCTGACTTCGGGGTCGTGAATCATGCGACCGCGCATCGGCAGCAGCGTCGGTCGAACCTGCTCCATGAGCCCCGCCTGTTCGAGGGCGCGAATGCCGCGCGCCGCCAGCGCCAGATTGATGGAGCGGCCGGCGTCGGCGGCGTGCGCGCGCGGATCGGGGCGACGCTCAAAAACATTCACCGCGATGCCGCGGCGCCCCAGCAGCACGGCCAGCAGGGCACCGGCCAGGCCCGCGCCGGCAATGTTTACCGCTTGCAGGCGCATCTATCCAAGTCCCGTCAGTGCCGCCTCCAGCGCGGTGGCGAAGCGCAGAACATCTTCAAAGCTGTTGTACAGCGGCACCGGGGCGGCGCGGATCACATCCGGCTCGCGCCAGTCGCACACCATGCCCGCGCGCTGCAGGTGTTCGAATACGGCCCGGCCGTGCCGCGCATCGCCCCCTAAGCGCAGTGACAACTGGCAGCCGCGCGCTTGAATGCCGGTCGGCGTCAGGATCTCGATGGGCAGAGACTCGAGCAGGAAGGCCAGATAGCCGGTCAGCGCCACCGATTTGGCGCGCAGATGGGCGAGTCCGGCATCCTGGAACTGTTCGAGGGAGGCCAGCAGCGGCGCCGCCGACAGGATCGAGGGGTTGCTGATCTGCCAGCCGTCGGCGCCCGCCGCGGCCGTGAAGTCCGCTCCCATCGCGAAGCGGGTGCGCGGATCGTGACCCCACCAGCCTGCCAAACGCGGGCGGGACTGCGCGTCGGCGTGCCGCTCGTGCACGAAGCAGCCGCCGATCGCGCCGGGGCCGGCATTGAGGTACTTGTAGCTGCACCACACCGCAAAATCGGCGCCGCTGTCGTGCAGGCTCAAGGGCACATTGCCGATGGAGTGGGCCAGGTCAAAGCCTACCGCGCAGCCGGCCTTGTGCGCCGCCGCCGCGATGCGTGGCAGATCGAACACCTGTCCGCTCAGGTATTGCGTCCCCGGCCACAGCACCAGTGCAATCTGCGCGCCGCGGTGTTCGAGGAAGTATTCAATCTGCTCGGTGCTGATCTGCCCGCTGCGGTCCGCGGGCTGCAGCTGCAGCAGCTGCTCGTGCGGCTGCAGTCCATGCCAGCTGATCTGTGAGGCCAGCGCATGCCGGTCCGAAGGAAAGGCGTTGGCTTCGATCAGGATGCGGGTCCGGGTCCCCGCGGGACGATAGAAGCTGGCCAGCATCAGGTGCAGGTTGACCGTCAGCGAATTCATCGCCACGACCTCACCGGGATGCGCCCCGGTCAGGGCGGCCAGACCTGTGCGCATGAGCTCGTGATAGGGAATCCAGGCGCGGCGTGCGGATTCGTGACCGCGCACGCCCAGGGCGGCCCAGTCATCGAGCTCTTCGTTGACGCGCTGTCGGGCGGACAGCGGCTGAAGTCCCAGCGAGTGCCCGCACAGATACACCAGCGGATCACCCGCCGCGCCGACCGGATGCGCAAACCGATCGCGGAAGCGCGCCAGCGTATCGGCGGCGTCGCGGCCTCTGGCGTAGGTCAAGGAGCGTTCAAAGGTCATGAGTCTGCGGCGGCAAACGGCTAGCGGGTCTGTACCGTGCCGCAGTTGCGGCAGGTGGTCAGGCGCGGATTGCCGAAAAAACGCTCGAACACCGGGGGAAACTGGCTTTCGATATCGGTGAGCGCGAAGAACTCCTCGTACAGCTTCGTACCGCAGTTCTCGCAGTACCACTGCAGGCCGTCCTGCTCCCCGGGGCGACGGTCGCGTTCGATCACCAGTCCCACGGTGTTGGCGCTGCGCCGCGGGGAATGCGGCACTCCGGCCGGCAGCAGGAACAGCTCCCCCTCGCCGATCGGGATGTCCACGACCTTGCCATCCTGTACGGTCTTCAGCAGCAGCCCGCCCTCGGCCTGATAGAAGAACTCTTCGCCCGGATCCACGTGGTAGTCGCGGCGTGAATTGGGGCCTCCGACGGCCATCACGATGAACTGGCTGTCGCGAAAGATGCGCCGATTGCCCACCGGGGGCTTCAGGAGGTGACGGTTTTCCTCGATCCAGCGCTTGAAATTCAAAGGACTGGGGACTGACATAAGTTTTCGGACTCCTTACGCTCGCATTGTAAGCCGGAACCCCGGTAGGCTTAAGCATATGGACACCCGAAAACCACGCATCGCGGCCGTCGCGGGCAGCTTGATTTTCCTCGGCAGCCTGGGGCTCGCGGGCTGCGCGTCGGTGGCGAAGCATCTGCCCTGGGGGCACAAGGCGGCGCCCGTGCCCGAAGTATCCACGGCGTTGACGGTGGCGGCGCCCGATGGCGCCACCCTGTCCTGGCCGCAGGTGTGGCAGCGCAATGATGTGGTGCTGGATATGGCCGGGGTCGCGGCCACGGGCACGGCGGTGGTGATGCCGCGCACTGGCCTGGCGTGGCCGGTGCGGGTGGCGCTGCGCGTGGCTCCGGGAAGCATCGGGTCAATCGATGTGCGGGGTGCGCAACGGCTGGTCATTCCCGTGCCCGCGAGCGGCACCGGTACCGTAGATCTGGAGTTGCCGCCGGGGGTCTACGTGGCCGCTACCAAGCAGATCACGCTGAACTGGGGTCCGGCGAACGTCCCGGCCGGACCGTAACCATGACGGATGCCGCAACTGATGCCCTCCTGGCCCGACGCCTGCTCGGCATGCTCGATCTGACGACGCTCAACGACAGTGACGATGGCCGGGTCGTGCGCGCGCTGGCCGCGTATGCGGCTACACCGGTGGGACGGGTCGCGGCCCTGTGCACCTGGTCGCGCCTGATCGGTGACGCCCTCGACGCGCTTGCCGGCACCGGCGTGCCGGTCGCGGCGGTGACGAATTTCCCGGCCGGGGAGCCGGATGTGGCCGGCGCCGCGGCGCACAGTGCGCAGGCCGTGGCCGCCGGCGCCACCGAAATAGATGTCGTATTCCCGTGGCGGGCATTTCTTGCCGGCGATGCGGCAACTGCGTTGGCGCTGGTCGGGGCCTGCCGCGAGGCCTGCGGGTCTCGGGCCCATCTGAAGGTCATTCTGGAAACCGGTCAACTCGGAACTGCAGCACGCATTCGCGAGGCGGCCGACCTTGCCATCGCGGGGGGTGCCGACTTCCTGAAGACCTCCACCGGCAAGACCCAGCCCGGTGCGACCCTCATGGCCGCGCAAGTCATGCTGGATGCGATTGCGCAGGCCCGGACGCGCGGCGTGCGCGTGGGATTCAAGGCCTCCGGCGGTGTGCGTACCATCACCGATGCGGCCAGCTACCTGACCGCCTACGAGCAAAGATTTGGCGTCGGCAGCGCGCAGCCGCAGGTTTTCAGAATCGGCGCATCACAGCTGGTACATGAGCTGCTCGCGATGGCCACACACTGAGGAGTTCGCATGTATTACCACGACAGTCTGTGGGGCATCCTGGTTCTGATCGCCGATGTCTGGGCCATCATCAATATCGTGCAAAGCGCAGCGGACACAGGCCGCAAAGTGCTGTGGACGGTGCTCGTCGTGCTCTTGCCGGTACTGGGCTTCATCCTGTGGTATTTCCTGGGTCCGAAGACCGGGCGCAGCTGAGCTCATGCGCTGCCGGCCGGGCGCCGCAGCGCGAGTGCGGCCGCCACGCCACTGCAGCCCACTACCAGCGCGGCGGTCGCGGCGGCCATACGCGCCGCATCCAGCGGCGCGTGGCCCAGCAGGCGACACGCCGCATAGGCGCCGCAGAAACTGTCACCGGCGCCCGTCGGGTCGATCACCGGCCGGGATTCGATGGGCAATACCTCAACGACATTGTCGTGGGCCAGTATCACCGGCTGCTCCGCACGCTTCAGGATCACCTCGGGAATCCCCGCCTGGTGCAGCTGCATGACCAGCAGATCCGCCGGCCATTCCTGCAACTGGGTGCGCAGCTCCAGCGTGCTCGGTAGCAGCGCACTCGCGCCTTCGACAAAGCGGGCAAGTTCAGCCGCGGTGCGATCGCGGCTGTAATGCGGGGAAGGGTCCACCGAGATCCAGTCGGCACGGTCGCGCAACCAGCGCAGGTTCTCGGCGTGGCGCTGGCCGACCTGGGGACACAGATGCACGGCCCGGGCCGGCAACCAGTGCTCGGGAATCTCGGCTGCCGTGGGGGCGATTTCCAGGAGCTTGCGCAGATAGGGCTGCATATCCATGGAGCCTTCGGCGGCGACATCGAGCAGGTCGCGGTTGCGCGGCACGGAACGGCGGCTGCCATCCGGTTCATAGATCAACCATTCAATCAGATGCTCGGCATCGAAACGCGCCAGGGAGTAGTGCTGCACCCCGGCCGCATTCAGCAGCGCTTCGATATCGGCGGGGTAATCGCGCCCGAGACGGGCCACCAGACCGATGCGCTCCGGTTCCAGCCACAACTTCGCGCCCGCGAGGCAGTACAGGCTGCTGCCCCCAATCTGTCGCTGCCAGGGGCCCGGTGTCGCCGGAACCACATCATCGAGCGTGACCTGGCCGAGAATCACCAGGTCGGGGCCGCGGCCGACAGTGCCCTTGCTGAGCGTCGCGCCCTCGATCGTGTCGCTCAAGCCAGTCCTCCGCTGCTCTGCCTGACGATGCCTTTGCAGATCAGCCAGGTGCCATCCACACGCCGCAGCGGAATATGCGGTATTCCCGCGCGCACGGCCATGTGCAGCACCAGCAGCTGCGTGGGCAGGTGGAAGGTGAGGGGCGAGAGCCACTCGTCGATCTCATGCCCCAGGTCCACCGTCAGATAGGCGTGCGGGAACGGGCCGCTGGCGCCGCTGTGCACCACGATCGCGCGACCGCCGGCGCTACCGATTCCCTGGACCATCTCCCGGGCACGGTCGAGGCTGTTGCCCGCAGGTGCGATCACCGTGACCACGCTGCGCGCGCCCCAGCTCAGGGTCAGGAAATATTCCAGGTGCGCCCACTCCTCCAGGTCGCAGGACACGCCATTAATGGGCATCTGCTCGTGGTACTTGGCCGCGCAGTAGCGCGCCGTGCCCTGACTGGGCCCGGAACCGATGGTCCACAGCGTATCGATGTCCCCGAGTTCGCTGCACAGTCGCATCATCGCCGGCTCAATCCGCGCGGCGATGGCGCCCTGGGCTTCGATGGCGGCTTCGATGCGCGCGAGCTGTTCGCGCTCGAAAGCGACGCTGATATGACCCCGTTTGACCCCGAGCGCGAGGCCCAGGCAGTACAACGCGTACAGCACGGCCAGGTACTCGGCGAAATTGCACAGGCAACGGCCGTAGTACTCAGGCAGGCCGATGTCCTCGCGAATGGGTCGATGGATGACGTGGATCGCGTTGCGCGCGAGCTCGCCGGTCATGCTGCCGGTGACGCCGACGGTCATCGCGCCGCGTTCCTTGGCCAGCAGCACCACTTCACGCGCCCGCGAGGAGCTGCCCGAGTTTGAGATGCTCACGACGAGGTCTTCGGGCGTCAGCAGCGGGGAGTGATAGCGTGCCTGCTCCATGGCGGTACGGCCCTCCGTCGGCAGTCCGGTCCAGCGCCTGAACACTGGCGCGAGGCACAGCGCCGCGAACAGGCTGTCGCCGGAGCCGGTCAGGACGATACGTTGCGCGCCGCTGACGCGCGGATCGGCAACGGCCTGCGCGACGTGCGCACTGACGATGCGGCGCAGATTCGGCAGGTCCAGCGACTCGGTGACGGCTTTGGCCACGTCGGCCGCAAAGGTCTGTCCTTCAGGAAATGGGTGCATATGTCTCTCAGCTCGGGTGAAAGCACGCGACCTGGTGGCCGGGTGCGATGTCCGCCAGCGGCGGTAATTCGGTTCGGCAGCGCGCCGATGCGCGCGGGCAACGCTCATGGAACGCACAGCCGGGTGGCGGGTGGGCGGGACTGGGTGGTTCTCCCGGCAGCGCCACCAACCGCCGGGCACGCTCGATGCCGGGGTCCGGCGTCGGCACGGCGGCCAGCAGCGCCTGGGTATACGGGTGCGCCGGATGCGTGTACACAGCGCCGGTCGGCGCCAGTTCGACGATGCGCCCGAGGTACATGACGGCAACGCGATCCGCAATGCGTCTCACCACCCGCAGGTCATGCGAAATGAACAGGTAGGTGAGTCCCAACTCGGTTTTCAGGCGTTCCAGCAGGTCCAGCATCTGACCCTGCAGCGACACATCCAGCGCCGAGAGCACCTCATCGCAGGCGATGAACTGCGGACTGCAGCACAGCGCGCGTGCAATGCAGATGCGCTGACGCTGGCCGCCCGAGAATTCATGCGGCATCCGCGTGGCCAGCTGTCCTGATAGTCCAACCATCGCCAGGCTGGCGGCCACCCGCTCGTTGATTTCACGGCCACGGGCCAGGTCATGGATGATCAATGACTCGGCGATCGCGCGGCCGATGCTCAAACGTGGATTCAAAGAGCTGAAGGGATCCTGGAAAATCATCTGCAAGCGGCGGCGCAGGGCACGCAGTGGCTTGCCTTCGAGGTTGGTGATTTCCCGTCCCTGGAACAGCAGGGCGCCGGAGCTCGCCCGATTGAGCCGCAGCAAGCCGCGCGCGAGCGTACTCTTGCCCGAACCGCTCTCGCCCACCAGGCCCAGGGTTTCGCCCGTGTGCACGGTGAGATCGATGGCGCGCAGCCCGACGACCGGCGCCCGTCCGGCCAGCCGACTCAGCAGCGTCGGGCGCCCAAAGGTCACGGTCAGCTGCCGGGCATCAAACATCGGGGCAGCGTTCATTCGCGCCCTGCCCAGCAGGCAATCTGCCCGCCATGTGCCGCCCGGCTCAGGGCCGGCGCAGTCGAACGGCAGATATCCGCCACTGCGGGGCAGCGGGGCGCGAAGGGGCAGCCCCGCGCCGCCGCATCGGCCGTGACTGCCGTGGTCGCACCCTCGGCCTGGCGCAGGTTCGCGAGCAGTGCCTGGGTATACGGGTGTTCCGGGCGTGCGAACAGATCTTCACAGGTCGCCGTTTCCATGACGCGGCCGGCAAACATCACCATGACGCGATCCGCAATGCGTGCCAGCAGCGCCAGGTCGTGCGTCACCCAGATCGCCGCCATGCCGGTCTGCTCCAACAGGCCCGCCACCAGCGAGACGATCTGCGCCTGCACGGTGACATCCAGCGCCGTGGTGGGCTCGTCCGCAATCAGGATCTTCGGATCGCCGGCCAGTGCCATGGCAATCGTGACGCGCTGGCGCATGCCGCCCGAGAACTCGTGCGGGTACTGCGTCATGCGCAGCGCCGGGTCCGCGATCCCGACCCTTGCCAGCAATTCAATGGCGCGCAGCCGCGACCGCGCCGGGTCGAGCCTGAAATGATGGCGCAGCACTTCGGTGATCTGGCGGCCAATGCTCAACACCGGATTCAAGGCGGTCAGCGGATCCTGAAAGACAATCGCGATTTCGCGGCCCCGTACCGCGTCGAGCTCAGTGCGCGTCAGCTGCAGCAGATTGCGCTCGCCCAGCTGCGCCCGGGTCGCATGGGCCGTCGCACGGTTGGGCAGCAACTGCAGCAGTGACAGCATCGTCAGACTCTTGCCCGAGCCTGATTCGCCCACGACACCGAGCGTTTCGCCGGCGCACAGCGTGAAACTCACATCCGACACCGCCGCATGCGAGCCGGCGCGCGTGCTGAATTCGACCGATAGATTCTCGACGTTCAGGAGCGACGCGTTCATGGCGCAGCCTTCGGGTCGAGCACTTCGCGCATGCCTTCGCCCAGCATCAGCACAGCCAGGACGGTGAAGCCAATCGCCAGGCCCGGCATGGTGGATATCCACCAGGCACTGAGCAGGTAATCGCGTCCGTCATTGAGCATCGTGCCCCACGACGGCGTGGCCGGATCCAGGCCGAGGCCCGTGAAACTCAAGCTCGCCTCGGTGAGAATCGCCTGTGCCATCGAGAAGCTTGCGACAACGAACAAAGGCGTGAGGGTGTTGGGCAGTATGTGGATGAAGATGATGCGCATGGAGCCGGCGCCGGCAGCCCGGGCCGCTTCCACGTAGCCCTGGTTGCGGATGGAGAGCACCTGGCTGCGCACGATGCGGGCGTAGTTGACCCAGGTTGCCAGCGCGAGAACGCAGATCACCGCGGTCTTGCCACCGCCCAGGGCGCCGAGCAGGAAAATGGCCAGCAGCAGAAACGGAAAGGACAGCTGTACGTCGATCAGCCAGCCGGTGACGGCTTCGATGATGCCGCCGAAGAATCCGCTGATGACGCCCAGCAGCGTACCGATCAGCGCACCCAGCAGCACCGCCGCGAAACCCACGGCCAGCGACAGCCGGCTGCCATAGATCAGGCGGCTGAGGGTGTCGCGGCCCACCGAGTCCGTGCCCAGCAGGTGCAGCATCCCCGGGTGGTGCGTGTCGGGCTGCGCCGCGGATCGCGACAGGGGTGCCAGCAAGCGCGCACCCGGATCGAGATGATCCGGTGAGGTGGGTGAAATCAGTGGCGCCGCCAGTGCCGCGGCGATCACCAGCAACAGCATCAGCAGGCCGCGGCGGGCCGGTTTCGTGTGCAGCAGGCGCTCCCAGGTATTCATGCTCGGGCGCGCACCCGCGGATCGATGGCGGCATACACCAGGTCGACGCCAAGGTTGATCAGCACGAAGCCGGTGCCGATGACGAGTACGCAGCCCTGTGCGACCAGGAAGTCACGCTGCTGGATGGCCTCCACGGTCATGCGGCCAATGCCCGGCCAGGCGAACACGATCTCAATGATGAAGGCATTGCCCACCATGTCACCCAGCTCCAGCCCGGCCTGGGTGACCAGGGGCAGCAACGCATTCTTCAGGGCATGCCCCAGCAGCACGTCACGCTCGGGCAGACCCTTCGCGCGCGCCGTACGGATGTAGTCGGCGCCGAGCACGTCAAGAATACCGGCGCGGACCAGGCGGCTCATGCGCCCGAAGGTGGGCAGTGCCAGGGTCAGGGCCGGGAGAATCAGGTGCTGGATACCCCCGGCGCCGGAGACCGGGAGCAACCGCAGGTGCACCGCGAAGATGAGCACCAGCACCAGCCCCAGCCAGAATCCGGGCACCACCTGGCCGAGCACGGCCAGTCCTGCCAGGGCCTTGTCGAGCACGCCGTCGCGATACACCACGCACAACATGCCCGACAGCAGTGCCAGGGCCATCGCCAGCACGAAGGCCGTGGCGGCAAGCAGCAACGAGGCGGGCAGGCGCAGGGCGATCAGCCGCGTTACGGGCAGATGCTGACGATAGGATTCCCCGAGATTGCCCTGGAGCGCATTCTCAAGGTAGCTGCGGTACTGAGCCATGACGGGACGATCGAGCCCGAGGGAGTGACGCAGTTCCTGCTTCTGCGCCGCGGTCGCATCACCGCGTGCCAGCAGCAGCACCGGATCGCCACTGTCATGGCCGATGATGAAGGTCAGGAATGACACGGCCAGCAGCACCAGGAATGCCCGGGCGAGCCTGTTGGTGACAGCGGACAGCATCGTATGGCGGAACGACTAGGGCGGCCGCGGCGTCGCGGTGTACATCTCGACGTAGTCGTCGCCGCGCAGCGTGTAGTTGATGCGACTGGAAATCCCGGCGTACTCCGGATCGCGCCACAGGAAGATCCAGTACGCATCGTTCCATACCGTGGCCTCCGCCGCCTCGATCTGCGCCTTGCGGCTGACCGGATCAAAGTTGGTATTCGCCGCGTGCACGAGGTCGTCGTACTTCGGGTCGCAGTAGCCGCTGGCGTTGTCCTCCTGGTTGCAGGTGAAGATGACGAGCTCCACGGCTGGATTGATCAGCGCTGCCCAGCCGGCATAGAAGATGCCGTTGAAGGATTGGTGCGAGAGGTGATTCTTGAAGTCGCTCCATTCGTCGGCATGCAGATGCGTGCGGATGCCCACCGCATTGAGATAACCGGCGACGGTTTCGGCGATGTCCTTGTCCTGGCCCCACATCGGCGTGAAGTCCACGTCCAGGTCAAAGCCCTGTGCGAAGCCTGCTTCGGCCAGCAGCTGCCTGGCCAGTTCCGGGTGATAGCCATAGGGCTTGAGCGCCGGATTGTTGTTGGGCGGATTGACGACGCTGGTCAGGGGCACGGTGGACCCATGCAGCAGGGTGCGGATCATGGTCGGCACATCGACCGCATAATTCAGCGCGCGCCGCACCCGTGGATCGCGCAGCGCGGCGAGCGTGGAATGCTGGGCGATGCCGAAATGCAGCTTGCGCAGCCCGAGTACGGTGACGCCGCGAGCGTGGCTGGTATTGGCCTGCGCCAGCGTGTCGGGGGTGAGATTCAGTGCGAGGTCGATGTCTGCGGTAGCCAGGCCATTGAGCCGCGCATTGAGATCCGGAACCACCTTGAATTCGATATCGCGCAGCGGCGGTGCGCCGCCAAAATATGTGGGGTTCGCGGTGAGCGTCACGTGATCACCGGGAATCCACTCCACGAACCGGTAGGGGCCCGAGCCCATCGGGTGCGTGTTGAGCCAGGACTCATCGTGCGCCGAGTAGTACGCCTGCGGGGCAATGAAGGCCTCCTCCAGCCAATACAGCATGGTGGTGGCCGGTTTTTCGGTGGTCAGCGTAACGGTGTGGGCATCGATGACCGTGACCTGCTTGAGCGTCGTCTGCTGCCACAGCTGCTGCAGCGCATTGAAGGGCGACACGTTCATCCGGTCGAAACTGAACTTCACGTCCTGCGCGGTGAACGGGCTGCCATCCTGGAATTTCACATCGGTTCGCAGGTGAAATCGCCAGGTCAGATCGTCGACGCGTTCCCAGGAACTCGCCAGGCGCGGCAGGTCCGCGCCATCCGCTCCGCGGCGCACCAGGCTGTCAAACAACGACCAGATGACACTGCCCGTCGGGTGGTTCACGTCCAGTAAGTGTGGATCGAGACTGGACACATCACTGACCGAGGCAACGACGATGGGCTGCGCGGCCTTCTGGCCGCAGCCACCCAGCAGCAGGGCCGCAAGTGCCGCGCAAGTCGCCAGCGAGTGTCGGATCCGCATCATGTGCAGCTGCGCATCAGCGCGCTTCCAGCTGCTGGAATGCGGCAGCGATGGCTCCCGGTTGGGTTAGCCAAAGAGGTTCGCGGCTGGCCTGGATATGCGCCAGTGCGCGTCGCAGGGCGCGCAGCCGGAATGGCTGTCCGCTGATGAAGGAATGCAGGATGACGCTCATGACCACCGGCTGGCCGTCCTGCGCGCTGCACAGCTCATCGAACTGGTCGACGATCATATCGGCGAACTCCGTGGCACTGACGTGGCGTCCGATGACCGCCGAGCTGTCGTTGATTTCCTGTGAATAGGGCACGGACAGAATGCGGCCGGCGCGGGTTTTCAGCCATACCGGCTGGTCATCCATGCACCAGTCGAGCAGGTAGCCATAGCCGGACTCCTGGAGTACGTCGGGCGTATTGGGCGTTTCCGCAATCCACGGACTGGCCCACCCGGCCGGACTGCTGCCGGTGGCCTTGCGGATCTGGTGCGCGACGCGGCGCACGTAGTCGGCCTCCTGGGATTCGGACAGACCCGCCAGCGTGTCGGAGTTCGAATAGCCGTGGGCGATGAACTCACTGTCCTGGGAGCGACAGGCAGTGACCAGATCCGGCGCGGACTCGCACACGGCGGAATTGAGCAAAATGGCGAGCGGCCAATGCTGGGCACGGAAGGCCTCCAGCACCCGCCAGGCACCGACGCGGTTGCCGTAATCGCGCCAGGAGGTGTTCAGCACGTCCGGATGCGACCCGCCGGGCACCAGGTTCTCCGTCAGCCCCTCGCCCACGCTGTACTCCTCCAGCCCCAGGGCGAAGTACACCGCAACGCGCGCGCCGTTGGGCCAGCGAAAGGCCGTGCGCCGGCACAGCGGCGAATAGCCATAGCGTCCGTGCTGACGCACGGGTGCACCGGCCGGTCTTTGGATCTGAGTCATTGGGTCATCCTTCACCCGCCCGGCGATTCATACCAACATCGCGCTGCGTGGCTTGCAGATACATCTGTCTATAGTAGGGCAACCATTCCGGCGCGTCGGAGTCTGCCGCCTGTGCCCGCAGACGCGCCGCGATGTCACGCGCTTCAGCGCGCACGGCCGCCTCGTCAATGCCGTTCACCCGATTGTTTTCGAACACGATCCGGCCCGCCACCATGGTCAGCTTCACGGAGCTGCCGTTCTCGCAGTACACCAGCTGGCGTCGCAGGTCATTGAGGGGCGTGAAGGCCAGGGTGTCCAGGTCCAGCAACACCATATCAGCCTGGTAGCCTGCGGCAATCTGTCCCAGCGGCTGTGGTGAGCGCACGGCCCTGGCGCCGCCGCGGATCAGGCAGTCCAGCACCTCGTGTGCCGCAGGCCACTGCTCGTAGTCCGGGTGGGTGAGGTTGTGGATGAGACCGGCCGTTTTGGCCACGCCCCACATGCTGGTGGCGTCATCAGCAATGGCCTCATCAGTGCCCAGACAGATTGGAATGCCGCGCTGGCGCAGCTGCCGGAAGGGCATTATCCCGCTGCCCAGGCGCAGATTGCTGATCGGATTGTGTGCGACGACGCTGCCGGCGCCGGCAATCAGATCCATGTCGGTTTCATCGATCCAGATACCGTGGATGATGTTCAGCCGCTCACTGAGCAGGCCCAGCTGATGAACGTACTGGATCAGGGAGCGGCCACCGAAGTTTTCCTGTCCCAGCACGCGCTGCAGCCGGGTCTCCAGAATATGGATGTAGAAGGGCAGGTGGTCGCCCCGGCTCAGGTCATCCAGGGCTTCGAAGTAGTCGCGTGTCACGCGCTGCGGCGCCGAGCACGAAACGGCAGCCCGCAGCCGCCCGCCCGCCTGCCCATGCCAGCGGCTGATCAGATGCCGGTAGCAGGACAGCAGCCCCGCGGCATTCATCGGCGCCGGCGCGCTGGCACGGGCCAGCAGGTGCGGCGGCAGCAGCGTGCGCAGGAAGGGAAGCTTGTCGATCTCGGCGACATTGGGCTGATCCAGCGCCAGGCTGGCACGCATGCCGCAGTCGGCGTAGGCCTGCATGACCGCATCGATCACGTCCGGTGTGGGACTTGGCACGAAGAAGGCATCGTCGAGCACGCAGGTTACCCCGCCGCGCAACATCTCCAACGCGCCCAGCAGCGTGCGGATATAAGCCGTGCGCGGTGCCACGGCCTCACGGCTGGCCGGCGACTCAAACAGCATGAAGATCTCCAGCGGCAGGCTGTCGAGCGAGCCTTTGAGATCATTCACCGAGGAGTGGAAGTGGCCGTTGATGAGCCCGGGCATGAGCAGGTGGCCACGCGCATCGATTTCCCGGTCAGCAGCTCCGGGCGGCACCGCCCCCACCGCAGTGATGCGCTCGTCCTCCACCACCACCGTGGCCGAGGCGAGTTCGGTGTCCGCGTCGTCCATGACGAGCACGCGGGCGTTGCGGAACACCGTCTTCAGTTTCAGGCTCCCGGCTTGCGCGCCGGCAACGGGCGCGGCGGCGTGGCCCACTGTCCCCGTTTGCTGGTCGTCAGGCCCAAGGACAGCAGTCCCTCCACCTGTTTGACCGCCGCCGCTACACCTTCGATGACCGGCACGCCCAGCCGGGCACTCGCCAGTCCCACCAGCGGCTGCAGACCCGCGCAGCCGAGGATGATGGCTTCGGCATGATCCTCCTCGATCGCCCGCCGGCTCTCGGCCAGGAAGGGTTCCAGAATCGCGGTCAGCGAATCCGCGCACTCGAGCACCGGCACCTCGATCGCGCGCACCCGCGGACTGCGCCGCTCCAGGCCCGCATGCCACAGCACCCTTTCAGCGAATATGCGGGTGCGCAGCGGCAGCGTGATGATGGTAAACACCGGTGCGATCAGCGCCGCCGCGTAAAGTGCGGCCTCGGACATCCCCACGACCGGCCCGCTGGCCATCTCGCGGGCGGCGTCCAGGCCGGTATCCCCGAAGCAGGCAATCACATAACCGTCCACGCCTTCGGCCTCACCCTGGCGGATCTGCTCGATGACGCCCGCCGTCGCCAGGGCCTCATCGGCGTGGCATTCGACCGACTCGACACCGAAGGCGGAGGTGCCACCGCTGATGCGCGTGCCCGCCGCCGCGACTTCCTGGGCCCCAGCCACGCAGCGCCGGGTGAACGCGGCTGTGGTATTCGGGTTGATGATCCGGATATGCATACGGTCCTAGAACTTGGCCTGCAGGGCCACACCCACGGTCCGCGGACGCAGGGTGTAACCCATGGTGATCCCGTTGATGGTCGGCGCCTGCAGGAGCGTGTCGTTGTTCAGCAGGTTCTTGGCGAACAGCGACACCTCGAGCGGCCCCATGGTCACCCCGACATTCAGGTTCACCACGCTGTAGGACGGGTTGATGTAGGAGGGGTTGGGCGCAGTGGGCGTCGAGACGATGAAGCTGCCAAAGGATTTGCCGGTGTACTCATAGTCGGCAAGTATGAAGGCGCCGGTCGTAGCGGTCAGGGTCCAGGCGTAATTGGCCGTCACATTCGCCGTCTCCTCGGGCGTGTACAGCACGTCCTGTCCCACCTGTGCCGTCACCGTATTGGAGGAGCTGGTGATGTAGGCGTGTTCGCCGCCGGCATTCGCCGTGAGCGTCAGGCCGTGCACGAAGGTCGGCTTGTAGCGCACTTCCAGCTCCCCGCCGACCGCCTCCGCGTCGCCGACATTGGCATTGAGGGCGCCGCCGCAGATCGGGATGGTGATGGTCTGCTGCAGGTTCTTCCAGGTGATGTAGTACAGATCGGCGTTGATCGACAGGGTCTTGTCGAACAGAGTGTTCTTGGTGCCGGCCTCGTAGCTCCACAGCTGGTCCGGTCCGTAGGACGTCGGCGCGCCATTGATCCCCAGTTGCGCGAGGCCCAACAGGCACGGTGCGTTGGTATTCGGGGTCGTGGCACCGCCCAGGCGGAAGCCCTTGCCGGCCCGGGCGTACAGGCTGGTGTCATCGCTCACATCATAGGTGAGGGTTGCGGCCGGCGTGGAGGTCGAGAAGCGCGCCGAGGAAACGTACGGGGTACCCTGGGTACCGCCACCGCCAAAGTCAAAGAAGCCGCCGCCGGTTTCCGTGAACTTCTCCTCCGCCCAGACGTAGCGCTCGCCGACCCCGATGTGGAGGTTCGACAGCAGGTCGGCATCGACCTGGCCGTAGAGCGCGTACTGTTTCACGTCATTGTGGTCATGGACCGTCCACACCAGGTCATTCGCCCAGAAGTTCGGGTTGTACTGCGGCGTCCCGATGGATGGGTTCAGCACCGGGTCGGTATCGATGTTGTAGCCGTAGATATTCTGGAACGCCTGGCTGAATCCCGGCGCGGTTTCGTAATCCAGATGTTCCCATTGCTGGTCGGCGACGAATGCACCGGCGGTCCAGCGTACGCGCGCCTTGTCATCCGGGGACTGCAGGCGAAACTCCTGCGTCCAGGTATTGAAGTCATCCGTGAATTCCACCGGCGAGGGAATGTTCCCCAGGATGAAGTCGTTGCCATGCTGATTGGTGGTGTAGGGCGGGGTGCCGACCCCGTCAAGCACGAACTCGGCGATCGCTGAAGAATTGAAGAACGTGCCGTCGGACTGGCGCTGCACGCGGCGGTCAAGGTAGCCGGTGATGCTGGTGAAGTCCGCGAACCCAAATCCCTTCTTCACCGTCAGGCTCGGCAGCAGCATGGTGTCGGTGTCGGCGCCCGGGACCGGCGCAAAGGTGTTGAACAGGCCGACCGCCGGAATGAACGCCGAGGTGTCCGAGGTGCTGTAGCGCTGGTACAGCACGGATGGCGTGATCGTCAGATCGTTGCCCGGGGTGTACAGCCCCTTGATGCTGATCGATTGGTTGCCGTCGGCATTGGTGCGGGTCTGCAGCAGAGCGCCGGCGGTGGCGGTGTTCTCGGCCAGGGAGCCATCCAGCGCATAACGATCGATGAAGCCGCTGTCCTTGCCGTACTCGGCCGAGACGCGCAGCGCGAAGACATCGTTGATGACCGGGATGTTCAGCACGCCCTTGGTGTCATAGTTGAAGCCGCCGTTCTTGGTGTCGGAGAGCTCCTGGCGCACCCAGCCGCTGTAGTCATGCGAGTCCGGCGTCGGGGTGATGTAGCGCACCGTGCCGCCTTCGGAGGAGGCGCCATACAGGGTGCCCTGCGGACCGCGCAGGACCTCGACCCGGTCGATATCCACCAGCCGCGGCTCGGCATCACCTTCGTAGCCGGTGATGGTGATGAGCGGCACCTCATCGATGTAGATGCCCACCGTCGGGTTGCCGACCGTGGAGCTGACGCCGCGGATGGTGATGTTGTCCTGGCCCGGACCGTTCGGTCCGTTGTTGTGGGCGGCAAAGGAAATGCCCGGCACCAGGCGCGTAATATCCTCGACGCTGGTGGCATTCAGATCAGTGAGATCCGAACCGCTGACCACACCGATGCTGACCGGCACGTCCTTGGCATCCTGCGCACGCTTGGTCGCGGTCACGATGACCTCCTGCAACTGGGTGTCGGAGCCGGCAGCATCGCTGGCCGCGGCCGCATCGGTGGCCGCGACCGGCCCGGCCAGGGCGATGGCCGCGAGGGCGCCGCCAACCGCCAGTATGCTGCGGACGGCGATCCTTGAAGTGGTTTTGCTCGACATCGGCGCTGCTCCCTCTGCTGCTTTTTTCGTAGCGCCAGTGCGCTCGAGCGCACCGACTGATACTGGGCAAAGCAGCTTCTGTGCCAGGGCAGCGGATGACCGGGCACGGGCGCGGCGCAGGACAGCGGGCGCGCGTGCCGGTGGGAACGATTATGCCGAAGCGCGTGGATCACCATATTGTCAACAAAAACAAGATGTTTAGTGAACCATTCGCGGCGGATCGATGGGCCGCAGGGGATGACCGGGTGTGGACGAAATCGCGACGGGAGAGCGGGTCGGCGCCACGGCGTGGCCCTGGGGCTCAGGTGTTAAGTTGGTGCAACACGGGGCCGCCGTGCACATAGTGTGAACAAACACCGGCGGATTGTGAACAATCCACGTGACCACTGTCCACATAAGCTCCTGGGGCGCACCCCATCCGGGTGCTTGGGCTTATCGGGATCGACAACCCGATCAGGCCGGCTAAGATGGCGCAGCAACGAAGCGCCGTGTCGCAAGCGGCGCAGACTAAAGGAATAAGACGCCATCGTGGGTCCTCTAGCAAAAAACACCGCAAAACGCACCGCCA
>DATHOA010000266.1:0-60009 GCA_035485475.1 Steroidobacteraceae bacterium | reverse complement strand
GTTGTCGTAGCAACCGATACACCCGGCAGTGCCAACCGTTGCTCCAGCCATGCCACTTGTTACATTTAACGCATGGCACCCTTGCCGGTTGAGATAATACCGGCAGTGGAAAAGATGACAGACCTGCTCGACTACGAGATCTTCGCCCGCGTGATCAAGGCGGGCAGCCTGTCTGCGGCCGCGCGGGAATTACACTCCTCCCCGGCCATGATCTCCAAGCGGGTCACCCGCCTGGAGGATCGCCTGGGAGTCCGATTGCTCCAGCGCACCACCCGCCGAGTCACCGCCACCGATGTCGGACAGCGCTTCCACGAGCGCGTATTGGCCGTTCTGGCGGCCGTGGACGATGCGGAGAGCTTTGCCTCGGTCGATTCTGAACGCCCGCGGGGCGTCCTCCGGCTGTCGCTGCCGACGGCTTTCGGCCGGCTGCACGTGGTCCCGCGCATGAAGGGCTTCATGGAGTCCTACCCTGACCTGCGCCTGGCCGTGGATCTCAACGATGATTATGTCGATCTGGTAGCCGGCAACTTCGATGTGGCCGTCCGCATCGGCACCCTGCCGGATTCGAGCCTGGTGGCCCGGCGCCTTGCACCAAACCGGCGCGTGCTGTGTGCCTCACCGGAGTATCTCGAACGCCACGGCGAGCCGCGCAATATTGCGGATCTGCACCATCACCGGTTGATTGCCGGCGGTCCCCAGGTCACCTGGCGGCTCGAAGGCCCCGAGGGTCCGGTGACCTTCAAGCCCCAGACGCTGCTGCAGACCAATTCCAGCGAAGTCGTCCGCGAGGCCGTGGTTTCGGGCATGGGGATCGGCTTTCGCTCGACCTGGGATGTCGGTATCGAACTGCGTCGCGGCGCCCTGCGCCGTGTCATGCCCGCCTATGGTGGCTCCTCCGATGTCGCCATCTATGCGGTCTATTCCGGACGCCGCCTGGTACCGCTGAAAGTGCGCGCCCTCGTCGACTACCTGGTCAGCATCTTCGGACCCGAAACACCCTATTGGGATCGCGAAGTTCCGGCAGTGGTTGCCTCCGCCTCCGGCGCACGGGCCAGTTGAACCGCGTAAAGCCCGCTTAACGGACAACTCAACAGCTTGTCCCCCTGCGCCAGCAGGTCCTCTGCTAGACTCCCAATATGTTGACTTACCAATACAGCCACCTCTCAAAGGGGGAATGACGAGATGAACGGGATCACTAGAATTGGCGTTGCTGCCGTGGGCTCACTGATCGTGGCGTCAGCCGCCATGGCACAGGGTGCACCTGCGCCTCCGACTCCTGAGCAGGCGGCGGCAACGTCCGTACTCACGCGTCAGGGACTCTTTAAAGTACAGGGTTTTGTCTTCGGACCCGTCGGCGGCATGCTGCGCGGCGGAAAGTTCGACGCCGCCGTGGCTGAAAAGGCCGGCCAGCGCCTTGAGATCACGGGGGGCCTGATCCCTGAACTGTTCGCCCGGGACACCCATACCTTCACGGGAACCCCGACCAAGGCGCGCGAAGGCATCTGGACGAACAAGTCCGATTTCGACGCCAAGGCCAATGATCTGGTGAAGGCCGCTGCTGATCTCGAAGCGGCTGCCAAGACCGGTGACGAGGCTGCCACCAAGAAGGCTGCTGCCGGAGTCGGCAAGGCCTGCGGCGCCTGTCACGACCAGTTCCGCGACAAGTAAAGTCCGGCCAACTACTGCGGTCGCACCCTCAGGCAGGGTGCGACCGCAGACTCAATCGACAACTCAGTACTCGACGCTCGCCGGCGGTGGCGCCGCATGCAGCAACAGGTACACGCACCCCGCCGCCACCGCGATCACCAGCAACGCCTTCCACAGCTGACTGCTCGCAATTGCCTCCCGCTCGGCTACGTAGGTGGCAGGTTTGCCTCCATGGAACATCGCCGGCACCAGCGCTTCCTTCTTCACGAAGTGGTAGTACACGATGGCACACAGGTGCAGCGCCACCGCCGCCTCGATGAATTTGAAATTCAGGTGGTGAATGGCTGTGAGCTTCTCGGCCAGCTCATGGCTGACGGAGGGGTAAAAGGGTCCCTGCCAGACAATATCATCGGTGCTGAACAATCCGGTGCTGACCTGTACCAGCAGCAGCAGCAGCATCAGCACCACCATTCCCGCGCCCAGTGGATTGTGCCCGGCGCTGACGATGCCGCCCTTCAGGTACCGCAGCATCGCGCCCGGCCCCTTGATGAAGTTGCTGAAGCGGGCATGCCGCGGGCCGATGAGGCCCCAGATGAGGCGGAAAATCAGCATGCCAATCATGAATTTGCCCAGGGCCATGTGCCAGGGCGTCCAATCCGTGCCGAGCTTGGCGGTGGTGTACAGGGCGATGACGGTCAGGACCAGCAGCCAGTGGAACACTCGTACGGGCAGATCCCATACCAGGCGTAGTTCTTTCAACATTATTGAGTCGCGAAAATTTCTTGGTTGTGGAGGAAATCAATTACGGGCTGGTGTTTGCAGCAGTGGGCGGCGCCGGTGGGGTGGCTGCGCCCTGGGCATTGTTGGCCAGCAGCTGCTTGAGCAGGTCCGCGGTACTCTGGTGCGCAGTGGCACCCGCGCCGCCGCGACCCAGACCGCCGCCCTTGCCCAAGGCCATGTCGAGGGGCGTGATGCCACGCTTGTCCTTCACGTCCAGGCGCGCGTTCTGCGCGGCCAGCGTGCGGATCACATCATCGAAACCCAGCAGCGCGGCACCATGCAGCGCCGTCAGACCGCGCGCGTCCACGGCATTCACATCGGCGCCACCCTGCACCAGCAGTTTGATGGTCGCGGAGGCCTCCGCCTCAGTCTTGTACTTGCCACGGGTATCGACCCCGGTGGTACCGAGGCCGGCCGCTGCCATCAGCGGGGTGATATCCAGGTTATTGCCCAGATCCGGCAAAGCGTGGTGGGCGAGCAGCAGCTTGATGGCCGCGGTATCGCCAGCGCGGGCGGCCCGCAGGAGCGGTGTGGTGCCGACGGTCAGTAAGGAGTCACCGCCGCGATCCGCACCCAGCGAGCGGTACGGGGGAAACAGTTTCAGTTGCGCGTTCGGGTTTGCCCCCGCATCCAGCAGCATTGCGATGAGCTTCACACAGGTGGTGTCATCCATCGAGATGTGATCGGCGCGCCCGCCGTAAGGCAGGGTATTGAGGTCCACCGCGGCGTACAAGGGCGTGCGGCCCCACCAGTCCCAGCGATTCACATCCGCGCCGTGCTTGAGCAGATAGGCGGCGATGTCGAAATTGAAATTCTCGGTGGCGATCAGCATGGGCGTAATGCCTTCCGGATCGGCCAGGTTCAGGTCCGCGTGCCCCTCATCCAGATATTGGACGCAGGCCAGGCACCCCTGGCGCGCCGCATACAGCAGCGCGGTCATGCCACCCGGTGGGCGTGCCTGCGCACGTGGCTCACCGGTGACTTCGCGTCGATGCGTGTTGAGCACCGAGCGCGCATTGACATCGGCGTGCGCGCCGATCAGCAGCTTCACCATCTGCGGCTGGTTTTCGGCGGCCGCCCAGATCAGTGCGGTCTGGCCGCGGAAGTTCTCTCGGGCATTCGCATTGGCGCCGTGTTTCAGCAGCACCTTTGCTGCCTCGACATTGCCGTTGCGTGCCACCAGCATCAGCGCGGTCTCGCCATCCGCATTGGGCGACTCGGCGTTGGCCCCTGCCGCGAGCAACGCCTCGATGATGCGCGTGTCCCCGAACTGCGCCGCCTGCAGCATGGCGTTCGCGCCGTAGGTATTGCTGACATCAACCTTGGCGTGGGCCTTCAGCAGCGCCGCCACCAGGGCGCGATCCCCGCTATGCGCCGCCCACATCAGCGCGGTGGTGCCATCCAGGGAGGTCGCATTCACATCCGCGCCGTGATCGATGAGCGTGAGCGCCTGGGCCGAGTCCTGCTGCTCGGCGGCATCCACCAGGGAAGTCTGCGCCGCGCCGGCCGTGCCCACCCAAAGGCCCAGCACGGTCGCGGCAAGCATTAGGCTCTTCATCAAGCTAGATCTCCGCGAACTGGCCGGTGCTGTCACCCAGCGACTCGGTCGGAATTCCCGAACGGTTCAGCAGCGTCAGCCACAGATTCGCCAGCGGCGTGTGCTCCGGGCATTGAATATGCTGGCCCATCTTCAGTTTGCCGCACGCCCCGCCCAGTACCGTCGTCGGCAGCGGATACTGGTTGTGGGCATTGCTGTTGCTCATGTTGCTCCCGTAAACGATGAGCGAATGATCCAACAATGAGCCGTCACCATCCGGCGTATCACCCAGCCGCTTGAGGAACTTGGCCACCTGCTGCGAGTGGAAAGTCTGGATCTTCACCAGCTTCTCGATCTTGGTGGCATCCCCCTGGTGATGCGACACCGGGTGGAAGGCATCCGGTACGCCCACGAAGTTGTAGGTCATGTTGCTCACTTCCGCCGCCATCATCATGGTAGCGATGCGCTTGAGATTGGCCTGGTAGGACAGCGCGATCATGTCGAACATCAGCATCTGTTCCTGCGGGAACTGGTCCGGGACGCCGATCGGCACCGGCGGCAGCTTCAACTGCGACAGATCCTGTTTCTCCATCTTCTGCACACGCCGCTCGACCTCGCGCACGCTCTCCAGATAGTCGCCCAGCACCGCCCGATCGCGCGCGCCCAGCTGACCGCGCATGGTCGCAGCATCGCTTTGTACCATGTCCAGGATGCTGTCGTACTGGTCGCCGAGCAGCTTGCGCTCATCCGCCGTGTCGCCGCGGCCAAACAAGCGCTGGAACAGCGTACGCGGATTGTTCTCCATGGGCAGCGGCGTTGACGGGGTGCGGAATGAAATCGTGCCGGAGTAGCTGCAGCCGTAGGCGCGGTCACAGGAGCCGCCACCGCCGTTGGTTTCGGTGCGCACCTCCAGTGAGGGGAGCGGGGTGTCCTGGCCGATCTTCATGGCCGCGATCTGATCGATGGTCACGCCACCGTAGGGGTCCTGGCTTTCGCGCGGATGCACACAGGACAGCCACGTGCCCGGCACAATGGCATGCACCGCGGCGCTCTCGGCCGGACGATTGCCGAGGTTGCTGACCACCAGCATCTGCTTCTGGTAGTCCGCAAGGGGCGTGAGGATGCGCGACAGCTTGAAGTCCTTGCCGGTACCGGCCGGCGTCCACTGATCCATGATGGCGCCATGGGGAAAGTAGATGTACGCCATGCGCAGCTTCGGCACCGCCGCGGTCTGAGCCAGGGCGGTACTGGCCGGAATCATGGCGTCCAGCAGCGGCAGGGCGATCGTCGCACCGACACCGCGCAGCACTGTGCGCCGGGAGAGATGTTTGCGGGTGATGAAGTTCATATCGATTACCTCTATCAGGTCGGCGGCGGCGCTGGCCGCGCCGGACCTTTGTTCACCGTCTTGTCGGCGGGCTTGTCCGCGCTGCTGCGCGGCTGCTGCATCTGGAACTCGGGGCTGCCGACGATACCCATGACGAGGGCCGCGAACCGGTCCCCATCGTGAGCCGCATCGCGCACGATTTTGCGCACCACCGGCATGTCGAAATATTCCACCGATCGGCCCAGTGCGTAGGTCATCAGGTTCACGGTCAGCGTCTGGACGAACTGGTCCGAATGCGCCACCAGGGCCTTGCGCAGGTCATCCGGCCCGTTGACGGCCAGGCCGTCGGCCATCTTGCCGGCCGTATCGATCAGGGTTCCGGTCTCCGCATCCTTGTTCTGCCACTTGCCCATGGCATCGAAGTTCTCGAGCGACATGCCGATCGGATCCATGATGCCGTGGCAGGCGTTGCAGGAGGGCTGCGAGCGATGCATTTCCATGCGCTGCCGGATGGTGAGCGGCTGCCCGCCCGGTACGTTTTCCTTCAGCGCCGGAATGGCCGGTGGCGGCGCGTGCGGCGGGGTACCCGTGATCACCTCGAGCACCCAGGCGCCGCGCAGCACCGGTGCGGTGCGATTGGCATACGAGGTACCCATGAGAATCGCACCCTTGCCAAGCAACCCGAAGCGATGCGAATCGGTCAACTCCACGCGGCGGAAGTCGCTGCCGCGCACACTGCGGATTCCGTAGTGCAGCGCCAGCCGCTCATTGAGGAAGGTCCAGTTGGCCGACAGCAGGTCCGTGACCGGGCGATCCTTGAGCAGCACACTGCCGACGAACAGCTCCATCTCCTTGCGGAAGGCGGCGCGCAGATCCTCATCAAAGTACGGGAACACATTCGGGTCGGCCTGGATCTTGTCCATGCTGTCGACCTGCAGCCAGTTGAACGCGAAATTGGTGACCAGCGCAGTGGCGCGCGGATCGGCCAGCATGCGCCTGACCTGGCTTTCGAGTACGGCCGGCTCATGCAGCTTGTTGCTGACCGCCGTGCTGAGCAGCTGCGGATCAGGTCCCTGGCTCCACAGGAAGAAGGACAGGCGTGAGGCCAGTTCCAGGTCACTCAGGTGGTACGGGGTCGGGGCGGTACCGACCTTGAGGTTGGTGGCCTGGGACGAGTCAGCCTGGGCCGTGGTGACCTGCGGATCCACTTCCGCGCGATACAGGAACTTTGGGCTCGCGAGGATCGCGGTAATCGCATTCTGGATACCGAAATCGAAGTCCTTGCTCTTGCGCCCCACGGCGAAGAAGTGCAGCGGCGCTGCCAGATCCGCCTCCGTCACCGGACGGCGGTACGCATCCCGGGCCAGCGCCGTCAGGATCTGACGCGCGCAGGCCTCCTCCTCGCTGTCCTGTGCGGGACGACAGGAGAATATCTTGGCGCGGCTGGGCGTCTGCGACAAGCCGGTGACATCCGTTGGTCCGTTGATTTCAATGCCGCCGATGCGCGGCAATCCGCCCATGCCACCCAGCGGATTGAATGAGGCCAGCCAATCGTCCGATTCCGATTCGGCGCGCTGCACGAACGTCAGCGCCAACTTGTGCGGCCCGGCGGACAGCGGCAGCTTGATGCCGCGGAAGCGGTCCGCGAATTCCTTGGTGGCCTCCTGCTGCTTCTGATCGGCATCCTTGAAATCCGCCGGTCCGCCGATGGTGCGGGTGAGCACCTGCTTGCCATCGATCAGGAATATGACCCGGTGTTCCTGGGCCAGATCGCCGATGTAGCCCAGTCCGGTACCGACACTGAGGTTGAACGTGTAGGTGCCGTCGGAGGGGAAATTGTGCACCACCATCATGCCGCCGCGGGTGCCCAGCGGCAGGCCCTCGACGTGGAAGGCCTGATCGTGCGGCGGCGCGCGATAGGTGACGATCGCCTGCGAGGCATGCGCACTGCCCACCGCCAGCGCCGCGACGGTGCGGGCCGCCGAAATGTACTGATCGAGAAAAGTCGGCGAGACCTTCAGGACGCTGGCGACGTTATCGAAGCCATCGCTTTTCGTGTCCTGGGGCAGCAGCGCCGCCGGGTCCACGTCGACGTCCAGCAGGTCCTTGACGGCCCGGGCATACTCCACGCGATTCAGGCGATGCAGGGACACATAGCCGGGATCCGGATGCGCGGCAGCGGCCTGGTCGAGGTTGCCCTCCATCCACGCCACGAACGAATCGATGGTCGCCTGGTCGGGCTGCTTCTCCCCCGGCGGCGGCATCATGCGGCCGCGCAGCTTGCTGACGGCCGTTTCCCACACCTTGGCATCCTGGGGAATGCCGTCCGGCTGCATGGTGTCGAAGGCAATGCCGCCGGTCCAGTCGGTGGTGTTGTGGCACTTCTCGCAATAGGTATTCAGCAAGGCCCAATGCTTATCGCCCTCGGCCGGGGTGCCTGCCGCGCTGCTGGCGGCGGCCGCCGCTGCGAGAATGAAGGCCGGGAATGCGTTGCGTCTCACGTCAAATATCCTCTTGAGGCCGCGCCTAGACCACGCCGCGCAGTTCGCGCACGTGTCCGTACAGGCCCCGGTAGGCATTCGTGATGAACAGATCCGAATTGCCCCACTTGTCATCGAACTTGCGGGTCGCGCCCGCCGCGATCATGTCCTCCGCGCCCATGCCCTTGCGCATCAGCTGCCACAGATCCTCATGCAGGGTCGCCAGCATGTCGTGTTCCGCGGCCAGGTCCGCCTTGGTCTGCAGGGGGCCCGTCCCCGGTACGATGCGGGTCTGCTCATCAACCATGTCGAGCAGCTGCTTGGTCGCATTGGCCATCCCCAAGGACCATCCGCCCGTCGTGTAGTCGAGGATCGGATACTGGCCCACGGCCACGACATCGCCCGCGACCAGCACGTTCGCATCGCGGAAATACACGTAGAGGTCCCCGTCCGTATGCGCCTGCGGCAAATATCCATATTCGATATTCGCCTTGCCGAAGCTGAGCTTCTGCACGCCCTTGTAGAACGTGTCCGTGGGCAGGGCCTTCGGGCGCGCCGGGTAGGTGCGGTTTTCCCACTCCTCGATCACCGGCTCGGTGAGCCACAGGCGGGTGTTCTCCTGGGCAATGATCTTGATCCGGGCCTGGCGCAGGGTCTCGTTGGAACCGGTGTGCGGCCAGTGCCAATGGGTGTTGAAGGCCGTGACCACCGGCCGGCCGCCGCTGGCCTGGCTGATGGCCTTGAGCACGGCGGCGGAATGGGCCGCATCGGCGCCATCCACCAGCACGACGCCCTCGGGCCGGGACAGGGCGACGACATTCGCGCCGCCACCCGTGACCAGCAGCAGGTCATCCGCCAGGTGCGTGACCACAAGCGCATCCGCAGCCGCGGCAGTGGCGGGACGCAGGCCGGACAGGCCCGTGGCGGCCAGTGATAAGCCGGCCGCGCCTCCCGCCAGGGTCTGCAAGAACTGCCTGCGATTGCTCATGTTCAAGGTCTCGTCACAGCACCAAAATGATAAACCAACCAAGGGGTAACACAGGACCTGGAGGGGGTCAACGCAGCCGTCACGGACGGGTCTGGAGCGCCTATCAGTGGCCCGCGCGGCGTCACGGATTTCGTTGATTTGTCTAACCATAAGGCCGCCATCCGGCTCCCGGGTCAGCGCATTTTGTGGCACAGTCGCCGGCCAGTATGGCGGGGGAAGCGCGCTTGGGCATGGATGACACCAACAAGACAGTGGATGTAGGCGAGATCATCGATTCCGCCAACTACTTCTGGGTGCCGTTCGGCATCACCGTGATGATGGTCATCATCATGCTGACCGACGGCTTCGGCCTGTTCACCACCGGTTACATCAGCCCGCTGATCGTGAAGGACTGGGGCATCGGCCGCGACCAGCTCTCCTGGATCGGCTACACGCAGATGGGCGGCATGGCGCTGGGGTCGGTGCTGCTGGGCTGGGTCAGCGATCACATCGGCCGCAAGAAGGCGTATTTCTCCTGCCTCGCGCTGCTGTTCGTGGGCTCGCTGCTGTGCTACTCGGCAGGCAATATCGGGTTGCTGGCGGGCTTCCGCTTCGTCACGGGCCTGGGGCTGGGCGGCATCACGCCCCTTGCCACCACGCTGATCTCCGAATGGACGCCCAAGCGCGTGCGCAGCCTGGTGGTGGCCTGCGTGATCGTCTCGGTGCCGCTCGGTGGCTCGCTGACCGGCATCCTCGCGGGCTGGTTGATCCCGGCCTATGGCTGGCGCTCGATGTTCCTGGTCGGCGCCGTGATCCCGCTGGTGCTGCTGGTGCTGTTCTGGCTGCTGCTGCCCGAATCCCCAAAGTACCTGGCGCTGCGACCGGCGCTGCATCCGCAGCTGGCGCGATCACTCAACCGCCTGCTCGGCACGCCGCGTTTCGTCGGTACGGAGAGGTTCGTCGTCGTCGAACATGCCAAGGCATCCAGCAACTGGCTGTCCACCATCTGGAACAGCCGCTACTGGCGTTCCACCCTGTTCATCTGGATCGCCTTCACCTTCAACACGCTGGTGCTGTACATCTTCAGCAACAACCTGCCGGTGCTGCTTGATTGGGCCCATCAAAGCGCCGCGGTGGCTCGACAGGGCCTGAGTCTGTTCAGCGGGGGTGGCGTGGTCGGGTCCATTGGCGGCGCATTTCTCATGGGCTTGTGGGGCTCGCGCGGCGTGGGCACGGCCGCGGCCTTCATCGGCGCCGCGGCCACGGCTGCCATCGGCGTGCTGCTGGTGGCGGGAGGTAATGCCGAGGTCGCGCTGCTAACGTCCTGCTTCATCGGCGGCGCCGTGGTCAATGGCATGCAGTCCTATCTGTACGCCGTGGCCGCCCATTCCTACCCCACCGAATTCCGCGGCGCGGCGATCGGCGTGGCGCAGGCCTTTTCGCGCATCGGCGGCCTGCTCTCCGCCACCGTTCCGCAGGTTTACTTCAAGATGACCCCGGTGCCCCCCATCGACCGCTTCTTCTGGTTCGTGGCCGCCTGCGCGCTGGTGACCACCGTCAGCTACTTCCTGATTCCATCGCACATTCCGCCGCGTGGTGGCGAACACAAGGCTGCGGATGCCACCGCAACCGGTATGCTTCAGGCACCGCCGTGATAGCCGCCCTGGAAGGTTGAATACACCTTCTCCTGGGTGGTGATGAACTCCAGCAGCGCCGGTCGACCTTCCTTGGTCGCCGCAATTCCATTGCGCAAAGCCTGCACGATCTGCCCCGGCTCGGTGACCCGCTCGCCGTAACCGCCCAGAGCCTTGGCGAACTCGCTGTAGTTGCCCGAAATGTCCGTGGAGCGGAATTTCTCCTTCGAAACGGCCATGACCTTGAACTCCATGGCCATCGAGAAGTTGTTGAACAGTATCGACAGGATGGGAATGTCGCTGCGCACGCAGGTCTCGAAGTCCATCCCGGTCATGCCAATGGCGGCATCACCCCAGAAGTTGACGCACAGCTTGTCGGGACGGGCGACCTTGGCGCCCATGGCCAGCGCCAGTCCGTAGCCCAAGTGCGTGGACTTGCCCCAACCGATATAGGACAGCGGGGTGACCGACTTCCAGAATGGCGACAGTTCATCGCGCGGGCTGCCGGCATCGTGGGTCACGATGGTGTTGGCCACATCGGTGAGGTGCAGGAACTCCCAGATCACCCGGTACGGCTGTATGGGCTTTTCCTGGCTGGTCAGGCGTGGCAGCCACTCCTTCCACCACGGCTCATTGAGCTCCTTGATGCGCGACTGGACCTGCGCGGTGAGGCCGCGCGGCTTCTTCAGCCGCTGCGTGAGCGCCTCATGCAGCATGCCCAGTGCCAGCTTGGAATCCCCCACCAGCGGGTGATCGGTGGCAATGTTCTTGTCGATATCCATCGGTTCATTCGTGTTGTGAATGAACGTCTTGTTCTTGGTCGGGAACTTGATGCCGAAGTTGGTGGCCGAGAAGCTTGCGCCGGCTCCAAAGACCAGGTCGGATTCTTCAACGTAGGCTGCAACGGCGCGCGGCATCGCGACACCCCCGGAGCCCAGCGACAGTGCATGCGTTTCGGGAAAGGCGCTCTTGCCCTCCAGGCTGGTCGTGACCGGCGCCTCGAGCAGTTCGGCGACGGCCTTGAGCTCATCCCACGCCTTGGCGTAGTGCACGCCCTGCCCCGCATAGATCAGCGGATTCTTGGCCTTGATCAGCGCCGCGGCGGCGGCATCGATGGCCTTGTGATCCGGGGCACTCAGGGCGCGCCGCCGGGGCGTGTACTCGATTTCGCCCGGCACTTCGACATTCCACAGGTCGGTCGGAATTTCGATCAGCACCGGGCCGGGCCGGCCATTGCGCGCGAAGCTGAAGGCGCGGCGCAGCGCCGGCACCAGCTGCTCCGGCGTGTTCACCGTCTCGGCATGCTTGGTGACATGCTGGAAGTTGAGCACGGCATTGAAGTTCGGCTTGGAAAAGGCGATGTTCCGCGGATAGCCGCCGGGAATCACCACCAGCGGCACAGCCTCCGACCAGGCCTGCGCCACGGCGCCAAAGGCGTTCTCGATGCCGGGGCCGACCTGGCAGCAGAACACGCCCACCTTGTCACCGGAGGTCATGCGGCTCATGGCATCGGCCATGTGCACACCGACGCGCTCCTGGCGCACGACTATGGGGCGGATGTTGACCGCGGCGGCAGATTCCGTCAGAGGATTGAGTGGATAGGTGAAAAGCACTTCCACGCCTTCGCGCTTGAGGATTTCTGCGGTCACTTGGGCAACATTCATCATTCGATCCTATGGAGAATAAGGCCGCGCATACATACCCGTTCCGCCCCGCAAACACAATCCGGGCCCGAAGGGGGCCCGCGTGGCGAGCCGATGCGGGAGCTTCGAAATTGATATAATTAAAGATCCTGAACCTCGATGAATATTATGTCCACCGCTGACCAGACCCAATCCATCGCCGCCCCGGCGGGTGTCGTTGTGCGCGGCCCGCTCGAGCCGCGTTTTGCTGAAATCCTCACTCCCGCGGCGCTCGACTTCGTCGCCGCGCTTCATCGCAAATTCAACAGCCGACGCGTGGAGCTGCTGCAGGCGCGGACCGCGCGCCAGGCGCGCCTGTCGGCCGGCGAGTTGCCGGATTTCCTGCCGCACACCCGCGCCGTCCGGGACGCGGACTGGCGCGTGGCCGAGATTCCGGCCGATCTGCTCAACCGCCGCGTGGAAATCACCGGGCCGGTTGATCGCAAGATGATCATCAACGCCCTGAACTCCGGCGCGAACGTGTTCATGGCGGACTTCGAGGATGCGAACTCCCCGACCTGGCACAACAATCTCGAGGGCCAGCTCAATCTCGCGGACCGCTGGCACCGAAGCATTGACTTCAGGGACACCACCACCGGCAAGCAGTATTCGCTCAGCCCCACCCCCGCGGTGCTGATGGTACGCCCGCGCGGCTGGCACCTGATGGAGCCGGGCGTGACCGTCGACGGCGCGGCGGTCGCCGGTGGCCTGTTTGATTTCGGCCTGTACTTCTTCCACAACGCGCGCGCGCAGCTGGCCAAGGGCACCGGGCCGTACTTCTACCTGCCCAAGCTCGAAAGTCATCTGGAGGCGCGGCTGTGGAATGACGTCTTCGTGTTTGCGCAACAGCAGTTGGGCATTGCCAATGGCACCATCAAGGTCACGGTGCTGATCGAGACGCTGCCGGCCGCGTTCGAAATGGACGAAATCCTCTTTGAACTGCGCGACCACATGGCCGGGCTCAACTGCGGCCGTTGGGACTACATGTTCTCCTTCATCAAGAAGCTGCGCGCCAATCCAGCCTATGTGCTGCCGGACCGCTCGCAGGTAGTGATGGGCAAGGCCTTCCTGCGCGCTTACTCCTTGCTGCTGATCAAGACCTGTCACCGCCGTGGCGCCTTCGCCATGGGCGGCATGGCCGCGCAGATTCCCAATCGGCGCGATCCGCAAGCCAACGAGGCTGCCTTAGGCCGGGTGCGGGCCGACAAGGAGCGCGAAGCCGGGGATGGCCATGACGGCACCTGGGTGGCGCACCCGGACCTGGTACCGGTCGCGCGCGAAGTGTTTGACCGCCTCATGCCGCAGGCCAACCAGCTCGCACGCCTGCGCGAAGATGTGCATATCGCCCAGGCCGATCTGCTGGAAGTGCACCAGGGCAGCAAGACCGAGGGTGGACTGCGCGAGAATATCCGCGTGGGCGTGCAGTACATCGAGGCGTGGTTGCGCGGCAAGGGTGCCGTGCCGCTGTACAACCTCATGGAAGACGCGGCGACGGCCGAGATCAGCCGCGCGCAGGTGTGGCAGTGGATCCATTACGGCATCAGCCTCGAGGGTGGCACCGTCGCCACGCCCGAGCTGCTCAATCGCCTCCTCAGCGAGGAAATGCAGCGCGTGCGCACGGAAGTCGGCGCCGAGGCCTATGACGGCGGTCGTTTCCAGGAAGCAATACAGCTGTTCAGCGAGCTGTCGTTGGCGGCGGACTTTGAGGACTTCCTCACCGTTCCCGCCATGGGGTTGCTGCGCCCTACTGAACGCGGCTGACCTGCACCCAGTTTTTGGCGCCGGTCTGGGTGGTCGACATATGGAAGTCGCCCTCAAACAGGCCTTTCTCAATGCGCACGTCGTAGCCCGCGCGGAAGAACATGGTGATCTGGGTGCCCTCCTGGCGCCAGGTCTGGCCATTGGCCAGTACGATGAGCCAAAGCTTCGGACGTACTTCGCGAATCGAGGCAATGGTCGACAGCAAAGCTTTGTCCGGTTTCTCCACCTTCTCCCGGGTAGTGCGGGGCAGATCAATTGCGCCGAATTTCTGCTCAGCCGTCTGCGCAGCCGCGGGGGTCGCAGTGGAGGGGGCAGGACTGGCTGCCGCGGCGGCGACCTGTGTCTTGGGTGCAGCTGCAGCCTTTGGTGCCGCACTGGCCGCCGGCGGCGGGCTTGCCGCGGCCTTCATGGCCGCCATCTGCGTGTCGTAACACTTGAGCCGCTCGGCCGGATCCGATATCTGGCTGCAATCGACGAGGTTCGCAGGAGGGGTTGCGGCACTCGCAGCGTGCGCGGCCGTGAGGACCCAGAAAGTCAAAGCGAGCGGTAGCGGTGTGTGCTTCATGATGCTGATTATAGGATCGAAGGCCGCGCCGAGAACTGGAACGCGCAAAAAAAAGCGGCGGGCCCGAAGGCCCGCCGCCAATTTAGCTACATAGTCTGAGTTTGCCTAGAACTGCGCCTTGCCACCCACGAAGAAGGTGCGTCCGTACACGTCGTAGAAGCCGGCGTTGGTAACGCCTGCTCCATCATTCGGCAGCGCGTAGGAGCTCGGGTTCACGCATCCTGCTTTCGCTGCAGCGGCACTGCAATACGAGTTCAGGTTCGTGTTCTCCGGATAGCCCGTGGAGGCACCGGTGATGGGCGGCTGCTTGTCAATCAGGTTGTTGATGCCTGCACGCAACGAGTAGGTCTTGTTGATGGTCCAGGAGACGGAAAGATCTACTGTGTTCCAGGCTGCAGCCGCAACCGAATTGTCCGGCACGTAGCTCAGCAAAGTGCCGCCTCCGCCCGCTGCAACCTTGGCGTCGTTCGCAATGATTCCCTGCTGATTGGCATGTGCGATGGTATTGACCGACGGCAGGAATCTCCACTGCACGCGCACAGAGAACGAGGGCAGCACATAGCTGAGGCCTGCGAGCAGGCGGTAGCCGTACGCACCCCCATTGAGACCAGCCGCCGATGGGCCCATCGAGTCCTTCCAGTTGATGGTCGGTTCGTAGTTACCCGGCGAGTTCTTCGTGCGGTAGTAATCCAGGAACGTGTCCTGTGAATCAAAGGAAACGGCGCCCGGGATGGCCTTCAGTCCCAGATCCGACAGCTGCGCGATCCAGTTGAACGCCACATCGACGCCAGCCGTACCGATACTGGCCTGGTTCGAATAGAGCAGCGTGGTCGTGGCTGCAGTGCCCGTGCTCGGGAGCCGAGACACGTTCTGGCATGCCGGGGTCGCCGCCTGCGCTGCCGCCTCCGCGGCCGTGGTGACAATGGTTGATCCATAGCACGCCTGCCAGGCATTGTCCTCGTCCGCCAGCTCGATGGCGTTCTGGATGTTGACCTGCCACCAGTCAACCGATCCGCTGATGCCGGCCAGCCACGGATTGTCCGACAGCTGCGCGAAGACGATGCCGCCCGTCCAGGTGTTGGCGGTCTCGGACTTCAGATTCGGATTGCCCGCTTCATTGAGCCATCCGAACGGAAAGCCGGCTCCTTGGGACTGCGCGGTACTGTTGTAGAAGTTGACATAGCCGGGCGATCCTGCCCCGCCCATCTGCGCCACGCAGATCAGGTAGGTACTGAGCGCGCCCGCAGCGGTCTGGCCAGAGGCGATCGTGGGTGCCGGCTTGCCTTTATCCGGGGCGGCGGTGTCGGGAGCCGCAGCGGCGGCGCCGAAGGGCGAGATCGAACGCAGCGAGCATGGATCGCCGAACGCGGTGGCTCCGATGGCGAAATACTCCTGCTCGCCCAGGTACAGCTCGCCCAGGTTCGGTGCACGCGTGGCGCGGTTGTACCCGCCGCGTATCTTCAGCGAATTGGTCAGCTGAGCGTCAATATTGACTTTAAAGGTGGCCGCGTTGGGCGTGGCGCTGTAGGCCGAGTACCGGCCGCCGACGTCCAGGTTGAGCTTCTTCAGGAATGGCAGGTCTCCCACAATCGGGATGAAGAGCTCTGCGTACCCGTCCCGGTCGGAAATCTCACCCTGCTGCAGCGTTCCCAGCGGATAGAGGCCGACAGCCTCATCCAGGAAGGAATTGGTTGCCTGCTCGTTGTCCGGCGTGAAACTGCCCGAGTCGCGGCGATACTCGTAACCAAGGGCGCCGCTCACATCGCCTGCCGGCAGCTTGAACAGCGTGCCATTGAAGTTCGCTTCGACGATGTCCTGCGTCATCTGGGTCACGCTCTGCAGCGTCACAGACACGGCGTTCAAGCAATTGGCCGAGGGTGGGACATCCCCGCCGAAAATCGAGTTGTAGAAACCACTGGTGCAGCTGCTCGGCACTGAGGTACCGAAATTCTGGTTGGCGTTGTTGTAGTTGCCTTGGAAGCTCTGGCCACCGCCGTAATCGGGAGAATCGAGCACGGAGTCGAGACGGCTCAACGATTCCTGGCCATAGCCGTTATCGTAGGCCAGCGACTGGCCGCGGGAGTAGTAGAGCTCACCGGTCCAGTCACCCACATGCAGCGGGAACTTCAGGCCCGTATCGATCTGAAACGTATTGGCGGTGTCCACCGTGGTACGCGCCGGCAGGGCGTTGTACGGAACCCAGTCCATGGTCCACGACGAGGGGGCAGTCGAACATTCGCTCGGCGCGATCTGCGGGGAACACGCGATGGGACCACCCGAGGTCAAGTTGTTGCCACCCGTGATCGGGTTGTAGAACGTGGTCGGGAGGGGAGCGCCGAAGACACTGCGGCTGTTCAGCACCAGAGCAAACTGCCAGGGTACGGGGTGCTGAGCGCCCGCCGCTCCGTTGCCGATGAAGCCCGGATTGGTATACGCGTTGGCGGTCGGATTAGCCGTGAATGCGTTGTAGACGGCCTGTACCTGCGCCTGCGTCGAGGCTGCTGTGATCGCACCGGGGGCGATCGGGCTATCCGTCGCCGGATTGTACGGAATGCTTGGGCCCCAACCAGTGGCGATGGTGGGCGGCGCCGACAGCCGGGTTGTGGTCTGGGTACTCGCAAAGCGGGCGTCGGTGTAGAACTGAACATTGTCAGTGATATCGAAGGTGCCGTTGGCAAAGACCGCGTAGCGCGTCTGCGGCGAACTGAGCGATGCATCCGTGTCGTTGTGCTTCCAATCCTGAACCACGCCCGGTGCATTCGTGACGTTGTTCGCCACTGCGGGATCCAACGCGTTGTACACCCCGTAGCCATTGCCCGAGGTGGGGCCCGCGTAACCGCTGGTTGCCAACGGACCATTATTGGTAAAGAGCGAGCCACCCGGATTGAAGTACAAGGTTGACTCAAAGCCGGAGCCAAGGCCAAAGGAATAAGGCGAACCGCCGGCAGCTACGCGAGCTGGAAAGAGCACATTCGTGACGGCGGTGCTCGGAGAAGTAAGGTTATTGGAGGTTCCGGCAATGCCTTCTTGGCCAAAGAAGGCATTGGTGCCTGCGGTGCCTGGGTCGTTCCACGCATTGGTGTAGAAGCTGCGGTTCTTCTGATACGCCTCGTCGCGGTTGTAGTACTCCATGCCCATGATGATGTGGCCACGGCCGTCGGCAATCTTGGAGCCCAGCAGCGTGGACACGCGCGTCTCGTTGCCATCGCCGGCCTGCGTGATGCTGTCCTGTACGTCGACCTGCGCGCCTTCGTAATTCTTCTTCGAGATGAAGTTGACGACACCACCGATGGCGTCGGCGCCGTACACGGCCGATGCACCACCCGTGATGATTTCCACGCGGTCGATCATCGCGCTCGGAATGCTGTTGATGTCCGTTTCCATCAGCGCGTTGACCGGGGTCGTGCGGTGTCCGTCGATCAGCACCAGGTTGCGGTTCGGGCCGAAGCCGCGCAGTGAGATGGTCGAGATGCCGACCGTGTTGACGGCCGAGGGCTGCACGTCCGAGTTTTCAGTGGTGGGCGTCTGCGCCGGATTGAAATTCGGCAGCTGATTGAGGTACGACTCAAGATTCAGGCCGGCACGGGACTCGAGCTGCTCGGAGTCGATCGTGATGAGCGGGCTGTCGGATGTCAGGTCCTTGCGCCGGATGCGCGAACCCGTGACGGTGACCTCTTCCAGCTTGGTGGAATCATCGGTGCTGGCCGGTTTGTTGACGGCGGTGTCGGCATCAGCCGCGCGGACCTGTGGCGCGGACGCCATGACCGCGACCGTACCGAGCGCAAGCGCGACGGCCATGCGCACGGAATAAGACCCATGAATCTTGGCAGACATTTATAGACCCCCTGAAGAACGCGACTCGTTGTTGACGCTTTATTACGACCGTGACTCCCAAATTCGTCGCGGCTTGTAAACTTGTGTCCGGCATTGTCACTTTTTTGATCCGAAAAGCAAGTGTTGTAATCGCAACAACGCCACATAAGGCGCATGAAAGGGGGCCAGGGGGCCTTGACCTGTCTACAACACCGGGTCCGGCAGCCGGCATTTTGCGCCCTTTCCGGGCCACCCTATGCCGCTTCCACGCGGCCTGCCGAATGTCGACTTCTGGCCACGGGGCGGACTGCGCCCTTATCGGTGGCGTGACGCACCCAATGGACACGAGGGCCCAATCGCTGCCGGAGCAACCACTGCTCAAACGCATGCGCCTCGCCAAAAGAAATATTATTTATCAAAGAGTTAGTGGCAGGGTTGCGCATCATGTCCGCCACCTGGACGGTAAGGCCGGCTCCGCCCGCGCGGGTTGCGCGCGGACCTGAGAGCGGTAGCGCACCACGACATCCCGGGCGGTTTGCGCTACGCAAACCGCATGTGTTGCGAAGACAATACGGCGACGCAGGCGAACCGCCGGCACCATGCCAATGCTGCGTCGCCCATCTGGCCGCAAGCCCAGTCAAGAAAAAATTATTTTGCCGCGCGACGGCGTAGCAAAGTCAACTGTCCGCCCTGTGGACGAGTCCCGTCGTGCTGTTTAGTGCGCCTGGTTCTGCGCCGTCGGCGCGGGAGCCGCAGCAGGCTGGGCGGACGCTGGCGCGCCGGAGGCACCGGAACCACCGGCCTTGGGCGGCGCAGCCGCGCCCGGAGCACCGCCCGCAGCAGGGGCTGCGGCGGCACCACCACCCCGGCCCTCGCCACCGCCCGGTCGCAGTGAAGTGCCACCGGCACCACCGGTACCCTGCGTGGAGCGATTGAGGTTACCGGCGAACACCAGGGGCTTCTGACCGGTGGCCGCGACGATATCGTCCGTCAGCAGCTTCACCGTGGAGTCATTGGGCACGTGTTCCGGCTCCAGGAACGCGCGCGGCTGGCGGCCGGCCGCGTAGTCGATGGGGCGAAGCCCGAGCCGATCGGTTGGCTGCAGCGGTGCCCCGGAGGCCACGAGCAGCTTCACGGTGTTATCCCAACCATGCGTGGCGGCCGCGTGCAATGCGGTCAAGCCGCCCCGATCGGCGCCGGTGACCGAAGCACCGGCGGCCTGCAGCAGCTTCACGCCTTCGGCGCCCTGCTCGTCAGTCTTATAGCGGCCACGGGTGGGATTGAATCCATGTCCCATGCCGGCTGCCGCCATCAGTGGCGTCACGCCCTCGGCATTGGGCAGATCCACCATCGGGTGATACTTGAGCAGCAGTTTCACCGCATCGTTGTTACCGGATTTTGCAGCCGCCAGCAGCGCCGTGGCACCGGTTGACAGCACCTGGTCACCACCGCGATCAAACACGCCATTGCGATAGGGCGGGCGCAGCTTCAACTGTGCATTCACATTGGCGCCGGCTTTGAGCAGCTGCTCAGCCACCTGCAGCGGCAAGGTCTTGTCCTCAGAAGGCAGATCGGGCCGACCGCCGGTTGGCAGCGTCGCCATGTCGATCGCCGCATAGAGCGGTGTCTGGCCGTAGAAGTCCCAGCGATTCACATCCGCACCCGCGGAGATCAGGTAGGACGCGAAATCGAAATGCATGTTGATGATCGCCAGCAGCAGCGCCGTCTCGCCATCCGGGTCCGGCAGATTGATATCCGCATGGCCCTTCAGCAGCACCTTGGCGCACTCGATGCAGCCGATGCGCGCCGCATAGATCAGCGGCGTGAAGCCACCATGATTCTCATTCTTGGGGCGGCCTTCGGCCGTCACACGCCGCTGCCAGTCGCGGATCGCGCCATGCGCATTGACGTCGGCATGATGATCGAGCAGCAGCTTGATCATTGCCGGCTGCGCTTCGGCCGCCGCCCACATCAGGGCGGTCTGATCACCCCACTGCTCGCGCGCATTGACCATGGCGCCCGCATCCAGCAGCAGTTTCGCCGACTCGACGTTGCCCGAGCGCGCGACCACCATCAGGGCCGTCTGTCCTTCCGGATTGGGTGAATCCGGATTGACGCCGGCCTTGAGCAGTGCCTTGATGATGCGCGGATCGGCGGCCACCGCAGCCGTTTGCAGGGCCGAAGCACCGTAATCATTCACCACCGAAACATCGGCGCCGGCCTTCAACAGACGCTCGACCAGATCCGCGTCGCCGTTGTAGCAGGCCCACATCAAGGCCGTGGTGCCATCCACTTCGCGTGACTTGCCATCAGCGCCCTTGGCGAGCAGCGCCACGGCGCCGTCGTGGTCCTTGGCCCGCACCAGCGCCGCGAGCGAGTCATCCGCCGCCTGTGCGCCGCCACCGAGCATCAGGCCCAGTACCAGCGCCGCAAGCAGCGCACCCAGTCTTGATCCGCCGCGCAGATGCATCGCTTTAGATCTCCGCGAGCGTGCCGCTGCTGATGCCGTGCGAGGTCACCGGGATGCCGCCGCGATTCAGCAAGGTCAGCAACAGATTCGCATGCGGCGTGTCCTGCGGGTAGTGCAGGTGCTGCCCGCCCTTGATCTTGCCGTTGCCGTGGCCCATGACCACATTCGGCAACGGATCGTTGTTGTGCATGTCGCTGTTGCTCATGTTGCTGCCGTACAGAATGATCGAGTGATCCAGCAGATTTCCATTGCCATCCGGCGTCTCGGCCAGGCGCTTCACGAAACGTCCGAACGCCTTGGTGTGGAAGTTCTGGATACGCGTCAACTTCTCGATCTTCGCCGCATCGTTCTGGTGATGCGATAAGGGATGGAACGCGTCGGTGATCTGAAGGTTCGGGTAGGTGCGCATGCTCACCTCCTTGGCGATCATGAAGGTGGCCACGCGCGTCGTGTTCGACTGCCAACCCAGCGCGATCATGTCGAACATGGTGTCGAGCATCTTGGCGAAATCATCCGGTACGCCATCCGGCGCATTCGGCAGTTTCACACCCGTGCCTTCCTTGGCGATCATCTTCTGTACCCGACGCTCCACTTCGCGCACCGAATCCATGTAGTCGTTGACCATGCGTTTGTCCGCCGGGTCAAGGTTGCGCTGCATGTCCTTGGCGCTCTCCTGCACGTAATCCAGGACACTGCCGGTCTCCGCCGTAATTTCATGGCGCTGCTCAGCCGTATCGCCCAGGCCGAACATGCGCGCGAACACCTGGCGTGGGTTGTTGTCCATGGGCAGCGGCTGATCACCGGTGCGAAACGCGATGGTGCCCGAATAGGCGCAGCCAAAGGACGGATCGCAGGCGCCGCCCCCGCCCTCACCCGCCAGTTCAATTGACGGGAGCGGTGTGTCCTGCCCGATGTACTTGGCTGCGACCTGGTCCGCGGACGGACCGATGTGCGGTTGCTGCGCCACGGGCGGATGCACGCAGGTCAGCCAGGTTCCGGCGATGATGGCGTGCGGCGAGGGGCTTTCACCGGCCTTGTTGCGCAGGCCGCTGACAACAGTCATGTACTGCCGATAGGGATCCAGCGGCTCCAGAATCGGCGAAATCTTGAAATCAGTGCCGGTGGTCGTCGGTACCCAGTTGTTCATCACCGCCCCGTGCGGGAAGTACACGAACCCCATGCGCGGAGCGGCCACCGCGGCCGTGTCCGCCAACGCCGTGCCGGCCGGGATCATGGCATCCAGCAGCGGCAGACCGAGCGAAAAACCCGCGCCCTTGAGCATGGTGCGGCGGGACAAATGCTTCTTGGTGATGAACATATGAATCTCCTACTTACCGGATCAGGGCTGCTGTCTTGGTTGCGGACGCCGGGGCGGCGGCCTGATCGCTCCGCATCTGGAACGGTGCACTGGTCACGATGTCCATGATCAGTTCCTTGAACTTGTAATCCTGCTTGGCACTTTCGCGCACGATACCGCGCACGACCGGCATATCGGGATAGTCGATGCCGCGGCCCAAGGCATAGGTCATCAGATTGATGGTCAGAGTCTGGACGAATTGATTCGGATTGCTGGCCAGCGCCTTGCGCAGATCGTCGACGCCGCTGATCTTGGTGCCATCCGGCAGCACCCCGGAAGCATCGATCATGGTGCCGGCCATACGATCCTTCTCGCGCCACCGACCCACGGCATCGAAATTCTCCAGGGCCAGACCCAGCGGATCCAGAACGCCATGGCAGGCGAAGCAGCTCGGGCGGTCGCGATGGCGCGCCATCATTTCGCGTACCGTCACCGCTTTTTCACCGGTCTTGTTTTCCTTCAATGAGGGCACGGCCGGCGGCGGCGCGGCCGGCGGTGTGCCGGTAATGCGCTGCAGAATCCACTGACCGCGCAATACGGGGGCGGTGCGGTTCGGATACGAAGTCCCCATCAGCATGGCGCCCTTGCCCAGCAAGCCCCAACGCGCCGAGTCGGTGAGCTGGACGCGACGGAACTGGTCACCCTTGACCGTCGTGATGCCATACAGAACGGCCAGGCGCTGGTTCAGGTAGCTGTAGTTGTCCGTGAGCAGGTTCGTGACCGGCTGATCCTCGCGGAACACGCTGTCGATAAACAGTTTCAGCTCCTCGCGATAGTCATCGCGCGGGTCCGTGACATACGGGAACAGGTTGGCGTCGGGCTTGATCTCCTCCAGCCGCTGCACGTCCAGCCACTGAAAGGCAAAATTCGAGGCCAGCGTCGTGGCGCGAGGATCCGCCAGCATGCGGCTCACCTGGGCCTTGAGGACCTGCGGATCATGCAACTTGCCCTCGTTGGCAAGGGTGAGCAGCTGCTGGTCAGGCGGCGCGCTCCACAGGAAGAAGGACAGGCGCGAGGCGAGTTCCCCATCCGTCAACGGCGTGGCCGCAGCGGTTGCCGTATCGCTGACCTGGGTCAGGCCCGCCGCGTTGGCGGCCTGCGTGACCTGGGGGGATCGCTGCGAGCTCTCCACACGGTAGAGGAAGTTCGGGCTGGCCAGCAGCGCCGTCAGCGCGCGCCGAATACCCTCATCGAAATCACCGGACTTGCGCCCCGTCTCATAGAAACGCAGCAGCGGGGCCAGATCCGCATCGGTCACCGGACGCCGGAAGGCGCGCTCGGACAGGCGGCTGATGATCTCACGGGCACAGGGTTCCTCATCGGCTTGCGTCTTGGGCTGGCAGACGAAAATGCGCTCGCGGCTCGGCGTCGGGCTGATGCCCGTCACATCGTAGGGCCCCTTGATCTCAAAGCTGTTGATGCGCAGCATCCGGTCCTGGATGCCACCGGGAACCGGTGCCTCCAGGCGATCTTCGGAAGCTGCCAAGGTGCGCTGAACAAAAGTCACCGCGACAGTGTGCGGGCCGGCCTGCGCCTTGAACTTGATGCGCTTGAGACGGGCGTTGATCGCATCGACCGCCGGATCCTGCTTCTGGTCGATGGACTTGAGGTCCTCCTCGCCGCCGACATTGGTATCGAAGAACTTCTTGCCATCGTAGGTGGCAATCACATGGTTCTTGAACTCGAGATTGGTCACCCACAGCGCGGCAGCCATATTGCTGATCGACAGTTCATAGGTGCCATCGGCCGGAAAGTCGTAGACCACCGAAGTGCCACCGCGGGTGCCGAGCGGCAACCCATCGACGTGGAACTCCTGGTTGCCCGACACGCCGGGGTTGACGCCGAACTGCACGCCGACCGGCTTGGCATTGCGATCGCCCAAGGCCTCGACCGCTACCTGGCGCGCCGCAGAGACATAGGCGTCGACGAACGCCGGTGAGACCTGCAGTACATCGGCGACGTTGTTGAAACCGTTGCTCTCATCATCCGGCGGCAGAATCTGCGTGGCATTGACCCGGACCCGCAGCAGTTCCCAGATGGCATTCGCGTACTCGGTGCGGTTCATCCGATGCAGGGCGACCCGCGGGGCATCCACCTGGTGGGTCGCGGCGGCGTCCAGCGTGTCCTCCATGAACGATACGAAACCGTGAATGCGGTCATTGGGGGGCTGCGGGTTGCCCGGCGGGGGCATGAGTCGGCCGCGCAGTTTGGCTACGGCGTGCTCCCAGGTCTTGGCATCGCTGGGGATGTCCTGCGGGGTCATGGTGTCGAAGGCAATACCGCCGGCCCAGTCCTCTGAGTTGTGGCACTTGCTGCAGTACTGCTGCAGAAACGCCCAATGCGGATCCTGGCTTTTGTCCTGGGCCTTGTCCTGAACCTTATCCTGAGACTTAGCAGCGGGCGCATCGGCGGCGGCCACGGAGAGCCCATAGAGGCCTCCCAGCACTGTGACGGCACAGATTCCGGCAGCCAGCCGAACACGTCCAATAAGAGGGTCTCGCATCGATCTCGCCTCAGCTAAAGTCCTGTTTCCACACCGGGAACCGACCTACGCCCGGAACATCTACCACAATATAATAGCGTCTTGGGGCGCCACCGGGTCTATGCAACTGCATGGACTGTGCCCCCAGTGTTATGCACTGCACGCGGCACGCCATGGATGGTTCCGCAAACACCATCTGCCCGGCACTTCCCCATTGCCAAGCCTGCTTTGATCAGTCAACGTGCGCCCCCCAACCCCTTGACTGGTAGGGTCAACATGACACGTTCTGCCGACCGCAGAAGCTTTATCAAGACCGTGATCGCCGGCGCCACGGCGGCCTCCCTGGTGCGGCTGCATCCGGCCCTGGCCGCCAGTGGTACTGTGACGCCTGCGCAGAAGCTCAGCGACAACCTATGGGTGCTGGTCTCCGGGGGCGCCAATGTCGTGGCCTGCCGCGATGCGGCGGGCATTGCCTTGGTCGATGGCGGCCCCGAAGCCAGCTCACGCGAGCTGCTCAAGCAGGTCAGCGAAACCACCGGCGCCAGCAAGGTCCATACCCTGTTCAATACCCATTGGCATCCGGAGCAGACCGGGTCGAACCTGCGACTGGGTAACGACGGCGCCAAGATCATTGCCCACGAAAACACCCGCCTGTGGTTGCAGTACGCCAATCCCGTGCCGCCGCATGGCGTCCTGTATGGGCCCTTACCACCCAAGGCGCGCCCCACCGCCACGTTTTTCTACGACTCGGTGCAAACGCAGTTAGGCGACGAGCCGGTGCAGTACGGTTACCTGGGCCAGGCCCATACCGACGGCGACATCTACGTGTACTTCAAGAAGTCGAATGTGCTGGTCACGGGCGGTCCGGTTTCCGCGGCAGGCTGGCCGGTGATCGACTTCAAGACCGGCGGCTGGATCCAGGGAATGATCGACGGCATCCGCACCTTGGGCAATCTGGCGAACGACCAGACCCGGATCGTCCCGGCGAATGGTCCGGTGCTGACCAAGGCGGATCTGGCCGATCAGCAGCAGATGTACGCCACCATTGCCGGCCGCATGCAGAAAATGATGCGTCAGGGCCTGGGCGTTGACGAAGTGGTCGCCAAGAATCCGGCCGCGGAATATGAAGCCAAGTGGGGCGATGCGAAAAGCTTCACCGACCAGGCCTTCCGCAGTCTATGGGGGCACATGGCCCCGGACTCTTAGGAGTTGCTGCTGGCCACGACGTGGGCGGCGTGCTCGCTCATGCGCGCCTCGATCCATTTGCGCATCCGCACTGCATCGGCGACCCGGGTGTACTTGCCGAACGAATTCAGCAGCACGATGACCACGTTGCGTCCGCCGATCACGGCCTGCATCACCAGGCAGCGCCCGGCCTCGGTGATGTAGCCGGTCTTCTGCACGATGATGTTCCAGGCCGGATTGCGCACCAGCGCATCCGTGGTGCGAAATTCCACCATGTGCCGGCCGATGCGCACGCTGTGCTCAGTGTCCGTCGAGTAATCACGAATGGTCGGATTCTGGGCCGCGGCCATGACCAGTCGCGACAGATCCTCGGGACTGGCCACATTGTCACTCGACAGCCCGGTGGGCTCGACGAAGTGGCTGGAGGTCATCCCCAGGGACTGCGCCTTCTCATTCATGGCGCGTGCAAAGGCCGGGATACCACCCGGATAGTTGCGGCCCAGCGCATGCGCGGCGCGGTTCTCGGAGGACATCAGCGCCAGGTGCAGCAGATCCCCACGGGTCAAACTCGTGCCAACGGCCAGGCGTGAGGAGGCGCCCTTGCCGATCGCGCGATCTTCCGCGGTGACCTGCAACACTTCATCCAGCGGCTGATGAGCATCGGCCACCACCAGCGCCGTCATCAGCTTGGTGATGGAGGCGATCGGCGAGGCCACATTGGCGTTATGGGCGTACCACACCGAGGAATCGGCCTGGTCGACGACATACGCGGCGCCTGACTTGAGGCCCGGATCATCTGCAGACAACGGCAGGACGGCCACATGCCGGTGATGACGGCTGTGATGGGTGGTCGTGGCGAAAGCCGGTGCGGCCGCAACCAAGCCCAGTACGCCCGCGACCGCCAGCAACATATTCAATCTGCCACCACTCATCGTTCGCTTCGCCTCAGTTGAGCCAAAAAATACCGGCTATTGTCAATAATAGCAGAGCCATTGTGTATCAGCCCATGTCCCTGCTGCTCGAATATGCGTCACATAATGCGCGGCACCACCGATTCGAGGCGGTCGACCGTGCGCAGGGCGGGGAAAAAACGCATCCACAGCCCCACCACGATCAGCGTACCGATGCCACCGAGCACCACCGCCGGAACCGTGCCCAGCAACGCCGCCGTCGTGCCCGATTCGAACTCGCCAAGTTCGTTGGAAGCGCCGATGAACAGCATGTTGACCGCACTGACCCGGCCGCGCATGGCGTCCGGCGTCGCCAGTTGGATGAGCGAGGAGCGCACGAAGACGCTCACCTGGTCCGCCGCGCCGAGCACGATCAGGGCGCCCATCGACAGGTACATGTTGCGCGATAGACCGAAGACGATGGTCGCAACCCCGAACACGGCCACTGCCGCGAACATCCGCCGGCCGACATCGCGTGCCATCGGTTGGCGCGCCAGCACCAGCGCCACGATGGTGGCACCGACCGCCGAGGCACTGCGCAAGGCGCCGAGCCCCACCGGACCGGTATGCAGGATGTCGCGGGCGAAAACCGGCAGCAGCGCGGTGGCCCCACCGAGCAGGACGGCGAACAGGTCCAGGGATATCGCACCCAGCACCACCGGTCGCGAGAACACAAACGCAAGCCCCTCGCGTACGCGCGCGAGCGGAGTCAGCTGGCCTTCCGCCTGGGGTTTATTGCGTCGGCCACCATAGGTCGCCGCTGCCACACCCGCGACACAGAACGCCACCAGGCAGGTGCCGTAGGTGGGCACCGGCCCCACCGCATACAGGAAGCCGCCCAGCGCCGGACCGGCAATCACGGCGACCTGGTACGCGGAGGCGCTCAGGGCAATGGATTTGGGGAGTCGCTCCTGGGGCACGAGGAAGGCCAGCAGCGACTGCGCCGCCGGGCCATAGAAGCCGCGGGCCACGCCAAAGACCGCGATGACCGCATAGAAGGGCCACGCGATGCGCACCTGCGCCACACTGAGCGCCAGCAGCAGGGCCGCCGACACGGCCTGAACGAAAAAAGCCAGCGACAGGACCTTGCGCTGGTCCGTGTGGTCCACCAAGGCGCCCGCCGGCAGGGTCAGCAGGAACATGGGTACGAACTCGGCGAGACCCACCCACGCCAGCGCCAGCGGGGTGCGCTCGATGTCGTAGACCTGCCAGCCGACGGCGACCGATTGGATCATCACCGCGAGGGTGGAAAAGATGCGGACGCTCAGGAAAAGTCTGAAGTCGCGTTCGCGATAAACGGGGTCAGCCAATGTGGTGCGACTTCCGAAAAGGCTATTGTCGGGTACCGTGCCGGTGGCTGCAAATACCTGCGCAGCGGATAATGCCCAGGCACGGTCGTATTTCACGGCCCTTTTTCGTTCCAGGAGTTCTAATGCGTCTTGAAGCCATTTCGATGGGTCGTGATCCGCCGCGCGAGGTGAATGTGGTGGTCGAAGTACCAGTGGGCGGGGAGCCGATCAAGTACGAAATGGACAAGGAATCCGGGGCGCTGGTGGTCGACCGTTTTCTGTACACCTCCATGCGCTATCCCGGCAATTACGGCTTCATTCCCCATACCTTGTCCGAGGATGGGGATCCCTGCGACGTGCTGGTGTGCAATCAGCGCGGCGTCCAGCCCGGCGCCGTCATCGCGGTGCGTCCGGTCGGCGTCCTGAAGATGCAGGACGAAGCCGGCGGCGATGAAAAGATCGTGGCCGTGCCCACCACGCGTCTGACGCGCCGCTACGAGAACGTGCACAACTACACCGACCTACCGGAAATCTCCCGTCAGCAGATCCAGCACTTCTTCGAGCACTACAAGGACCTCGAGGTCACGAAGTGGGTCAAGGTGCTCGGCTGGGGCGATGCCGCTGAAGCCCAGGAATACATCATGCGCTCATGCGAGCGCGCCAAGTCGCAGCAGACCCGGTAGTCGCCAGCAGCAAGGTCAGCAGCACTCCCAGGGTCAGCAGATCGAGTCCACCACCGCCATGGTGGCCTGCAGCCGCCTGCACCGTCAGGGTCACAGTCGAAGTCGTGCCGGTACCGCCCGGCCCCGTGCAGGCCAGCGAATAACTGAGTACGCCGACGGCGGTGGGCATGAGCTGCTGGCTGCCGGACGTCGCCTGCGTACCACTCCAGTCGCCGGAGGCGGTGCAGGTGCTGGTGGCGTAGGACGCCCAGGTGAGCGTGGCCGCACTGCCGACGGCAATCTGCGTGGCGGAGAGACTCAAGCTCGGCGCACCGACCGGAACGGCGCTCAACGCCGCATCCACCTGAATGAAACCGGCACCCGTGCCCGGCGCGCCTTCCGCCATGGGCAGTGCGGTCTGCTTGAGCGCCGTCGTGATCTGGCCGGCCGTGAGCGCCGGATTGGCCTGCCACAGCAACGCTGCGGCAGCCGCCGCATGCGGCGCGGCGGCCGAGGTGCCAAAGAAGTTCGGAAGTTGCGTATTGTCCTGGCATTGGGCAATCGAGGTGGGGAACTGGGGCACCTTGAATCCCAGAAAGGTATCGTTGACCGCATCCGGTGCCGTGAGCTGCGGCTGATCACGATCAACGGGTGTGGCCAGCGCGTTGCCGTCCATGTCAAACAGGATCGGGTCATCCCCGTAAGAAGAGTACGGCTCAAGCAACGCCGGGGAAGTACCGCAGGCGGGCGTCTGGTAGTACATGGCCGCGGCCACGGCGACGGCCCCCGCGGCGTTGGGATGGCCCTGGATGGTCGGACTCAGGGTCGCGAAGCTGTCGATGGTGGCACCGAGGCCATTGTCGGAGAGCAGGAATTTCACCCGACCCGGTGCCGCGCCGCTGACCAGCTGGATCGCAATGTTCAAGGTTTCCTGGACAGTCGGGGCGGTGGCATTGGCAGGATTGCCCAGCGCCAGGATCAGCAGCGGATCAGCGCCCACCGAATTGGCGCCCGTACATACCGGATAGGTGACCATCTGCGCCGGGCCGTTGGCCTGCGCCACCCAGTCGGCCCCGGGGTTCGCGCTCTCGATACAGAAGTTCAGGGTATTGGCGGCGCCGGGACTGCCGGGCGCACCCGTCACGTAGGGCTGGTCCCATTGCACCACCAGCAGTACGAATTCACCGGGCGCGACCGGTGGTATGGTGATCGGCAGTGTGGTGGCCGTGGTCGCCCCGCTGGTATCGAAGTTCAGCACACTGCGCGCGCCTTGCGTGACGAACGCGGGGGTGACGGTCTCGTAGGAATTGCGCGCGTCATTGCCCGCCGCGGAGAAGTATGCCACCCCCTGAGCCGCGGCCGCGGTGACCGCCTGGGCGACAACCCCGTCTTGAAAGAACGGCTCGTCCGGATATCCGACATCATCGACGATGATGTTCGCCCCCAGCTTCTGCAGTTGGGTAATGCCCGCAGCAAAATCGGCCTCGGAATTGGCGGCGGTGTGAAACGCCAGCTGGCTGCCGGGCGCCACGGCATAAATGATCTGCGCCATGGCACGGCCCTCATCGGTGAAGGGCAGCTGTTGGGGCGCGCCATAGTCAGCGCAATCGGCCTCCTCGAGGAGGTCCACACCGGCGGGCAAAGCACCGCTGGCGACGTCATCGGCCAGGGTCGCGGCGAAGGAATTGGTGGCGTAACCGTTGTAACCATTGCCGAGCTTGGTCGGACCATTCGTGGCGTAGTAGTTGTAGCAGTTGAAGCTGTCCGAAAGGACACCGACGGTCACTCCCTTGCCGGTGAGCGTCGGATAGCGCGTACGCACTGCGCTGCTGCCCTGGACAAAATCGCCCTGCAGGGCCACCGGCCCGACGGCCGCGCGCACGCGCGGCATCGAGGCACGCACCTGCTTCAGGCCGGCAAGCTGCGCGGTCTGCGCCAAGGCCGTGATCGGCAGCCAGCCACCGATCAGGTTCGCGGCGCGTGCGCTGCTGCGCATGCCGAGGCTCGCGAGCGCCTGCTGGGTGCTCGCCGGATCGGCGCCCGCGACCACATCCACCAGCACTTCCGGCGTGACCGATGGCGCCGCCAGGCGCAGGTGCAGGGCCGGGTTGAGCGCCCGCAGCGACTGCGCGCTCAACGGCTGGCCGGAGGCGGCCGCAGCTGCGATGCCACGCAGCGGCCCATCCAGTCGCCGCCACTGCGCGGCGCCTGCCGCAAGCGCGCCCGCGGGCGGCTGATCGGCGCCGAACACGGTGATCCAGGGGCCACCGCGCAACGGCGGTGTCGGCGCGTGACGCACCTGTGCGCGCGCCGCGAGCGTGACGATCGAAGCCAGAAAACCCGCCGCCAGTCGGCGCTGCCAAACACGCATCGACGCTCCCTCTCGCACTGCCTCGAGTGCATTATGCCGCATTGGTCTGGACCTTAGGTTTTACATGCGGCCCATCACGGTTAATCAGTGCAGCGTCATCTGCCTGCTCGCGGGCCTGCTCGCATCCGGCGCCTGCAGGGCCGCGCCGGTGTGGCACGTGGCGCCACGCGCGGCCTGGGTGCAGGATTCGCCCCAGCCGGCCGGCGTGCTGCTGCATGATCGCCAGATCCGCATCACCGCCGCAGGTGATGAGCGCTACGAACACCGGGTGGTGCGCCTGACCGCAGCGCAGACCGGCGAGCATGCGGATCAGTTGGCCACGAGCGTGGACCCGCGCTACCAGCAGCTGGTGATCCATGCGCTGCGCCTCACTCACCGCGGCGAGCCGGTAAAGACGCTCAGCACCGCGCAGATCGGTGCGTTGCTGCGCAGCCAGGCGGCCGAGCCCGACCCGCAGCAGCGCGCATTGAATCCGCAACTGCAGTTCAGCCTGGCGATGGCGGATGCGCAACCCGGCGATCTGCTCGAGTACGAGTTCACCGTGGAGTCGCGCGCCGCGCAGTTCCCCGGACTGTTTGCCGGCCATTACGCAGCGCAGTGGTCGAGTGAGGCCGACCCGGCCGTGCACTGGGAGCGCCTGCGCGTGACCTGGCCGCCGGGACGAACTGTGCAATTCAAGCTCAGCGGCGCGGGCACACCGCGGGTCACGAGCCGCGCCGATGAATTGGAAATCCAATGGCCCGATCCGGGACCTGCGGTGGCGGAGACGGACACGCCGCGCTGGTTCGAGCGCCGCAGCACCGTGCAGCTGAGCGACTTCACCGATTGGAGCCAGGTGGCCGCGTTGCTGGCGGCGCAGTACGCCGAACCACCTGACCCGACACCGGCACCAGCGGCCGCGCCGCAGGCCCCGCAGATGATCCTCAGCGCCTTGCGTCTGGTGCAATCCAAGGTGCACGCGCTCAATGCCGGCAGTGGGCCCTATCTGCCTGCGGACCCTGCCGCGGTGCTGCAGCGAGGCTATGGAGACAGTCGGGACCTCGCGCGCGTGCTGGCGGGGTTGCTGCGGCGAGTGGGCATCGATGCCCGCGTGGCATTGGGGGACAGCCATCGCGGTGCGCTGCTGGATACCCGCCTGCCCTCACCCTTCATGCTGGATGCAGCGCTGGTGGTCGCGCGCAACGGCCCGACCGAGTACTGGCTCAATCCCGCAGCGCCCGGACCGGCGGTCCAGTTAGACACCACCGATACCTCGGATCTGCGCCATGCGCTGCTGCTGGCTCCCAGCGGGGGCAAGCTCGTTGCCTTGCCACCTCTCGCACCGGACTCGAGGCTGCGCTCCGTCACTGAGCAATTCGACCTGCGCGCGGCGAACAGTCAACCAGCCACCCTGACCATGACGACGCAGTTCCACGGTAGCTGGGCGCAGGCCGTGCGCGCTGATCTGCTGACCCAAAGCCGCGCACAGCGGCAGTTGACGCAGATGCAGAGCATCGTGCAGGACTACCCCGCCGCTACCGGCGACGATGATGTGCAACTTCAGGACCTGGCGGGCGGTGAGATTCTGCAGCTTACCGCCCGCTTTCGGATTCCGCGCCCGCTCGGTGACCCATCGGACCCGCACATCGATTTCTTCGCTGAAGCACTCGCCGGGGCGGTGGCGCCCCGCGATGAGGCGACGCGCCAGTTGCCGCTGAGCATTCCGTGGCCATTGAAACTGGAGCAGCGCATAACGGCTGCGCTGCCCGCGCACTTCGCGGCACCGGTCGGGACGCTCCAGATCCAAACCGCAGCCTTCCGCTACCAGCGCGAAGTGCGGTTCACGCAAGGCACGCTGCACATCACTCACAGCTACCTCGCACTGTCTGATCATGTGGAGCCGGCGGACTACCCGAAGTTTCTGGAAGCGAATGCGCGGGTCTACCAGGCGCTGGGCGTGCGGGCGCAGTCAACCGCGTTTTCCGCTCATCGCCTCCTGGATTGGCTTGGCGACTACCTGCTGGTGATCATCGTCATCGTGGCGGTGGTGGGCACACTGGTCATGGGCACCTGGCGCCGCATGCGCCGTACCTGAAGATGCCGGTCACGCCGCGGCGGCGATCTGCACTTCCCCGCCCAGTGACTGCAACACGGCCGCCAGCAGCAAGGTGAGCTCGCCCGTCATCAACGCAAAATCGGCGTCGAACTTTTCAAGCGGGTCAGTCTTGGTCGTGCTCTGTTCCGGCCCCTGCGCATCAGGCTCCAGGTCCAGAAACTGCACGCGCTTGAGGGCGAGCTTTTCGGTGAGCATGAATGCTACCCGGTCATTCCAGCACAGGCCCAGCTGCGCCGGATATTTACCGGCTTCCAGGTGCCCGCGGATCTCGCGCAGATCCAGTGCATGGCGGGTGTAACGCACGCTCGACTTGGTGCCATCCGCCGTCGTCAAGGTCAGATCCTGGTCCAACGTGAGGCTGTCCGGGGCGCTGCCCTGCATCAGCCAGGCGGCCATACTGGCGTGCGCCGAGCGCTGGGTCTGCACGAACTGCACCGCGAAGGTCCCCAGTGTGTCGCGTAGCATCTCGATCAGCTCTTCGGCCTTGGCGGGGCTCGCGGCATCCACCACACACCAGCCGCCGCGCGGGTCGATCCAGGCACGCGTGCTGCGCTGGCGACTCAGCGCCCGTGCCCGCAGCTCCTCGGTGACCCGCAGTTTCAGGTCGCGCAGCTGCCGCTTGCCCACCGGAAAACCCTGCGAGTCCTCCTTGAGTTTCGCCCGGCGCAGTGCCTCCTGGCGCACGAGGGATGCGGGCAGCAGCTTCTGTTCGACACCGAGCGCAATGAGATGGTGTTGATCGAGGGTATGCACCAGGCGGCCACTGGATGAGGGCGCGATCCAGCCGCGACTGAGCATTTCCAGCGCACCGCAGGCCTGCAGCGGGCGCGTGCCCAGTTTCTCCTCCAGCTGCGCCGCGCTCAGCGACCACCCGGGAGGCAGTCGGTAAAGGACCAGATTCCTGAACCACATGAATAAACGTCACCATCACCGCCCGTGACGGGCAGCGCGCAATCTCAAGCGCTGAAAGTCGATCAGTACGGAATCAATTGCGGCGGCTGTTGGCCAGCAGGCGCAGGATTTCCATGTACAGCCACACCAGGGTCACCAGCAGGCCGAACGCCGAAAACCATTCCATGTACTTCGGAGCACCGCGCGCGGCGCCGGACTCGATGATGTCGAAGTCCAGCACCAGGTTGAGCGCCGCCACGCAAATGATGGCCAGGGAAATACCGATGCCGAGCGCCGACCCGTTGAACAACCCGCCCAAGTTCACATGGAAAAAGCTCAGACCCAGGGTTACGAGGTAGAACAGACCGATCGCCAGCGTGGCACCCAGCACCACGGCCCGGAAGCGCTCGGTGACCCGGATCAGGCCGGTCTTGTAGGCCAGCAGCATCGCGGCAAATACCGCAAACGTCGCGCCCACAGCCTGGATCGCGATGCCCGGATAGCGGCGCTCGAGCACCGCCGATATGGCACCCATCGCCAGACCTTCAAGCGCGGCATAGGGGATGGACAGGTACGGTGCCGTGGTCGGCTTGAAGCTGATGATGAGTGCCGCAACGAACCCGCCGATGATGCCGATCCACATCGCCGGCATGACGCTGGCTGCATCGCCCGTGGAGAGGTACTGCGACCAGGGCCAGTAGGCGCCCGCCATCAGCACCACGAACAGCAGGAACGACTTGTTGATGGCGCCCTGCACGGTCATGCGCTCGCCGGATCCCACCAGCGGCTGGCTGGCGAAAGTCTTGTCGTTCAGGCCGGGATTACCCGAGCGAAGGAAGCGATCAGCCATCGAAGTCTCCACAGCAAAGTTCTAGCGAGGATTATACCAAACCATTGAACAATACCCCTCGCTGCATGCAACCCATTGATTCGCGGATGCAATTGCGAAAGCCATTGCAAAAAATTGCAAAGTCGTGACCTGTGACGCGGCAACGGCGCGCCGCGTGGTGGATACTGGCGTCATGAGTCATGCGATGCTGCAACTGCACGGTCGCGATCGGGTCCGATACTTCGCCCCGGTCGGCTTCTGCGCGTTTCTCGGCGTGCTATGCCTGGCTTTGGCGGCCACCTCTATCTTCCTGCGGACCATGGGTGATGCCATCGTCATCACCGTGACCGGCCTGCTGGGCCTCGTGGCCTGTGCCATTGCCGGTTGGGTGCTGCTGCACTTGCAGCTGCGCTGGTTGCGGTACACCACGGTGCCGCTGCGCATTTCGCCGCAGGCCGCCTGGGAGGCCATCCACAAGCTGGCGCAGGAGGCTGGCTGGCGCATCAGCAGCGGGGCCCCCGGCCAGACGCTCACGGCGCATACCCCCGGCTCCATGTTCGATGAGGGCGAACGCATCGCCGTTGAATTTCGGCCGCACGAGGTGCTGGTGGCCAGCATCTGCGACCCCAGCGTCGGTTTCTCGCTGATCGGCAACGCCAGGTGCCGACAGCATTGCGAACGCATCCGTCGTGCCCTGCTCGAGGCGACCTGATCGTTCCCAAGCCGGGTAAGATCCGTTCCCACGATGACTCGTCCCTACCTGGTGTTCGTGCGCGCCGGCAACAAATCCACGCACCAGCGGCTGCTGCTCGAGAACCCGCAGCGTAACTGGGACTGCTGCGTGAGCTGGTACGTGCCGCCGCCGGCCGAGAACCTCGCGGAAATCTACTGCGACGGCGGCTTCAATAAATTCGGTGGCTTCCTCGAGTTCTGGAAACAGCGTCCGAATCCTTGGCCCTGGCGCTATGTCGCGCTGTTGGATGATGACGTCTACCTGCGGCCCGGCGACCTGTCGCGACTGTTCGAAATGTCCGAGCGCCAGGGCAGCTACCTGTCCCAGCCGGCGCTGAACTGGTTCACTTATACGACCATCAATGTCCTGGTTCGCAATCCCGCCTGCCTGATGCGTCGGGTCAATTTCATCGAGGCCATGGCACCGTGCTTCTCCATTGCGGCGCTCGAGCAACTGGTCCACACCTTTGACTGGTCGCGCAGCACCTGGGGGATCGATGTGTCCTGGGCGTACCTGTCGCGGGACCGGCACGCCCTGCAGGTGCTGGACGCAGTGACCATGGACCACACGCGCATGGGCGATGGCCGATCCACCGCCCTGTATCGCGAGCTTGCCGCCATGGGCGTAAGTCCGGCACAGGAGCTGCAGAGCATCCTCGACCGATTTCCGGAAAAACTGGGCAAGTACCGGATGCTGAAAACCGGTCACCTGCTGCGGCCGGGCATTCCACGAGTGCTGGGCCCGGCGCTGGTGCGCCTGTTTGAGAAACTCAAGGTCATCGTGCGCGTGCGCAAGCAGCTGCTGCGTAGCGCGCGCAACCTCCACTACCGGCTCAGTAGCCGCTGAAGACGCGCGCTCGAGCCCCAGAACGCCATCGGTTCGTAGTCCGGGTACGGGTAGCGCCCCAGATCCAGTGCGATCTGCCAGCCGCGTTCGCGGCGCCACTCCTCGACCAGCGCACGCACCGAGATCGGCTGTCCCGAACAGATATTGACGGTACCGGCACCGGGGGCATCGAGGGCCAGCGCGACGAGGAGTTCCGCAACCCGCGTCACCGGCAGGAAATCCCGCAATTGTTCGCCCCCGGACATCCCGAAACTCGCCTCCCCGCGCAAACCCGCTGCCATGAACTGCGAATACAACGAACTCGCCGGTTGCCCTTCTCCATACATGTAGAACAGCCGCGCCCAGTTGAGCGCGAAGGGCGACTCGGTGCGCAGCAGGTCAAGCCGGCGATGCAACGCGTCCTTGGCGATTCCGTACTGGTTGGCAGGTTGCGTCGGCATCTCCTCACTCAACTGGCCGGAGTGCATGCCGTACTCGAAACATGTTCCAGTACAGGTCATGGAGCGCAGACCCGCGCTCACGAGCCCGCTCAAGAAGGCGTACTGCTGCGGCAGCTGCTGCTCGAGGTGCTGGGCCGATTTGTAATTTGGCAGTCCCGACCAGGCCAGATGGATCAGGACATCCGGTTGCCCGAGCTGATCGAAGGCCTGTGCCGGATCGATGGTGCCCAGGTCAAAGCGCACGTGTCGGGCACCCGGCTGACTGCGCCCGTCCGGCAGCGGACCACGGGCCGCCGTGACCAGCTGCAATGCGCTGCGCGTACGCAGCGCCTGCAGCACATGCGAGCCGAGGAAGCCGCTGGCGCCTGTCAGCGCCACCTTCATTCGATCGTCAACTGCGGAACGGCGCAGACGAATTTCCCACCCCAGGCGCGTGCGTAACCGAGCTGTGCGCTCAGCTCCTCGCGCAGATTCCATGGCAGCAGGACAATGAAGTCCGGTTGCTCCTGCCGCAATCGCTCCTCGGCCACGATTGCGATTCGGGAGCCGGGCAGGAATTTGCCCTGCTTGGCGGGATTGCGATCGGCAACCCATGGCAGCAGGTTCGCGCGCACGCCGGCATAGTTGAGCAAGGTGTTGCCCTTGGCTGCCGCACCATAGGCCGCGACCCGCTTGCCGCTGCGCTTGCAATCGATCAGAAAGCGCATCAGCTCATCCTTGATGTGGTCGGCGCGCGCCTGAAATCCGGCGTAATAACCGGCAGTCGCCACTCCCAGTGCACGCTCGCGCGCCAGCAAATTCTCCAGCGCAGGCGTCGGGGTGCGGGCACCCGTGTCGCGGCGTTGGGCAAACACCCGCAGGCTCCCCCCATGCGTCGGCAACTCCGTGACATCGAATACCGCCAGTCCGTTGCGCTCGAAAATCGCGCTGACGGCCGTCAGCGACAGATAGGAGAAGTGTTCGTGATAGATGGTATCGAACTGGCACGATTCGACCAGCCGCACCAGGTGGGGGAACTCAAAGGTCGCGATGCCGTGCGGCTTGAGCAGCTGGGCGAAACCCGCCACGAAATCGTTGATATCGGGCACGTGTGCCAGCACATTGTTGGCAACGGTCAGATCCGCAGAACGACCCGCGGCAGCCAGGCGCTGCGCCTGCGCCACACCGAAGAACTCCTCGATGACCTCGAGGCCCTTGCCGCGCGCGACCGCGGCCGTGCTCGCGGTGGGCTCAATTGCGAGACAGGCAATGCCACGCTCGCGCACGTACTGCAGCAGGTAACCATCGTTTGCGGCCACCTCAACGACATGCGATGCCGGCGTGAGTTCGAAACGTCGCACCATCTCATCGACATAGCGCTGCGCGTGGCTGAGCCAGCTGCTCGACACCGAGCTGAAATAGGCGTAGTCGGACGCGAACAGCTCAGCAGAGTGTGCGTAGTCCTCGGTCTGCACCAGCCAGCACCGAGTGCAGACGAACACCCGCAGCGGATACCATTTTTCCGGGCCATGCAGTCGCTGCGCCGTGACATAGGCGTTGGAGGGCGGAGCCGTTGCCAGATCGATGAACGGCAGCGTCACGGCGGCCTGGCAGTGACGGCAGTTCACGGTGAAATTCCGGCAAAATCACCGGCGATCAACGCCCGGGCGGCATCGCGTGCCGAGATATCGCTGAACGGCAGTGGCCACTCGATCGCCAATCTGGGGTCGTGCACGTTCAGGCCCGCCTCGGCGCTTGGGGCAAAGGGGCGTGAATGCAGGTAGAGCAGTTCGCACTCATCGCCGAGCGTCTGGAAGCCGTGCGCGAAGCCCTGTGGCACCAGCAAACTGGTCATGTTGGCGGCCGAGAGCACTGCGCCGTGCCAGTGCAGGAAGGTCGGGGAGCCGCGGCGCAGGTCAACCGCGACGTCAAAGATCTCGCCCCGCAGGCAGCTTATGAATTTGTCTTCCGAGTGCGGGGGGTTCTGGTAGTGCAGGCCGCGCACCGCGCCGCGACGTTTGGTGTAGGTATGATTTATCTGCGCAATGGGCAAGGCAAATCCTGCAGCCGCCAGTTCCTGCGCGCAAAAGAAGCGGCTGAAGAAACCCCGCTCATCTTCAACGGCCTGGCGCCGCACGGCCACAAGCCCGGCCAGTGGCGTCGACTGCAGCTCGAAGCGGCTCACGGGACCCGATCCTCGAGTGCTTCCTGGTGGGCGGCAATCTGCCGCAGACTCGCACCACGCATCTGCGCACCCCCTGCCCAGGCCAGATGCCATTCCACGGTCTTGTCCAGCGCCTCGGTGAGACTCCAGCGTGGGCGCCATTTGAGCCGGCTGCGGGCTTTGGCGCTGTCCAGTTTCAAGGTTGCGGCCTCGTGCGCGTTCTCGGCATCCAGCTGCTCCCAGCTCGTGCCGGGCATGAGGGTCACCAGATGCGACAACAGCCAGTGCACCGAGCGGGCGTCCTCCTCGCTCGGGCCAAAATTCCAGGCTTCGGCGGCTGCCTGTCCCTGCTCGAGCAGCTGTTCGGCAAGCAGCAGGTAGCCGCGCAGGGGTTCGAGCACATGCTGCCAAGGGCGGATGGCCTGTGGATGGCGCACCTGCATCGGGCTGCGCGACTGTGCAGCACGGAAAAAGTCCGGCAGCAGCCGGTCAGCCGCCCAGTCACCCCCGCCAATCACATTGCCCGCGCGCGCAGTCGCGATGGCCACCCCGGACTCACTCAGAAACGAGCGCCGATAGGCGCTGGTGACCAGCTCCGCACATGCTTTGCTGCTCGCATAGGGATCGTGACCCCCGACCGGATCCGACTCGCGATAGGGCCATACCCACTCACGGTTCTCGTACACTTTGTCCGTCGTGACATTGACGATGGCGCGCACGCTGGAACAGCGGCGCACGGCTTCCAGCACATGCACGGTGCCCAGCACATTCGTCCCATACGTTTGCACCGGGTCAACATAGGAGGCGCGCACCAGGGGTTGCGCTGCCAGATGCAGCACGATTTCCGGGGCCGCCGTCTGCATCGCGTGGGTCAGCTGACCCAGATCGCGAATATCACCGATCGTATGGCCCGCGAGCCCCTCACCGACCTGGGCCGCGGTGAAGAAATTCGGCTCGGTGGGCGGCGCCAGGGAGAAGCCATGGACCTGCGCACCGAGGCTGTCGAGCCACAGCGCCAGCCAGCCGCCCTTGAAGCCCGTATGCCCGGTGATCAGGACCCTTCTGCCGCGCCAGAAGCCGGCATTCACGAGTGCGCCGCACACGGCATCAGCTCCACACCTTCCACGGCGCGCGCCCGGATGCCCACAGCTCCTCGAGCTGGTGTTTGTCCCGCAGTGTATCCATCGGCAGCCAGAAGCCCTCATGCTCGTACGCCATGAGCTCCCCTTGGGCGGCGAGGCTCGCCAACGGCCCCTGCTCCCACACCGTCGTGTCATCCTTCAGATACTGCAGTACGCGGGGCGACAGGACGAAGAAGCCGCCATTGATGCGCCCGCTCTCGCCCATCGGCTTCTCCTGGAAACTCAAGACCCGGCGATTCTTGACTTCGAGGGCGCCAAAGCGCGCCGGCGGATAGGTCGCGGTCAGCGTCGCCGCCTTACCGTGATCGCGATGAAATTTTATCGTCGCCGCAATGTCCACGTCGCTGACGCCGTCGCCGTAGGTCAGGCAGAACGCATCCTCATTGCGCAGGTAGTCGGCAACCCGCAGCAGGCGCCCCCCCGTCATCGAGTTGTCGCCCGTATCCACCAAAGTCACCTTCCAGGGCTCGGCGCGCTTTTGATGCACCTGCATTTCGTTGGAGCGCATGTCGAAGGTCACATCCGACATGTGCAGAAAGTAGTTCGCGAAGTATTCCTTGAGGATGTACCCCTTGTAGCCACAGCAGATCACGAACTCATTGACGCCGTGGTGCGCGTACATCTTCAGGATGTGCCACAGAATCGGCCGGCCGCCGATCTCAACCATCGGTTTCGGGCGGGTGCCGGTCTCTTCGCTCAGACGGGTGCCCCGTCCGCCGGCCAGGATGACTGCCTTCATTGAGGTCCTTCCGCAACTGTGCGCAGCTTAACCGCAATCGGCCGATTTGGGCACAACCCCAAGGCAATGCATAATCCGGCTCCGTAATCCTGATGAAGGGTGCAATCCGGCCATGAATCCGACATTCAACCGCCGCGGCAGCCGCTTGGCCTGCGCGCTGCTACTGGGCGCGACGGCACTGCCGCTTGCAGCGCGGGCCCGACCCCTGCCGGACATCGTCATGGACGGCACGGACCTGTATCCGGAGAGCATGAGTTCGGCGCCGGATGGCAGCGTGTACATCGGCAGCATGAAGGGCATCGTGTTTCGGGCCAGGCCGGGCTCAAACAAGGCGACGGCCTGGATCAAACCGACGGCGCGCAATGGCATCCTCACGCTGCTGGGCGTGCTCGTGGATGCACCCTCCCACACACTGTGGTTGTGCTCCTCGCCCGGCGCGCTGCGCGCGCCACCGGTCACGGGCACGGCATCCTTGATGGCGTTCGATCTGAAGACCGGGCGCCAGCGCGGCAATTACCCGTTTCCGGCGCCGGCCTCAGTCTGCAACGACATCTCGGTGGCTCCCAACGGGGACGTGTATGCCTCGGATACGCCAAATGGACGCATCCTGCGCCTGGCGAAGGGTGACAAGTCGCTGACCGTATTCGCCGCAGACGCCCGCCTGAAGGGCATTGACGGCCTGGTATTCGGCAGCAATGGTGTTCTGTACGTGAACAATGTCAGCCGCAACCAATTGCTGATTGTCGACATCCATGCGGATGGCACGGCCGGACCGATCACGCAGCTGCTGCTGTCGCAGGCGGTGGCAGGGCCGGACGGTTTCCGCTCCATCGGCGGCAATCGCTTCTTGCTGGCTGAAGGCAATTCGGGTCGGATCGACCTGGTCACGATCAGCGGCGTGCATGCCGACATTCACGTGCTGCGTGAGGGACTGCAATCACCCCCGGCCGTGACGCTGGTCGGTAATACGGTCTACGCACTGGAGGGTAAGATTCTGTACCTGATCAGTCCGGCGCTGAAGGGTAAGGATCCGGGCCCCTTCAAGGCCTACGCGGTGCCGTTGCCACAGCAGTAGCACGCCGACCGACCGTGCCCTTACCGGGCAGTATGCAGATCCGTGCCGCTGGTCGCCGCGGCGGCCGGTGCCGATGAGGGTGCCGGTGCCGATGAGGACGCCGCGGTCGGTGCTGGCGCCTTGGGGGCTTTTGCCGCCTTGGCTGCCGCGGGGCTGTGATCAGGAACGGGGGGCAAGGTACAACCCCAATTCAACATGGCGTCCGGTTCGGAGCCGGGTATCGCCTGCTTCCAGGTCGTATCGTCATCCAGCGCCGTGAACGACGGGCCCTTTTCCTGAAGATTGTTGCGCGTGTAATAAACCACCGCGGCACGCCGATAAGACCGCGCATCGCAATCAAGTTCTTCACGCGTGACGGCGCTGAGGTAGTGCAGCGGATAGACCTCGCCCTGGGGGCGCGCAAATTCCCAGCGCATCCAGGCGGTCACGACATTCCCGTTGTGCAGGATGCTGTGCATCGAGGCGTAGACCGCGCTGGGATTGTCGGCCGGTCCGTCCGAGATGTACTTCCAGCCCCCCGCCGGCAGCGGATCAAGGACGCTCTTCCAGGTGCCTGTAGCCACCGGAGCGGCCACCGCTACCGCAGCGGGTGCGGCCGACGCTTTGACCTTGGCTTTCGGCGTGCCGTTCACGGCCCTGACGCACTGGGCGGTGCTGGCCGCATTGGCTGGGCTGGCCGTGCTGGCGACCGGTGCGGGAGCACAGGCCGGCGCGCCGACGGCGCCGCGACAGATCGAGGTGAGGAGAACGGCCACGCACGCGGCGACCCGCCCAGCCGGGAGCAATGAACTCGTATGCGGCACCGCAGCCATGCCCGAATATAGGCATCCACGGCTCTCGAAGCACGGCACCAGTTGGCAATTTCGCCTTACGGAGGCCTTAGGGGGACCCGGGGGCCGTCAAAAGCGCCACGCCACCTTGGCAAAGTAGCTGCGATCGATCTGCTCACGCAACGGTGAGGGGTAGCCATATTCCACATGCCGGGGGCTGAGCATGTTCTGCGCGACCAGCGACAACTCGATGCCCCTGGCACTGTGCCACGCCAAGCGACCGTCCAGTCCAAAATAACTGGGCACCGATCCCAGCGTCGATCCATTGTTGATATGCAGGGTGTCGACCCAGCGCAGCGTCGTATCGAAATCAATGTTGGCGGGCAGCGTCGCCGATGAGCGAATTGCGAATTGCTGCTGTGGGTCAGCCGTCTCGTTGAGCGCATCATCGAGATCGAATTCTCCGGGCTTGACATGCAGATGCTCCTGCAGCAAGTCGTAGCCCAGGTGCAGTTTCCAATCATCCAGGGCCTGGTAGACCACGCTCAGTTCCGCCCCATAGGTATGGCCCTCCAGGTTGTTCTGGAAGAAAAACGGAATGAGCGTCGCCGGTGTGTAGCTGGTGCTGCGCACGTCGTTGTAGTCGTTGAAGTAGGTCGAAAGCGTGACTGAAGTTCGCTCATCGAGCAGGGCGCGATAGCCCAACTCGTAGGCGATCACCTCCTCTGACTTGAAGTCAGAGGCGCCTTCCAGGATCACCAGCAGCGGTGGTGCAGCTTCCTTCAGATCCTCATCGACCCGTGAGGGCGTACGAACCGCACGCGAGATGGCGCTCCAGATGGTCTGATTCTGCAGCCCACTCCACATCAAACGTACATTGGGTTCGAATTCAAAACCGGTGTAGTCGTTGTGCTCGATCTTGGAGCCCAGCGTCAGCGCCAGATCACTGCGCAGGGCAATCTCATCCTGCGCAAACGCGCTGTACAGATCCTGGTTCAGCGTGGTCGGAAAGAACCCCAGACCCGGAGCGTTCTGCACCGCATCGTGCGTGAGCCGATAGCCCAGGCCCCAAACGACGTGATTCAGCGCGCCCAGCTGCAGCTGGTACTGGAAATCAACATCAAAGGTGGTCAGGTCATCGATCAGGAAACCCGCCGGGGCGATCGGAATAGTGCCAAGCGTGGCTGCTGCAATCGGATCCGCCAGATGCGTCCGGTCATAGTAGGACTGCAGACTCATCTGTGAGCCGCTGTCGGATTCGTGGGTCCATTGCCCCACGAGATTGCCACCGCCGGTACGCGCGGTGTCAATGCCCGTCTCGTTCTCCCGACCTTGATAAAAGTCGCCGTGGACACTCAGGTCATCCTGGGAAGACAGCGCCGAATCCATGCGAAAGCCGCCCTGCGCCTGGTGCCACGAATCCGCCGCCGCGCTGCCATCGGCGATGGACTCATCGCCACGGTCGAAATACTTTCCGTAGACGCGAAACTGAGTGGCATCGCCCACCGTGCCGCCGTAGCGGGCACCGCCGAATTCCTGAAGTTGATTGCCACCACCCCCTTCGGCATAGGCGCCTTGGGTATCGGCCGCCTTGCGCGTGATGATATTGATCACGCCATTGACCGCATTGGCGCCCCACAACGTGCCACCCGGGCCGCTGATGACCTCGATGCGGTCGATGTCCTCCAGCAGGTAATCCTGCACATCCCAGAAGACGCCGGAAAACAGCGGCGTGTAGACCGTGCGGCCGTCGATCATGACCAGCAGCTTGTTGGCGAGGGCAGTATTGAAGCCGCGCGCGCTGATGGCCCAGTCGTGCGAATTCTTTTGCGCCACTTCCAGATTGTCCGCAAGGCGCAAGGCCTCCGGAATACTGGTCGCGCCGGAGCGCCGGATGTCATCGCGCGTGATCACCTGGATGGCCGAGGCAGTCTGCAGCAACTTCTCGGGATGCCGCGATACGGAAGTCACCTCGACGTCCATGAGCTGGTCGAGGCTGAGATTCTTCAAGGCGTCGGTGGTCGAATCCGCATGCTGCGCCATCACGGCATCTGTGCCCGTGGCGAGCAGTATCATCAGCACAGTCGCCCAGGACTTCGAATGGATCGCCGCAAACGAGTTCATAAAGTTTCGTGTAAGAGGATTCCCACAAGCCCGGCCCTGGTCGCGAGCATATAAGGTGGGACCGGGCCCGGAATCAGCTTCGCATCACGGTTTGCACATTAACTTCCGTTTATAAGTTGGCTCTGCGGCTCATGCTAAGGTCCCGTGAAAATACGCCAAGTAGTATTGCGTTCGGTCTGAACCTGATCCGGGAATTGGATGCCCAAGTTCGTCAGGCACGCTGGTTTGCTCTTTGCACTGCTGCTCGCGACCGCAGCCGGCGCGACTGCGCCTGACGAGTACCAGGTGGAAGCAGTGTTTCTGCTGCATTTCACGCAATTCGTCGAGTGGCCCGCGCAGGCATTCGGTGATGCGCACACACCCTTCGTCATCGGCGTGCTGGGCCGGGATCCGTTCGGGAGCGCGCTGGATGACGCCGTGCGCGGCGAAACCGTAAACGGCCATCCACTGGTGGTGAAGCGCTTTGCCGGTGCGGCGGATGTCGCGCCCTGTCAGATTCTGTTCATTGACCGATCTGCGGTCAGCGACGCCAATCGCGTCATCGATTCCGTGTCACATAACGGAACCTTGACGGTAAGCGACGTGGCGGTGCCGGGACCGCAGGATGTGATCATCCGCTTCCTCAATGAGGATCGACGGATTCGGCTGCGAATCAATGTCGACTTCGCGCGCACTGCCGGTCTGACGATCAGCTCCAAGCTGCTGCGACCCGCCCAAGTCATCGGCACGATACCGGCGCAATGACCATGAACACCAAAGTTCCGGCCATTCGCAGGCAGTTGATCCAGATGGTGCTGCTCACCAGCGGCGCCGTGCTGCTGCTGACGGTGACCTGTCTGTTCGCCTATGACTTTCTGACCTTCAGACAGACCAGCCAGCGACAGCTGGATACGCTCGGTCGCGCCATCGCCGCAAACTCAACCGCCGCGCTGGCCTTCAACAACTCCGATGATGCGCAAACCGTGCTGGCGGCCTTTGAGGTGGACCCGCACATTACCCACGCGGCGCTGTACCGACTAGATGGGGTGCGCTTCGCCGTCTATCCCAGCAACGCGGCCGCGGGCGAATTCCCCGCGCAGCTGAAAGCCGATGGGACCGGATTTCGCTTCGGGCGCAGCGACCTGGTCGGCATCCTGCCGGTGACCGAAGGCCAGCGGCGTATGGGCACGCTGTTCGTACAGTCCGACCTGGGCGCCATTTACGACCGGATGCGCCTATACGCCGGCATCGTGGGCCTGGTGGTGTGCGCCTCGGGCCTGCTCGCCTACTTCCTTTCCCGCCGTCTGCAGCAGCGAATTTCGGGTCCGATTCTTGCGCTGGCCGAGATGGCCAATGCGATCTCGACGCGCCATGACTACTCCGTGCGCGCCAGCAACGTCGGCGCCTTTGAGCTGGACCAGCTCACCGACGCCTTCAACCACATGCTCGGAACCATACAAAGTTCGGAAGCACGCCTGCATGTGCAGCTGGGTCATTTGAACCTGCTGCAACACATCACCCACGCCATCGGGGACAGCCAGGACCTCGCGAGCATCGCCCAGGTGGTCGTGACGACCCTGGAACGCAGCATGCCCCTGCAATATGCCTGTATCGCGCGCTACGATGCGACCGTCGGCACCCTGACGGTGAGCACCGTGGGGGCTGCCAGCCAGGCCCATAGCGAACGGCTGGCCCTGCAACCCGGGACCGCGATTGTCCTGGACGACAGCGTCATTGCGGCCTGCGTCAAGGGACAGCTGATTCATGAGCCGGATACCCGCCGGGTTGCCCTGCCGTTGCTGCAACGTCTGGCAGCCCACGACTTGGGTTCGCTCGTGATTGCACCGCTGGTTGCGGAGCGGACCCTGTTTGGCGTGCTGATCGCGGCCCGCGGTGAGGTCGGCGCCTTCACCAGTGCTGATTGCGAGTTCCTCAAGCAGCTGAGCGAACACGTGGCGCTCGCGGCGCGACAGGCCGAACTCAACAGCGCGCTGCAGCTGGCCTATGACGACCTGCGTCGCAGTCAACAAACCACCATGCAGCAGGAGCGGCTGCGGGCGCTTGGGCAGATTGCCAGCGGTATCGCCCACGACATCAACAACGCTATTTCGCCCGTGTCGCTGTACACCGAATCGCTGCTGGAGCGGGAGCCGAACCTCAGCGAACGTGCCCGCAACTATCTGACGACCATCCAGCGGGCCATCGGGGATGTTGCCGGCACGGTCGCGCGCATGCGTGAGTTCTACCGCCAGCGCGAACCGCAGCTGTCGCTGTCGCGCGTGGATTTGAATGTCACGGTCCAGCAGGCGCTCCAATTGACCCAGGCGCGCTGGAGTGATATGCCGCAGCAGAAAGGCATCATGATCGAGGTGCGAACCGATCTGGCACAGGTTCCCACCGAGGTCATGGTTGCCGAAGGTGAAATGCGCGATGCGCTCACCAACCTCATCTTCAATGCCGTGGATGCGATGCCCGAAGGCGGCACGCTCACGATTCGTACGCGGCGGGTGGAGCCGTCCTCTGCAGATGAACCAGCGCGCATCTATATAGAGATCGGCGACACCGGTATCGGCATGGACGAGGCCACCCAGCGTCGCTGCCTGGAGCCGTTCTTCACGACCAAGGGCGAGCGAGGCAGCGGCTTGGGCCTCGCGATGGTCTACGGAATGATCACGCGCCATAGTGCGGAACTGCAGCTCGACAGTACTCCGGGCCGCGGCAGCACCTTCCGGCTTATTTTCAACGCGGCAGGTGGGTTGACAGTCGAACCGGCCTTCGCGACCCCCGCGATCGAGCCGCAGCCCTTGCGCATCCTGCTGGTCGATGATGATCCCTTGCTGATCGCCTCCCTGCAGGAAGTGCTGTTGGGTGACGGCCATGACGTCACGGCCGCCAATGGCGGCCAGGCCGGCATTGATGCGTTCGTCGCGGCGAGCGGCACGGCGCAGCCCTTCGCGATCGTCGTCACGGACCTGGGCATGCCCTACGTGGACGGGCGCCGGGTTGCCGCGGCTGTCAAGGCGGCTTGCGCCACCACCCCCGTCATCCTGCTCACCGGCTGGGGCCAGCGCCTCGTTTCCGAGGGTGATATCCCGCCGCACGTGGATCGGGTTTTGAACAAGCCGCCGCGGCTGGTGGACCTGCGCGCGGCGTTGAACGACCTCGCCGTCACGGCTCCCCTGAAGCGGGCGCAACCGGGACGTTCCCGATGAGCGCTGCCCGCCTGATGGTTGTCGACGATGAAATCGCGCACATGCGCGCCCTGTGCGACACGCTCGGATTCGAGGGCTACCAGGTCCAGGGATTTCATGTGCCCGGCGAGGCATTGCGCGCGCTCAGCGAAAATCAGTGCGACCTGCTGCTCACCGACCTGATGATGCCGGAAATGGACGGCATCGAACTGTTCCGCGCCGCGCGCGCCGTCGATCCTGACATCGCCGGGGTCATCATGACTGGCCATGGCACGATCGACACGGCCGTAGAGGCCCTGCAGATAGGCGCGCTGGATTACGTGTTGAAGCCCTTCAGGCTGAACGTCATCCTGCCCGTCATCGCCCGCGCGCTCGAGATCCGCCACCTGCGTATCGAAAACGCCGCGCTGCAACGGCGCGAGCGCGAGCAGGCGCTGGAGCTGGCCGCCGCCTACCGCGACCTCGAATCGTTCTCCTATTCCATATCCCACGATCTGCGCTCGCCGCTGCGCGCCATCCGTGGCATGACCGGAATCTATCTTGACGAGGCCGGTGACACCGTGACACAGAGCGGTCGTGCGCGCCTGGACCAGGTGGTACGCGGCGCTGAGCGCATGGACCAGATGATCGAGGACCTGCTGCGATTCTGCCGGCTCAGTCGCACGCCGCCGAACCGTCATCGCATCGACCTCAACGCGGTTACCCGCCGCCTCGTCAAGGAACTGGAGGCGGCCGAACCGCAGCGTCACGTTGACGTGCGCATCGACCCGCTGCCGGACTGTCAGGCAGATCCGGGCCTCATCGAACAGGTGATGGCGAACCTGCTCTCCAATGCCTTCAAGTTCACCAAGGGCCGCAGCGATGCCCGCGTGGAACTCGGAAGCCACCTGGAGCAGGACGAGCAGGTGTACTTCGTGCGCGACAATGGGGCCGGGTTCAACATGCAGTATGCGGACAAGTTATTCGGGGTCTTTCAGCGGTTGCACTCGCAGGACCAGTTCCCCGGTACCGGTGTCGGCTTGTCGATAGTGAAACGGATCCTGGAGCGGCATGGCGGCCGCATCTGGGCCAACAGTGTCCCCGGCCAGGGCACTACTTTTTCGTTTGTCGTGGGACGGGAGTGATGATGCAGGTTTCAGAGGAAAAGCCGTTCCGCGTCCTGCTCGTCGAGGATGTGGACTATGAAGCGGAACTGGTCATAAACCAGCTGCGACGCGCAGGCCTGCGCTTCGATTGGCGGCGGGTCGAGACCGAGGCGGATTTGCGCAGCAACCTGGCGGAGTTTTTGCCGGACATCATCCTGTCGGATTTCAATCTGCCCCAGTTCGACGGTATCTCCGCCTTGCGGATCGTGCGTGATGTCGCCCCCGGAGCGCCCTTCATCTTTGTTTCCGGTACCATCGGCGAAGAACGCGCCATCGATGCGCTGCACGCCGGTGCCGCCGACTACGTATTGAAGAACAACCTGCTGCGACTCGCGCCGGCCGTACGGCGCGCCCTGGCGGATGCCGAATTGCGCCAGGAGCGCTCGCACCAGCAGGCGCAGATCGCGCGCCTGGCACGCGTGCTTGGCATGTTGAGCGGCGTCAACGCGCTGGTCGTACGGGTCCGGGACCGCAAGGAGCTGTTGCAGGAGACCTGCCGGCTCGCGGTTCGGGCCGGCGGCTATCTGAGCGCCGTCATATATTCCAAGGTCGCCGCCACCCCGAGGCTCTCCGCGGTTGCCTGGAACGGGGACGATGCGCTGCGCAACGCGTTGGAGGAACCATTCGATATACGCACGGATATCGTCGGCCAGATTGTCCGCACGGGAAAAGTATTCCTGTGCAACGACCCGGCGAATCCGGCCCTTCCGGCGGCATTGCGCGCGGCCATGCTCGCAGGTGAGCTATCGGCCGTCGTCGGGCTGCCGCTGGTGGTTGATCGCACGCCCATGGGCGTATTGCTGCTGGCCGCGCGCGAATCCGACGCGGTGAGCCCGGAGGAGCTGCACACCCTGCGTGAAATCGCCGGGAACCTCTCCTTCGCCCTGCAGTACCTGCAGAAGGATTCCAAGGTGCGGCTGCTGTCGCACTTTGACCCGCGCACCGGACTTGCCAAGCGGTCGTTGTTCTGCGACCGGTTGTCACGCGTATTGAGTGATCCAGCCAATCAGGACGCGCGCTTCGCGGTCAGTGTCATCGACATTGAGCGCATGAGCCTGATCAATGATTCGTTCGGTCGCCGGATCGGCGATCTGCTGCTCCAACATGTCGCTGACCGCCTGCGGGGTCGCTTCCGCAGAAGTGAACACGTGGCGCATTTTGGTGGTGGCACCTTCGCGGTGTTCGCGAACGCCAACTCGCGCGATGGCGAAGAGCTGCTGGCGGTGATGCGCGCCCATGCGGCCGCCCTGTTCGGACGCTCCTTCGTCATCGAACAGCAGGAAATCTCGGTGGCCGTGCGCTCGGGACTGGCACTGCACCCCAACGACGGCAAGGACGCGAATGCCCTGGTGCAGCATGCCGAACTGGCGCTGCAGGATGCGCGCGCCTCGGGCGCCCGGCAGCTCAACTACAGTGCCGAGAAGCATTCGGAAATGATGAATCGCCTGGCGATGGAGCAAAAACTGCGGGTGGCGCTGGAGCGCCGCCAGTTCGTGCTGCACTACCAGCCCAAGGTCGATTTCGCCACGCGGCGGATATGCGGCGCCGAAGCGCTGCTGCGCTGGCAGGACCCGCAGACCGGCCTGATCCCGCCGGCCGCCTTTTTGTCAGTATTGGAATCAACCGGCCTGATCCTCGATGTCGGCGCGTGGGTCATCGAGCAGGCCGCCATGGACTGCCTGGAATGGCTGCGGGCCGGACTGCCGCCAGTGCGCATTGCCGTCAATATTTCCCCGATACAGCTGCGGCAGTCGGATTTTACCACCCAATTCCTCAATGCCACGGGCGCCTGGGCCACCAAGTATGCGGGCCTTGATGTCGAAATCACCGAAGGGGCCCTGCAGGGGGACTCGGCGGAGGAAATCGCCCGGCTGGAACAGCTGCGCAGCCGCGGCACCAAGATCGCCATTGACGACTTCGGTACCGGTTACTCCTCGCTCAGTCGTCTATCGTCCCTGCCCGTCGATACCCTGAAAATCGATCGCAGCTTTGTCATGAAGCTGCCGGAGAGTGCCCAGGGCATCACCCTGGTACAAACCGTCATATCCCTGGCCCAGGCGTTTTCGATGCAAACCGTGGCGGAGGGCGTGGAGTCGCGCGAGCAGTTCGACATGCTGCTGAATTTCGGCTGCACCCAATCCCAAGGTTACCTGCATAGCAAGCCAGTTCCCGCGGCGGAGTTTGTCACGCTGCTGCGCGAGGGCCGCGGCGACCTAACGCGGCCGACATTGGACGCTGCCGGCGGCTAATGGGTCTTGGCGCTTTTCGCTTTGGCGCGATGTCTTGCAAACAGCGCGACCCACTCGCCCCCGGCGTTGGTGATGTCGGTGCGCAGCGAAGGAGGAAACTCTGACCTACTTGCGAAACGCCCGCTCCAACTCCTCCGGATCGACAGGCTTGGTCATGTGCCGATCGAAGCCGGCCGCGAGCGCGCGAAGCTTGTCGTCAGCTTGTCCCCAGCCGGTCACGGCGATCAACGTCATACTCTCACCCCAGGCTTCATGCCGAATTCGCTTTGCGACTTCGTAGCCATCCATATCCGGCATGCCGATATCGATAATGCCCACTTCCGGTCGGAACTGATTGGCAAGACTCAACGCCTCCCCACCCGTGCGCGCGACTTTTATGTCGTGACCGGAAAGTGCAAGCAGCATGCTCAGGGAGTCCGCGGCATCGCGGTTGTCATCGGCAATCAGAATTCGTAGCGACAAGGCGCCGTCAGCCGAGTCGGCGGAAGACTTCTCGATGGCTGGTGCCGCGACGATGAGCGAGCGCGGCAGGCGGATCGTGAACTCACTGCCCTGCCCGCGCCCCGCACTGCGCACTTGAAGTTGTCCGCCATGCAGCAACGTCAACCCTTTTGCCAGCGCCAGCCCAATGCCCAAACCTCCTTCGGCCCGTGACACTTCGGTGTCGACACGGGTAAACATGCCGAATACCTTGCTCATGGCCGCGGGCGCGAGTCCGATACCGTTGTCACGCACGCTGATCACGAAATGCCGCGGCTCAAGGCGCGTCTCTAAAAAGATCTCGCCATTGGCCGGCGTGTACTTCGCCGCGTTGGCCAGCAGATTCGTGATGACCTGGGTGATGCGCACCGGATCCACTTCGAGCCACACCGGCGCCACCGGGTAGTCGACACGCAATGCATGCTGCTTGATATCCACGGCCGGTCGCACCGCCTCCACCGCATCTTCCATGAGCATGCGCACATTCGCGTATTGCTTCTTCAACAAAAGGTCGTCGCGGGTAATACGGGACACATCCAGCAGATCATCCAGCAGCGAGCTCATGTGGCTGACCTGGCGCGAAATGATGGCTTGGGCGCGCGCCAGGTCATCGCGATGCAAATCCGGGGATCGCAGCAGCTGCGCCGCGATGCGAATCGGTGCCAGCGGATTGCGCAACTCGTGGGACAGGGTGGCCAGGAAAATGTCCTTGCGACTGTCCGCCTCCACCAGCGCCTCCTCCGCTTGAACGATATTCGTGACATCGACAAAGGTAACCAGCACTCCGCTGACAGTGCTGTCGGGCTCCCGATAGGGCAGGATTCTCATGATGAAGCGCTCCGTGGAATCGCCACGCACCACGCGTCGCTCAAGAGGTTCCAGGGTCGAGAGCACGAAATTTACGTCCTCGCGCAATGAGCTGTACTCAAGACGCGTTGCAATATCGGTCAACGGGCGGCCCTGATCACTCGGGATCAGGTTGTAGAGACTGGCAATTGCCGGGGTGAAGCTGCGAATGACCAGATGCCGGTCCACGAACACGGTGGCGATTTCCGTGCTCTCGAACAGGTTGCGAAGATCGCTGTTGGTCTGGGCGAGCTCATCGATTTTTTCGGTCAGCCTGATGTTGACGGTATGCAGCTCTTCGTTGACCGATTGCAGCTCCTCCTTCGAGGTCTCCAGCTCTTCGTTCGTTGATTGCATTTCCTCGTTGACGGAGTGCAGCTCCTCATTGACGCTGCGCAGTTCTTCGAGCGCGGTCTGATGCTCTTCAGCGAGCGACTGCAGTTCCTCGCACACCCCGGCAAGGGCCCGCTGCAATTGTGCGATCGCCTCCTCACTCGATGGCATCGTTCCCAGCAGGTACTTGAAGCGCGCCGCCGGCGAGCTGGCCGGATTCGCCCTACCGCGCTCCGTCAAGGCCGGATGACGCGCGCCCGATGGTGCATCGTGGTATACGGGTGCCATGTGACCTTCGAGAGCGGATGATTCGCCCTGGTTGGAATAGGAACGTTGCCATTTGAGATTCAATTCGGGGCTGCGGCCCAGGCGCCGTTGAAATATCCGCGCGCCCTTGTCGAGGGTATCGAACAGACCCGAATGCTGTGCCACCGACTCCGAGCCGCCGAGCAGCAAAATACCGTCCGGCATCAGCGAATAGTGGAATATGGGAATTATTCTCGCTTGCAGCGCTGGGTTCATGTAAATGAGCAGGTTACGACACGAAACCAGGCTCATCATCGAAAAAGGCGGATCTCGGATCAGGTTGTGCACGGAGAAGGTACAAAGATCCCGGATCTCCTTGGAGACGCAATAGCCGCCCTGTGAAGCAGTAAAGAAGCGGCTCAGTCGTTGTGGCGATAACCCCTCGAGCAAGGTGGTTGGATAGCGCCCGAGGCGCGCAGTGGCGATGGCCGATTCGTCAATATCCGTGGCGAAGATCTGTACCTTCGGCGGCGCGTTGATACTGCTTACATGCTCCCGCATGAGCATGGCCAGGGAATAGGCTTCCTCACCGGTCGCACATCCCGGAATCCAGATGCGCACGGTTTGATCGGCCTTTTTGCCGGCGAACAGCGCCGGGATGACGGTGGCCTCGAGCGCCTCGAATATCTCCTTGTCGCGAAAGAAGCTGGTGACGCGGATCAGCAGATCGCGAAACAGCGCCGTGATCTCACTTGCGTCCGATTTGAGTCTCGCAACATATTCATCCAGGTCGGTGAGATTCAGGACCTGCATGCGCCGCGCCACCCGTCGCATGAATGTTTGACTGCGATACTCGCTGAAATCATGGTCGAGTTGCTCGCGCAGGAGGGTGCAGATCGCACGACGTCCCGATTCGGCCCGCTCAAACTGCGTGGATTCCTTGAGATCGATCCCGTTGCCTTGCATGCGCAGCAGGTGCCCGGGCATCTCTTCGACCGGGGAGATGATGTCCACCGCACCCGTGGCAATAGCACCGGCAGGCATTTCCCCGTATTGCGGCGCCGAACCGTTGACGCCCTGGGCAATCGTCAGGCCGCCACATTCCTTGATCGCCTTGAGGCCCAGCGCGCCATCACTGCCGGTGCCCGACAACACGATGCCAACGGCGCGTTCTCCCAGGGAGGCGCCCAGGGAGTCGAAGAATCCATCGATGGGGCGAAACAATCGGTCGTGGTTCTCCGCCGGCAGGACCACCCCGAGTACGCCGTGATCCAGGCTCACCAGGGAATGCGGCGGCGGCACGTAGACACGATTTGGCTCAAGTCGCGTGCCGTGTATCGCCTCGACGACCGGCATGGTGGTCCAGCGGCTCAAGATGTCGACCAGCACGCTTTTGCGTCCGGCCGGGAGATGCAAAATCATCACAAATGCCATGCCGCAATCGGCGGGCATGTGGTCGAGGAAACTGTGGAAGGCGTCGATCCCACCGGCCGAGGCGCCAATGCCGATAATTGGGAAATCCTCGCTATTCACGCCATTCCCGCCATTGAATCCTCAGGCTTGCAGTGTCGGCGGCCGGGCGCCCGCCTGATGCATTAAACCACACCAACTGCGAGCCCTGAGGTTACCGACAGTTCACCCGCGCGAGCGCGCACGAACGGCGCGCAGACGTGCAGTCCTAGCCCAAGCCCTTTGCGGGCGGCAATCGGGAACTTCTGTACTGGACTGTCCGAATCTGCCATCGATAGTCTGCGACCAAATCCTCTCCTCAAGCATCTTTAGATGAGTGGCCTTGTACTGGGGGGGTGCGTATGGCGCGCCCGAAGGAGGATCTTTCGATGCGCCGTCCATTGCTCATTCTGCTTGCGGCATTCTTGACACTCACGAGCCACGCCTCGACCGCACCGGGAGTGCCGCCAGACATCAGCGGGACCTGGCAGGGAACCATTGAGGTGGGCGCTCAACGAACGCGGGTCGCCTGGGTGATCAGCAAAGACGGACAAGGGGCGTGGCAGCTGCTGCTGCACAACGTCGATCTGAGCACCGAGCCGGTGAAGGCCAGCGCGATAAGCGTGGACGGCACCGCCGTGAAGGTCACTGTCGATGCCCTTGGAGAGGTCTACGAAGGGACGTTGGGCCCGGACAAACAGTCGATCGAAGTCACCTGGCCGACCAAGAACGGGAAGGTACCGGTGGTGTTACATCGAGCGACGAAGCGGACCGCCTGGCAGCTCGATCCCAGTCCGCACAAGGTCCGCTTTGTCACAGTAGACCACGATGTGACACTGGAAGTGCTCGACTGGGGCGGGCGGGGCCGGCCCCTGGTACTGCTCACGGGACTTGGCAACAACGCGCATGTCTACGATAAATTCGCGCCCAAACTTACAGCCTCCTATCACGTTCTCGCGATCACGCGGCGCGGATTCGGCGCCTCGAGCACGCCGGTGGGCGGTTACTCCGCCGACAGACTGGGAGACGATGTGCTCGAAGTGCTGCAGGCGCTGAATATCACTCGACCCATCTTGGTGGGCCATTCGATTGCGGGTGAAGAGCTTAGCTCGATCGGGACCAGGCACCCGGAGAAGGTTGCCGCACTGATCTATCTCGAAGCCGGCTACCCGTACGCGCTGTATAGCGGCGGGGACCTTAAGTTCGATGTAGACGAACTGCGCAAGAATCTGGAGGTCCTGCAGAAGGGTGATCGCCATGCTGCACAGGAGCTGCTGGCCACCAACTTGCCCCGAGTGACGAGGGACCTGCAGACGCTTCCGCCGGAAGGCACAGCGCCGGCCGGCCCGGCGTTCATCGGGCCACCCCCGCCACCAGTCGCGATGGCCATTCTCGCCGGGGAGCAAAAATACACCGCGATCAGTACGGTGCCCATCCTCGCCATCTATTCCGATGATGCGGACGTGCCTGATAAGATGAGGGCATCGCTCGAGTCACAGGTGCTTGCCTTCAGGCAGGCCATGCCAGCCGCGCATGTGATTCGCCTCGCCCATGCGAACCACTATGTGTTCCGCTCCAACGAGGCGGAGGTGCTGCGGGAGATGAACGCCTTCATCGCGGGGTTGCCGCCAGCGCCCTGAAATTGATCTTGCCTCGGTTCAAATCCGAGAGACTTGTGGCTTCGTCTGATCTCGGTCAAGAATGCGAAAGTTCAACGCCATCTACCCGAGGCGAGAGCATGACGACTGGGCGTCGTTTCACCGTAGTCGGTCTCATGAGCGGTACTTCGATGGATGGCATTGACGCCGCCGTACTGGAGACTGATGGGGACTCGGTGCTGCTCGCCGGCGCGTACCGGGGCAACGCCTACCCGACTTGGCTACGGCGTACGCTGCTGCGGCTGCCGGCCGCGGATGTGGACATCGGTGAGGTGGAGCGGGCCGTTACCGATCTCCATGCCGAGGTCGTCCGAGCGCTTTGTACACAGACCGATCTGAAGCTCGAAGCGGTGGATCTCATCGGTTTTCATGGCCAGACGATTCGGCACGAACCGGAGGCTGGTCGAACCTGGCAGCTGGGTGACGGCCAGCGTCTGGCCGATGCGCTTGGCTGCACGGTTGTGAACCAATTTCGGCAGAACGACCTCGACCACGGTGGCCAGGGCGCGCCTCTGGCGCCCGCCTATCATCGTGCACTGATTCGCACCACCGGGCTCGATGAGCCTGTAGCGGTGCTCAACATCGGAGGCGTCTCGAATGTGACACTCGTTGACGGAGATTTGCTTTATGCCTGCGACTGCGGACCGGGCAATGCCTTGATCGATGACTGGGTCGGCCAGCGATTCAACATTCCCTTCGACGAGCGCGGACAGAAAGCCGCGGCAGGACAGGTGAATCTCGCCGCGCTGGCGACATTGCTGGAGAGCCCTTTCTTCGGTCGGAGCGGGCCTAAGTCGCTGGACCGTAATGCGTTCTCATCGGCTCCGGTTGCGCCGCTGTCCGGCGAGGATGGTGCGGCAACACTTACGGCCTTCACTGCTGCGGCCATTGCCTTGGAAGCGCAGCGTCTGCCCGGGGCGCCCGGTTCGTGGATAGTGGTCGGGGGTGGGCGGAGAAATCTCCAGCTCCTCAGGGAGCTTCGTTCCCGCCTGAAGGTGCCGGTCCAGACCGCGGAGGACGTGGGCTGGTCAGGAGATGCCATCGAGGCTCAGGCGTTCGGGTACCTGGCGGTACGTTCTGCTCTGCGGTGGCCTCTGAGCTGGCCCGGAACAACAGGCGTCTCGGCCCCGGTTACCGGTGGGGTCCGCTGGCAGCCCTCTGGTCGCGAATCGCGGATTGGACTGCGATGACGGAGATTCGTTTTTGAGCGCTGATCCACCGATACCGCCACTCAGGTCCGGCGCGCGCGCCGTTCTATTTGACTTGGATGGGACCCTGCTGGACACAGCGCCCGACATGGTGGCAGCCCTGAACGCGTTGCGGGGAGAAGAAGGTCTCTCGCCCCTGCCGTATGCGCAAGTTCGGCCGCTCGTCTCGCATGGAGCGACGGCACTCGTACAGCACGGGTTTCCGACCGCTGACGGTACACCGTTTGAGGCGCTGCGCAGGCGTTTTCTGACCCTCTACGCGGGTGCACTTGCGATCGAGAGCCGCCCCTATGAGGGAGTTCTCGAGGCATTGGCGTACCTGGATTCCAAGGCCATCCCCTGGGGAATTGTGACCAACAAGCCGGAGGCGCTGGCCGCGCCTCTACTCGATCATCTGGAATTGCGGCAGCGTGCGGGCGTCGTCGTATGCGGCGACACCGTTCGCGAACGCAAGCCCCATCCGCTTCCGCTGCTGCATGCGGCGGCGCGGCTCGGGGTTGAACCGGCCGCCTCGGTGTATGTGGGCGACGCCGAGCGGGATGTCCTGGCCGCCCAAGCTGCCGGCATGCGCTCATATGTTGCGCTGTACGGATACATCCCGACGGATGAACGACCTCGCGAGTGGCCGGCGAGTGGCTGGATCGAAAGGTCACAGGAGTTGGCACGATGGATTCGATCGATAGTGGACCCCCACTAATCCAGATCGGGCCGACGCTACGCACTACCAGGCAGGTGTCGACCAGCAACCGGCTGCTCTCCGACGTACTTGGCGCGCGGCCGAATGATGGCGTTCTTGTCGTATTGTTCAATCGCGTGACCTATCCAGCCGATCGTGCGGCCGATGGCGAACAGAATCATCGCGGCGTCCGAAGGCAAACCGAGCGCCCGTGCCACTGCCACCAGTGCGAAATCCACTGTCGGCGCCTCGCCCAGGACGGCTTGCTCAGCGTCGGCGAACTCGCGTGCGAAGGTCGCCGTCTTTCCTTTTGGCAACATCGCCAATAAGACTCTCGCACGCGGATCGCCATGCGGGTACAGCGGATGGCCGAAGCCGCTGATCGGCTCGTCGCGTCGTAAACGCTGAGCGAATTCCCCCGGGAGATTCCGGGCGCGGCGCAGCGCATCCCAGCAGGCCTCGATTCGGGCCGTCGTGCCGCCATGCTTCGTGCCTTCGAGTGCCGCGAGACCGGCGATCACCACGTTGTACGGCGAAGAACCGGCAGAGGCCACGCAGCGTGCCGCGAAGGTCGAGACATTCAGTTCGTGATCGGCACAGAGGATCATCGCAGCTCGGATCAGATCGGCAGCGCGTGGCACCCCCCAGGCGTTCGCAAGTGTGCCGTCGATCGTCTCGCCCGGCGTGTCGAGGCCGCTGGCCACGCACGCGAGCTGCCAGGCGATGCGCCAACCGGTCTGCGCGACGGCGTGCGGCCTGAAGTCGTAGGCAAGCTTGTTGCGTGCCCCATCCAGCGCAAGCGCCGCCTGTGCCGCGGCAACAAATGGTACAGCCTGTTTCAGGCGCGGTGCGGCGGGCAGGAGGCGCGATGGTGGTACAAACGCACTGCTCTCGGCCGTACCCGTCCAGATCAGCGCGGCAACGTCCGCGAGCGAACTCGCGCCCGCCAGCACGCTGACATCCTGACCGCGATAGTAGATCTTCTCGTCAGCGATCAACGTGATGGCCGATTCGAGAATCGGCATTCCCCAATGCAGCGCCTGCTCGGCCGCTTTCTCGGGATTGCGTCTCTCCCGAGCGCGGGCAGCGAACCGTTCCAGGTCGTCGCGCGAATATCGGCGGCGGCGAGTACCGCCCGCCAGCGCCTCCGAGCGAATGTGGCCTCGGCTGACGTATGCGTAGAGCGTTGCACGACTGACGCCGAGCAGTTCGATGGCCTCGGCTGCCTCGACCCAGGGCGTCGTATTCACTTTCATGTTGATTGATGAATCAATATTGACTCCCCAACGAGTACACCATAATTTGATGCTCATGACGACCCAATCATCAAAGCGCGCCAATCCCGGTCTCGAGGGAGTGGTGGCTGCCGAGACGCGCTTGAGCCAGGTCGACGGTGAGCGCGGTGAACTCGTGGTAGCCGGACACAGACTCGAAGATCTCACGCAAAGGGATTTCGAGGACGTCGTCGCGTTGCTCTGGGGCGCTGCCGGTGTGACCGGTGCGGTGCGCGTGGCGGCCGTCCCGTTGCCCACGGCGACACTCGCGCTGCTACGCGATGCGGCGCGCCGTAAAGTCTTGCCGATGGACGCACTACGCATGGCCAACGGCACGCTCATCGCGGATGGCGACCAATCCGCTGCGGAGCTCCTGATCGGTGCACTTCCAACAATCGTGGCAAGCTATTCGCGTCTTATGCGCGGCACCGAGCCACTGCAGCCGCTCCCGGAGCTTGGGATCGCGGCTAACTACCTTTACATGAATAC
>DATHOA010000265.1:0-7723 GCA_035485475.1 Steroidobacteraceae bacterium | reverse complement strand
CCGTGCGTCACAGTATCCCAACGTACCCTGCAAGATTTCCATAAAGCCTTTCGTCCAATCGAGTAGGGTCGGACCTATCATCTTGTAACAAGTTGATTGCGATGGCTGACGGTATTGGGCTTGATCCGCTCCAGTTCACTGACTCGGCCCTTCTCGAGCTCGAGGGGGTCGAATGCCGACCAACTTGGCCGCCAGCCACTCCCGCTCAGTCATTGGGGGCGGCATCTGGTCCGCAAACCTTGTGACCTGCGCGGCAAGTTCAGGTTGTTTATCGCGCATGAGGATCTCGCTGACAGCCCACCACCCACCTCGAACGTTATTGCGAGTCTCCAGTAGCCTCGCCTTGGCCGGCTCGACCCCTCCGCCGCCCATTGACAGATCGCGCGCTGCGGCCTGGGCACGTTCATGAATGTGCGTCGAGTCGCCGCGTAGGTTCGCGCGATAGATGCCATCCGACTTGCGCGGAGCCGTCTCGCCGCGCACGTAGCGCGGCGTCGCGTTCGCCGGGACGCCGAGAGAGCGCAGATGTCGTGCGAATTCCTCACGCCAGCGCCGAAGCGTCGCCTTTCGGATACTTAGTCTTTGCCCCTGCTCGCTCATCGCTTTTAGGACCATATGCACATGCGGGTGCGGTTCGTCCGTGTGCAGAACCATGGCGTACCGATGTTGAAGCGCGAATTCCTCCCGCGCGAATCCTTGGACGGCTTCCAAGACCCTCAGGGGCGGTGTGCCAGGAGGCATCGAGAACAGAAGCTTGTGCACCATTTTGGGCGGCGCCCGATCTTCCCGGGGACCCAACTTACTTCGGCGGCGGACTTCTTCCAGTTCCATGTCCCAGTCTGAAAGTAGTTGGGACTCGACACCCTCTTCCTTCAGCCGTTCGCCATCATCGGTCTCAATATCCAGGTTACCTCGACGATTGAGGTACGACAGGTGCCCGCGGATTGCGTTTAAGTCCTGGCCGCCTCTGGTCAGGACCTTGACCATGACTTCTGGAGCCCGCCGAGCTGTCAGCGTGATCTGTTCGATCTCCTCGGGCGATAGTCGATCCCGACACGATGACCCCTCACGCGCGTAGCTGAAGATATCAAATAGCGGCTTTCCTTCAAGCCGAATGAGTCGTTTCGGCATTGCCGCTCTCCAAACTTTTCGAGATCAACGCGTCAGCTGTCATGAGTGAACTGTGTGACAAAAGCCGCCCGCTGGCTATCCTGCATCATTGATCAATTTGGCCGAATACTTAACGTTCTCACTTTAGTAGTAGTTAGTCGTCGGCGAAGTGAACCTCGTCTCTGTAGTGTCCATGGGTGTATAGCAATTCCTTCCGCATTCTCGACGTCACCGTATCGGATGCAGCCGTATATCCGGGCTCGTGAGGAAGGAGCGGCTTCTTCTCTCGGGCCATCATGAAATTAGAGCGCAGGCAGCCATTCGTTGCTGTTCGGGCACCCGGAACAACCACTGTGCTGCATGGTCTTCGAACACTCATTTGCGAGCCAAACGCTACGAGTAGGCGTCCATCAGTGTCCATGAGCGTGCAGATTTCACTTCTCAAATCCGATAGGGCAGAGTCTCCGCACGACATCACGTTTGGCGAGCCGAGAATTGCGCGTGCGGAGGTTGTGAGATATGCAGGATCTGGAGGTGTACTCAATCGAAAAGGCGCGGGAGCCTCTGGCAGGCATTCCACACAACACTACACTCGGATTGAACGAAGCAGCCGCGCTGATGCGCGTGCATCCGGACACCGCACGCAAGCTGGTTAAGGCCGGTCTCGGGCCGCCGGCTTGCAAAGTCGGTCGAGAATGGGTATTCCCTGCACACAGACTCATCGAATGGATTGACCAGCAATGTCACTCTACAGGCGACAAGGCAGCCCGAATTGGTGGATACGTCTCTCGGTCGGCGGCTTCAAGGCTCGCGTCTCGACGGGAACGAGCGATCGCCGCGAAGCAGAAGAGTTTGAGCAACTAGAGCGCGAAAGACTTTGGCGGCTCCACAAGCTAGGAGACAAGGCCGCGGTACTGTGGCAAGACGTATCAACTCGCTGGCTGGCTGAGACGACCAAGCGCTCGAAGAATCAGGACAAGATCATTCTTCGATGGTTGGCCGACTACTTGGACGATGAGCCAATCTCGGCGGTGGACCCGGAGACAATTCAAAAGCTCCGCATCTACGCCGGCGAGGACGGCATGAGTCGGTCCACTACCGACAGATATATGGCGCTGCTGCGTGCCATTCTTCGCAAGTGCGAGCTCGAATGGGGACTACTGCCCCGTGCCCCGAGGGTGCCGATGTACGGCCAGAGTGCGCAGAAGCGGCACATGCGGTTTCTCACTCGTGCCGAGTGCGCTCGGTTAATCCGCGCATTGCCCACCAAGCATCTGAAGCTGGCGGCCCGCTTGGCGGTCTGGACCGGTCTGCGCATGCGCTCCATGTTGCAGCTGACGTGGGACCGAATTGACTTGGATAGTCGGCGGCTATGGATACCGGGCAGCCAGATGAAGAACGGGAAGGCCCTGGGCATCCCGCTGAATAGGCAAGCCGTCATTGTGCTCGGGCAGCTCAAGCGCATGAACCCTTCCGGCTCGTACGTATTCCAGTGGAACGGGCGACCTGTGGACGACTGCAACGGCAAAGCCTTTAAGGCTGCCGTTAAGCGGGCCGAGCTGGACCCGCTGCGATGGCATGACCTGCGCCACACATTCGCCTCCTGGGCGCTCCAGGGAGGCGTTACGTTGCATGAGCTGATGCAGCTCGGCGGCTGGCAAAGCTACGTGATGGTGCTCAGGTATGCCCATCTTGCCCCGGAGCACTTGTCAGCAGCTGCGAACAAGATCGGCAATGGTGGCAAGCGAGTTCTGAAGCAGACCGGGGGTACGAAAAGGGCACACCCCAAATCAGACGGAACTGCCGGTATCGGCCAAGTATTTGATAATTCAGGAGTTAATGGTGCCGACTCACAGAATCGAACTGTGGACCCCATCATTACGAATGATGTGCTCTACCAACTGAGCTAAGTCGGCGCCGAAAACCTACCGAAATTGTGGGCGCGGATTGTACTAAGAATCGGCACGGGATCAGGAAATTTTTCGCACCCTGATCACCAGGTCGATACCGGCCATTTCCGTGCCCTCCGGCAGCTTGGGCAGGCGCGCGAATTCCACTTCCGGGACCGGCACGTCCAGCAAGGCGCCCGTGTCCATGTCCTGGAAATGGTAGTGGGGGGCGACATTGGAGTCGAACCAGGTCCGCGCACCATCCACGGAGAGCTGGCGGATCACCCCGCGCTCGGCAAACAGGTTCAAGGTGTTGTAGACGGTGGCCTTGGAGACGCGCGCGCCGGCGGCCCGCAAGCTCGCCAGGATCTGCTCCGCCGACAGATGCTGCGGGGATGCCAGCAATAACCCGGCAATCCGCACCCGCTGCGCCGTGGGCCGGATGCCGAACCCCGCCAGGCGCCGGGCGCACTGGCCGGGGGGGTCAGGTAAGCCATTGTCCTGCATGGGGGCCAGTATAGCCTATGAAGCCGGACCGACTTCCGGACGCCGCAGTTCGCGCGGCAGCCCGAAGATCACATGCTCCTCGCGGCCGGAGATCTCCTCGGGTACCTTTGCGCCCCACTCGCGCAGCTGATTGATGACCTCCTGCACCAGCACCTCGGGGGCCGAGGCACCGGCCGTCACCCCGACCACGTGCTTGCCTTCAAACCAGTCACGGTGCATATCGGCCGCCCCGTCGACCAGGTAGCCCGGAATCCCCGCCCGGTCGGCCAGCTCGCGCAGGCGATTCGAATTTGAGCTGGCCCGCGACCCCACGACGACCAGCACGTCGGCCTTTTCGAGCAGCTTCTTCACCGCATCCTGACGGTTCTGGGTGGCGTAGCAGATATCTTCCTTGCGCGGCGTCTCCAGGTCCGGAAAGCGCTTGCGCAGGGCTTCGACGATATCGGCCGTGTCATCGACCGAGAGTGTGGTCTGGGTGACGAAGGCGAGCTTGGCCGGATCACGCACGATGAGCGCCTCGGCTTCCCTGACGTTCTGCACCAGACAGATGCGACCGCCAAAGCTGGTATCAAAGCGCCCCAGCGTCCCTTCGACTTCCGGATGACCGTGATGCCCGATGAGAATCACATCCAGGCCGTCGCGCGCATAGCGCTGCACTTCCATGTGCACCTTGGTCACCAGCGGACAGGTCGCATCAAACACGGTCAGCTGCCGATCCTTGGCGCCCAGCTCGATGGCCGTGGAGACACCGTGTGCCGAGAAGATCAGCGTCGCGCCCGCCGGCACTTCCTCCAGCTCCTCGATGAACACCGCGCCCAGGTTGCGCAGGCGATCCACGACATGCTTGTTGTGGACCACTTCGTGGCGCACATACACCGGCGCGCCGAACATCGACAGCGCGCGCTCGACGATCTCGATGGCACGATCCACACCGGCACAGAAGCCGCGGGGGTTGGCGAGCAGTACTTGCATCAGTTTGAACTCCTGCGTCCGTCCGAGAAGGCATCCAGCAACATCAGCGCGGCGCCCACCGTGATGGCTGAGTCGGCCACATTGAAGGCCGGGAACTGCGCATCGTGCCAATGCGCGAGAATGAAATCGACGACCTGGCCGCTGTGCAACCGGTCGATCAGGTTGCCGAGCGCGCCGGCCAGGATCAGCGACAGACTCACGGCGAGCAACTGCTGCGTGCGTCCATTGATCCGCCGCAGCCACACCAGCAGCCCGACCCCCACCACCACGGCGAGACCCGAAAACAGCCAGCGCTGCCAGCCCGAGGCCGAGTCCAGCATGCTCCAGGCCGCACCGCGATTGTACCTGAGCGTGATATCCAGCACTGGCAGCAGCGTATGGATGCCCCCATAGGCCATATGGCTCACGATCCAGGCCTTCGACACCTGATCCAGGACCAGCACCAGCGCCGCCAACGGCAACCAGCGCCAGCCGCTGCCCGCCGCGCTCATGCGAACCTCCGCGCTTCACCGGGGCCGTCGATATTGCTGAGGCAACGGCCACAGATATCCGGATGCGCCGGGTTCGTGCCGACCTCCACCCGGTGATGCCAGCAGCGCACGCACTTAGGGTGACTCGTCGCCCGCACCGCCAGCCACACGCCCTCACGCCCGGTTTCGCTGGCGGGGACCGCACCGGCGGGCGGCGCGGACACCTTGTGGACCGTCGCTTCGGAAGTAATCAGCAAGAAACGCAGCTCTGCGCCCAGCGCATTGAAGCGCTCGAATTCCGCCGGCACGCAGTACACGTCCACTTCGGCATCCAGGGGCGCACCGATCTGCTGTGCATCGCGCAGCTTCTCCAGTTCCCGCGAAACATCGCGCTTCAATTGGAAGAACATCGGCCACTCGATATCGTGCGCGGCCGCTTCCGGCAAGGCGTGCCATTGGGTGAGGAACACCGAGTCGCCCTGCGCGCCGGGTAGCTGGCGCCAGATCTCCTCGGCCGTGAAGGACAGCACTGGCGCCAGCCAACGCACCATGGCCTGTGCGATGTGATACAGCGCGCTTTGCGCCGAGCGGCGCGCGGGGCTGCCCGGCGCCGTGGTGTAGAGCCGGTCGCGCACGATATCCAGATAGATCGCGCTCAGGTCCACGATGCAGAAGTTGTGCACCTTGTGATAGACCAGATGGAACGCGTATTCGCGGTAGGCCTCGACGATTTCGGCCTGCAGCTGCGCGGTACGCGATACCGCCCAGCGATCCAGGGCCACCATGCTGGCCGGGTGCACCAGATCCTGCGCCGGGTCAAAGCCGTGCAGATTGCCGAGCAGGAAGCGCACGGTATTGCGCATGCGCCGATAGGCATCGGCGGTGCGATTGATCAACGCGTCCGAGACGCTCATTTCATTCGCGTAGTCGGTGGCCGCGACCCACAGCCGCAGCACGTCGGCGCCGAGTGAGCCCACGACCTTCTGCGGCAGGATCACGTTGCCCAACGACTTCGACATCTTGCGGCCCTTCTCATCCACCGTGAAGCCGTGGGTGAGTACGCCGCGATACGGCGCACGCGCGTACAGGCTTTCGCAGATCAGCAATGAGCTCTGGAACCAGCCGCGATGCTGGTCGGAACCTTCAAGGTACAGATCCGCCGGCATCTCAAAGCCCGGCCGGGTGGCGGCCATGAAATCGAACGAGGTGCCCGAGTCGGCCCACACGTCCATGACATCCTTGAGCTTCTCGTAGTCGCCGGCCTCCTCGCCCAACAGTTCGGCCGGATCCATCGAAAACCAGGCTTCCACCCCCTCACGGGCGACGCGTGCCGCGACCGCCTCGATCAGTTCCGGCGTGCGTGGGTGCAGATCACCGCTGTCCTTGTGCACGAACAGCGCGAGCGGCACGCCCCAGGTGCGCTGGCGCGAAATACACCAGTCGGGCCGATCGGCGATCATGCCGCTGATGCGCTGCTCGCCCCAGGCCGGGGTCCAGGTCACATCGTGGATGTCGCGCAACGCGTTCGCGCGCAAGCCCTGCTGGTCCATGCTGATGAACCACTGCGGCGTCGTGCGGAACACCACCGGTGAATGATGGCGCCAGCAATGCGGATAGCTATGCACGTACGGCTCATCGTGAATCAGCGTGCCGTTGGCCCGCATGGTCTCCACAATGAGCTTGCCGCCCTCCTCCAGTTTCATGCCACCGACGAGCGGCGTGTCGGGCAGGAAGCGGCCGTCATTGCCGGTGGGATTGGGGACGCTGAGGTTGTAGCGCCGCGCCACCGCAAAGTCTTCCTGGCCATGCGCCGGCGCGGTATGCACCGCGCCCGTGCCCGCATCCGCAGTGACGTGATCCCCCAGGATCACCGGCACGTCGTAGGCCTGGAAAGGATGCGCCACACGCAGGTGCTCGAGCACCCGGCCCTTGAAGGACTGCTTCGGCAGTTCGGCTTCGACCGGATCGTCGGTCACGATTCCATAGCGCGCCAGACAGTTCTCGGCCAGTGGCAACGCCAACACCAGGTTGCGGCCCGGCGTGTGCACCAGCACGTAATCAAACTCCGCATTCAGCGCCACGGCCTGGTTGGCCGGCAGCGACCATGGCGTCGTCGTCCAGATGACGATGTCCGTGGGTGTCGCGCCGAGTGAGCCGGGGGGGACCCCGATGCGCGCTTCCAGATCGCGGTTGTCGAGCACCCGAAAGGCGACATCGATGGCCGCCGAGGTGTGCTCCTCATACTCGACTTCGGCCTCGGCCAGCGCCGAGCGGCAGTCGAAACACCAGTGCACGGGTTTGACGCCCTTGTAGAGGTGCCCGTTGGCGATGATGCGGCCGAGCACGCGGATCTGATGCGCCTCGTAGCGCGAATCCATGGTCAGGTACGGATGATCCCAGTCACCCAGCATGCCTAGGCGCTTGAAGTCCGTGCGCTGGAAGTTCACCTGCTCCGTCGCATACGCCCGGCAGGCGGCCCGAAACGCGGCCGCATCCAGTTTCTGTCCCGGGCGCCCGTGCTTCTTTTCGACCTGCTGTTCGATGGGCAGGCCGTGGCAATCCCAGCCCGGCACATACGGCGCATCGAAGCCATCCAGCTGGCGCGACTTGATGATGATGTCTTTGAGAATCTTGTTGAGCGCGTGGCCCAGGTGAATGGTGCCATTCGCGTACGGCGGCCCGTCGTGCAACAGGAAGCGTGGCCGACCCTTCGATGCCGCACGAATGCGGCCATACAGATCCGCGGCTTCCCACTCGGCCAGCATTTTCGGTTCG
>DATHOA010000264.1:0-14458 GCA_035485475.1 Steroidobacteraceae bacterium | reverse complement strand
TGTCGTCACTCCCTCGACTTACCCTTTTGGCGGTGTCAATACCGCCAGCGATTCCACATGAGTGGTGTGCGGAAACATGTCCAGCACCCCCGTGGCGCGCAGCGAAAACCCGAATTCGTGAACCAGCACAGCGATGTCCCGTGCGAGGCTCCCCGGATGACATGAAATGTAAGCGACTTTGCGGGGTGCGAGATGTGCGATGGTTGGCATTACGTCCAAAGCCCCCGCCCGCGGCGGATCCAGCACCACGTGACTGAAGCCGGCCGCCAGGTAGGGCGCGTCAACCGCCAATGGTTGAGTCAGGTCCGCCGCTACAAAGTGGGCATTGGTCAGGCCGTTCATCTGCGCATTATGTCGTGCCCGCGACACGAGTGCGGCATCCCCTTCAATCCCCAGCACCGCGCCGGCGCGGCGCGCGAGCGGGAGGGTGAAATTGCCCAGTCCGCAGTACAGGTCCAGCACCCGGGAGTGCGGCTCCAGCTCCAGCAGTGCGATCACCCGCGATACCATCGATTGATTGATCGCCGCATTGATCTGCACGAAATCCGTCGGTGCAAAGTCATAGGCCACATCGAATTCGGGCAGTGAATATTTGAGGGGTTCAAGGTCCGCGCCGCTGTCCAGAGGCGCGATGGAGTTCGGACCACCGGTCTGCAGGTAGATTCGCAGCATATGCTGCTTTGCGAAATCCCGCAGTGCAGCAATATCGCCTTCGGGCAAGGGGCAAAGCACCCGGAACACCAGTGCCGTGACGTTTTCCGCGATGGCGACTTCGATCTGCGGAATCCGCTCGCGGCTGGCGAGGCCGGTCAGCATCACCGACAGGGGCCCGATGAGCGTGCCGAGCGGCGGGCTTAGGACTTCACAGTGATCGAGGGCGGCGATGAGCGGCGCGAGCCGCTCGCGAAAGCCCACGACGACGCGACCCTTCTTCGCCACATAGCGCGCCCCCAGCCGCGCGCGGCGGCGATAGCCCCATTGCGGACCGCGCAACGGCGGCAGCCATGCATCCGGGGTCACCTTGGCCACGCGTTCCAATGCGTCGCGCAGTTCACGTTCCTTGGCTTCAATCTGCCGATCGGCCGACAGATGCTGCAGGGCGCAGCCGCCGCACACACCAAAGTGGCTGCAGCGTGGCGTGACGCGATCCGCGGAGGGCTCGATGACCTCCAGCAGCTGTCCCTCGTCGTGACCGCGGTGGTGGCGCATGCGCCGGAATCGAATCACCTCACCGGGCAGTGCGCCGCCCACGAAGGCGGCCTTGCCGTCGCGGACAATGCCCTCGCCCTCATGGGTGAGCGCCGTGACCGTGCCCTGCTCCGGCTCGCACACGACCTTCGCCCGCCGACTCATGCCAGTGCCTCCCAGGCCCGCAGAAACTCGCCAAAGTGCGGTTCCGTGCCGGCGGCCAGCAACGCCTTCACCCGCGCCACCTCCTCTGCGTACAGTTGCGGGGTGAACCGACCGCGCATCAGTTCGAAGCGCAGGTAGATCAGGTAGGTATTGAGTACGTCGGTCTCGCAGTACTGGCGGATGCGGACAATCTCCCCTGCCTGCCACGCATCCCAGACCTGGGCGCCCGAAAAGCCGAGCTTGCCGGGCAATCCCAACAGCGCCGCCACTTCAACCAATGGCGCGCGTGCCCGGCCCTGGAAGCCCGCCAGGATGTCCATCAGATCCATATGGCGCCAGTGAAAGCGCGACAGGTAGTTGTTGTAGCGGAAGGCGGTGTCCGACTCGCCCGTTTCCCAGTAGCGCTCGGCGCGAATGCCGGCGCGCAGCGCGCGGTACTGCAGCACCGGCAGATCAAAGCCGCCGCCGTTCCAGGACACCAGATCAGGGGTAAAGCGTTCCAGTCCATCGTAGAAGCGGCCGATCAGCTCCGCTTCGGATGAGTCCGGATCGCCCAGGCTCCATACCTTGAGTCCCTCGCGGCTGCGCAGTGCGCACGAAATCGCCACGATGCGATGCTGCGGATGGGCCAGGAACTCGCTGCCCTGCGCCTGGCGGCGCAGCGTGAACATCGCCCGTGCCACCTGTGCGTCCGACAGGCCTTCCAGACCATGCAGGCGGCGGCCGAGGTCAGTGTCGGGAATGGTTTCGATGTCAAAGACGAGGACGTTCACACGCGCGCCGCCATCATCAACGCCTTCATGTCGCGCACGGCCGCGTGCAGGCCGCTGAAGATCGCGCGCGCGATAATCGCATGGCCGATGTTCAACTCAACGATTTCGCGGATCGCGGCCACCGGCTGCACATTGTGATAGTGCAGTCCGTGGCCGGCGTGCACCGACAGGCCCAGGCGCGCGCCCAACTGCGCACTCGCCAGCAGTCGCGACAGTTCGCCAGCCTGGGCCGCCCCTGAACTTTCGGCATACGCACCGGTATGCAGCTCGATGGCCGGCGCACCGATACGTGCGGCCGCTTCGACCTGCCGCGGATCCGGGTCGATGAACAGCGACAGGCGCACACCCGCTGCGGCCAGGCGCTGGGCCGCCTCCTGCAGGCGCGGCACCTGAGCGGCCACGTCCAGTCCACCCTCGGTCGTGACTTCCGTGCGCTTCTCCGGGACCAGGCAGCAATCCGCGGGGCTCAGTTCGCAGGCAATCCCCAGCATCTCCTCGGTGACGGCCATTTCCAGGTTCATGCGTGTCTGCAGCAAGGGCCGCATGCTGCGCACGTCGCGATCCTGGATATGACGTCGGTCTTCGCGCAGATGCACGGTGATGCTGTCGGCACCGGCCTGCTCAGCCAGCAGCGCCGCATGCACCGGGTCCGGATAGTGGGCGCGGCGCGCCTGCCGCACCGTCGCGACGTGATCGATGTTGATCCCTAAGCGAATGCTCGAATGATTCATTTGTGCACCTCCGCCGGACCGGGAACCAGCGCGGTCCCCACACAGGCCCGCGCGACGGCCCGCGTGGCAATCGGCCGACCCTCCAGACAATGTTCCAGGGCCGCCGACAGTACCTTGCGGGCGTCCGCCAGTTCCCGCCCCTCGCGCAGCAGGCCCGCGGACAGATGCAGCAGCGAGCTGCCCTGCAGCGCCCCGGAATGATCGGCGGTGGTCGCGAACAGGCCATCGGCCGCGCGAAAATGATAGTACCCCTGCGCCGTGATCGGGCCACCGGCCACGGTCTGCGTCAGATCCAGCCCATACCCCAACTCCTGGAGCAGCCGCAGCTCAAAGGTGCGCAATGGCGGCTCCTGGGGGCCCCCGGCAGTCAGGGCCAGCAGTGCGGCCTGGTAGCCGTCAAACAACCCGGCATTCGGGTCATGGCGTGTGGTCAGCTTCAGCAGCAGTTCATTGAGATAGAAACCGGACAGCAGCGCCGCGGGTGGCAGGCCGCCGGTCAGGCTGCCGGGATGACTGTGCGGCTGACCCACCGCCGCGCTCTCTGCGCTGATCAGCTGGCCGGCGTCCCCGCGCGAGGTGAAGGAAATCAGCAGCGGCTGGAAGGGCTGCAGCAGTGATGCGAGGCGCGCCTTCGGGCCCCGGACACCGCGCGCAAACACCGACACCCGGCCCTGCTCGCGGGTGAAGACTTCCAGGATGCGGCTGGTGTCCCGAAACGGCTGGGTGTGAAGGACGTACGCCTGCGCCAGCAGCGTCCGGCGCGCGGTGCGGCTCATTCCAGCCCCAGCTCCGTCAGCGCCCGGGCGCTGTCCGCCCAGCTCTCACGGACCTTCACCCACAGCGTCAGATGCAGGCGCTCGCCCAGGATGTGATTCAGTTCCAGGCGTGCCTTGCGACCCACGCGCTTGAGGCGCTCGCCGCCGGCGCCGATCACGATCGGTTTCTGACCGGCCCGATCCACCCAGATGGCCGCCGAGACATTCAGCTGGCCCTCATCGTGGCCCATGGCCTCCACCTCCACCGCGATGCCGTAGGGAAGCTCCTGATCCAGTTCCAGCGTCAGCTTCTCGCGGATCATTTCGCCGATGCGGAAGGCCAGGTCGCGATCGGTCACCTGCCCGGTGGGGAACAGCGGCGGGGATACCGGCAACAGTTTCGTGATCGCGCTGATCAGCGGCACGAGGTTCACGTGCTTGGTGGCGCTGATCGGGATGATTTCGGCAAATGCATGGCGGTGTGCGAGCTCGGCCAGATACGGCAGCAGCCGCTCGCGCGGATGCACCTTGTCGACCTTGTTGACGGCGGCCAGCACCGGGCGGCCGCCGCGGACCAGGTGCTCCAGCACCAGGTCGTCCTCGCGTGTCCATTGCAGCGCCTCAATCACGAATACACAGGCATCGGCATCCGCCAGCACCGTGGCTGCGGTGCGGTTCATGGCCCGGTTGAGGGCGCGCTTCGCGCCCTGATGGATACCCGGGGTGTCGACGAAGGCAATCTGGGCTGCGGCGTCCTCGTGCAGGCCCAGCACCCGGTGCCGGGTGGTCTGAGGCCGCGGGGTAACGATGCTGAGCTTCTGGCCGATCAGGGCATTCAACAGCGTCGACTTGCCGACATTCGGGCGTCCGACGAGGGCGGCGAAGCCGCAACGGAAATCATCACTCTGCGTCATGGTCAGCCTTAATTTCACGCAATATCACCGCGGCAGCCTCCTGCTCGGCACGCCGCCGGCTCAAGCCCTGCCCGGTGGCCGTCAGACCCAATGTGCTCACATCGCAGCGCACCCAGAAGGTCTGGGCATGAATCTCCCCATCGGTACGCACCACCTCGTAGGCCGGCAGCGGCAACCCCCGGGATTGCAGCAGCTCCTGCAGCCGCGTTTTCGAATCCTTGAGCGCGTCCGTATCCGGCATGTGGGCCATGCGCTCGGCGAACAGCGCGAAAATCACCCGCTGCGCCGGCGCGAGGCCTGCGTCCAGATACACCGCGCCGAACAGCGCCTCGAGGGCATCGGCCAGAATGGATTCGCGCCGGAAACCGCCGCTCTTGAGCTCACCGGAACCCAGTCGCAGTACCTCCCCCAGGCCGATCCGCGCGGCCGTTTCGGCCAGCGGCGGCTCGCTGACCAGCCAGGCCCGCAGGCGGCTCAGATCCCCCTCATTGGCCTGGGGATTGGCGCGAAACAAATGCTCGGCAATGCTGAGATTGAGCACGGCATCGCCCAGGAACTCCAGCCTTTCATTGTGGAGCCGTGCGGCGCTGCGGTGAGTCAGGGCGGCGCTGAACAACGCCACATCGCGAACTTCGTAGCCCAACCGCTCCCGCACCCAGCGAACCGGCCAGTCAGTCTCCTGCGACATCAGCCTATCTTGCCAACCTTGTCAAAGTCGACGACCAGGGAAATATTGCCGAACAAGGGCGCGGTGTCCTCAAACTTGGCCTCAATGGTCCAGCCCGTGCCATCACGGGTGATGGCGACATCCTTCACGTCCGGAAAGGTGATGCTCTCGATGTCGAAATGCTTGGACAGGCTCGCACGGATGAGCACCGGGGTCAGGGAGGCCGCCTCATCGGTCTTCATTTCGGAGGCGGTCTGCGCCACCGATTGCGCCACGCGCATGTAGTTCAGGTAGATCGGCACCAGCCGGATACCCACGTATCCGAGGATGGCCACGGGAATGAGTAGAAACAACCAACCGATGAATGTGACGCCGCGTTGTCGCCTGACCATGAGACCCTCCCGCCAGCAAAGACTGCGCAGATTATTCGATGCGAGAGCCTATTCGGCTCCAGACCGGTCCGCCCTTGCGGTGCCAATCCCAATTGAACCAGATCCGGGTCGCTTTGCCGACCAGATTCGCCTCCGGCACATATCCCCAGATGCGGCCGTCCGCGCTGTTGTCGCGGTTATCACCGATCATCAGGTAGCTGGCCGGCGGCACGACCAGCGGGGCCGAGGTGTCGCCGCGGTCGGGCTGGCCCGGTATCTGCTGCGCCACGCACACGTAGCTGACGGGCGGGTTGCGGTTGCAGGTGGGTAAGGGCTCGGCTCCGATCTCCCCCGGAGTCGGGCAGAACATGATCTGGTGCCGGTGCTTGCCCAGCTGTTCGCCGGCCAGGTGCATCCCCTCGTAGCAGCCGTCGTCGTACTGACCCAGATCCGTCGTCGCCACCGGCTGACCGTTGACGATGAGCTTGTCGTCCTTCACCTGCACCTGGTCCCCGGGCAGGCCCACGAGCCGCTTGATGTAGTTGACGCGCGGATCGGGTGGGTAGCGGAACACCACCACATCGCCGCGCTGCGGCTCGCCAATGGCCACGATTTTCTGGTTGACCACCGGCAGCCGCAGGCCGTATGCGAATTTATTCACGATGATGAAATCGCCGTCGACCAGGGTCGGCATCATCGAGTCGGAGGGGATGCGGAACGGCTCGAAGATGAACGCGCGCAGCACCAGCACGGCCAGCGCCACCGGGAAGAAACTGCGCGCGTAGTCCACGGTACCCGGCTCGGGAATATCCGCCAGGGTCTTGCCCGTTGCCCGCGCGGCGTTCTCACGGAAGCGGCGGAACACCGCGACATCCACCAGCCAGATCAGACCCGTCACCGCGGCGATCACCAGCAGCACGGCACTGAAATCCAGATCCTCCGCGCTCAGCAGCGCGAAGACGCCACAGATGATGAGTACCGGCAGCGCGTAGTACACCGCGGCGACGAACGGCGGATCACGGGCAATCTGTGGGGCCACCGCCAGCTGCCGCCGGGGCCGCAAAAACCAATCATCCACCACGCCGATCAATGTCGCCGGAATGGAAATCCAGGCCAGAAAATCGATTACTTGCATCAGCATTTATTCAGGTTCCTATTCTTTGCGCCCGATCTGCAATACGGCCAGGAAGGCCTCCTGCGGGATTTCCACGGAGCCGACCTGCTTCATGCGCTTCTTGCCCGCTTTCTGCTTTTCCAGCAGTTTGCGCTTGCGGCTCAAGTCACCGCCATAACACTTGGCGAGCACGTTCTTGCGCAGCGCCTTGACGGTGGCGCGGGCAATGATCGCGCCGCCGATGGCAGCCTGCACGGCCACTTCGAACATCTGCCGCGGAATCAGCTCCTGCATCTTGTCCACCAGTTCGCGGCCACGCTGGTAGGCATGATCGCGGTGAACGATGATCGACAGCGCATCGACCCGGTCCGCGTTGATGAGGATGTCCAGCTTCACCAGCGGGGCGCTCGCGAAATGACTGAATTCATAGTCAAACGAGGCGTAGCCACGGCTGACCGACTTCAGCCGATCGAAGAAGTCGAGCACCACTTCGGCCATCGGCAGCGCGTACTGCAGGGACACCTGCGTGCCCAGATATAGCATCTTCTTCTGCGCACCGCGCTTGTCGGTGCACAACTTCAGCACCGCGCCGACATAGTCAGGGGGCACGAGGATGTTCGCCAGAATGATCGGCTCGCGCAGATCCTCGATTTCGTTGGCGGGCGGCAGCTTCGCGGGATTGTCGACGTACACCAGCGTGCCGTCGGTGCGCGCCACCTCGTAGACGACCGTCGGCGCACTGGTAATGAGTTCCAGCGCGTACTCGCGCTCCAGGCGTTCCTGCACGATATCCATGTGCAGCAGTCCCAGGAAGCCGATACGAAATCCAAAGCCCAGCGCACCGGATACCTCCGGCTCGTAATGCAGCGCGGAGTCGTTCAATTTCAGCTTCGAGAGTGCATCGCGGAACGACTCATAGTCCTCGGAGTTCACCGGGAACAGGCCGGCGAACACGCGCGGCTTGATCTGCCGGAATCCCGGCAGTGCCTGCGCGGCCTGACGGTGTTCCAGGGTGATCGTGTCCCCGACCGGCGCGCCATCGATCTCCTTGATGCCCGCAATCACGAAACCGACCTGGCCGGCGGCCAGCTCCAGTTGCGGCACCGATTTGGGCATGAAGCGACCGAGCTTGTCGGCCGTGTGGCTGCGCCCGGTCGACATCACGCGAAACTTGTCGCCGACCTTGATCGTGCCATTGACCACGCGCACCAGCGAGACGACACCGACATAGTTGTCGAACCACGAATCGACGATCAGCGCCTGCAGCGGTGCCGCGGGGTCGCCCTTCGGCGCCGGGATGCGCCGGATCAGCGCCTCGAGCAGCTCCGGCACACCCTCGCCGGTCTTGGCGCTGACGCGCACGGCGTCATCGGCCGAGATGCCGATGATGTCTTCGATCTCCTTGACCACCCGGTCCGGATCGGCCGAGGGCAGGTCGATCTTGTTGATGACCGGCAGGACTTCCAGCCCCTGCTCAAGGGCGGTGTAGCAGTTGGCGACGCTTTGCGCCTCCACGCCCTGGGAGGCATCCACCACCAGAAGGGCACCATCGCAGGCGGCCAGGGAACGGGAAACCTCGTAGGAGAAGTCCACATGCCCGGGGGTGTCGATGAGATTGAGCTCGTAGCGCTGCCCATCCTTGGCGTCATACAAAAGGGTGACGCTCTGGGCCTTGATCGTGATGCCACGCTCGCGCTCCAGATCCATTGAGTCGAGGACCTGTTCCTGCATCTCGCGCAGCTCCAGGCCGCCGCAGAGTTGGATCAGCCGGTCCGCCAGCGTGGATTTGCCGTGATCGACGTGCGCGATGATTGAAAAGTTACGTATAAACCGCATGAAAAAATGACTATCCGCCGCGCGGAGAGTCTTGCGGCCGGGGCGCATTATATAGAGGGTCGGCCCGCCGTGCCGGCTAAGCCTGGCGCGCGCGCAGAATCCTCAGTAATTCAGGCGCATCCAGCCGCTGGCGGCACACCACGGTACCATCCAGCAGCAGTACGGGCACATTCAATCCATGACGGCGCTGCAGATCGGGGTCGCCGTCCACGTCGACCACCTCCACGGGGGGCAGCACCTCGCGCCGGCCCAGCGCCGCCAGCTGCGCGATCATCTGCTCGCACAGCTCACAATCCTCGCGATGCACTATTGTGAGGCGCGGGGTCATCTCCCCAGGGCCTGACCGGCCGACTGGTGCAGCAGCGCGTCGATAATGAAGCGGACGGTCGCCGGCGGCACTTCGCCCAGGGCCACGAACTTGTGCCCGGATTGAACCGAGGTAAACGCCGAGGAGGAGCCAACCTGCGCCATGCCGGGCCGCACCTGATTGGGTGAGCTGCGAATGGTTTGCGTCTGGATGAATACGGACACGGTCGCGATCCCATCACTGAATACCAGGTGCGTCACAGGCTCCGTCACGCCGGGCATCATCTGGGCGGTCTGCGCCACCAGATGGAACCCGGGTGGCAGCGGGGTATTGGTCCAGGCACCCATTCCCTCCACCGTCACCGCCGGTGCGCCATCATCCCGCAGCCAGTTGAACCCCGTGGTCACCAGCAGCGGTTTCAATTCATCATCGGCGATGTGATGGCGCATCGATAGACTGGAGAACACCACCTGTTCAATGACATTGCCGGCGGTGTCGAGCAACTCGGTCTTCAGGGGCATGCCCGTCGAGCGCTGGATCCACAGCCGGTAGCCGTAGCGATAACCGTCCCGCGGCGTGACACTGATCACCTGTGCCTTCTGACCCATCTGACGCATCGTGCCCAGGCTGTCCAGCTGGTAGAAATCCGCCGTCGCGTCGCTGAACTTCGGCAGTTCCGCCGGCATCAGGCTGCGCGGCGCCTTCTCGACCAGCACCGTGCGCTGGTCCGGCAGGTAGCAGGTCATTTCCGAGCCATTGCTGACCAGCTGCCGACCGGAGCCATCGAGGGATTCGAGCCGCTCCGTCACGGCCCCATCGACCACGCGATGGACGATCCGCAGAGTTTCCACGCGGCCACTCTGCCAGTGCGAAAAGACACCATCGTAGTTGCGCGTGGTGAGCGCGGCGTTCATGCGATCCAACCAGGACTGCGGCGTGTCCGCGGCAACCGCGGTGGCGGCCGTCAGGGTCATAGCAAGCCATAGCAGGGGTTCGCGCGCTGCCCGCACCGCGCTCATTTGCCTGTCACGACCGTCGCGTCTATGGGTTGCAGGGTGATGACCTGGGGCGCCGCGGCATCCTCGCCGACCAGCGCCGAGAGCGCGTTGCGACGCATCAGCGGTCCGGAATACACACTGTGGGCAACGATGTAATTGGCCAGTTCGGTGGGTGGCACCAGCGCCGGACCCTGCGGTACGGCCAGCGGAACCACATAGCTGTCCGGCTCACGCGACGGGCGCGGCCGGGTGAGCGCGGCGGCCACCTGCCCCGCGCTCTGCTCGGCGCCGGGCGGCGTGGCCGTGACCGGCGTGCTCGGCGCCATCTTGGTCTGAGCGGCCAAGTTCGGCACCGGGCCGGACTGCGACTGCGCGACGAGCACGGGCCCCTGCGCACGGATCCACAATATTGCGATCGCCGCCACGGCCGCGGCCGTGGCGAGTCCCGCCAGCGATGTGACCCAGGTGATTCCCGGCTTGCGACGGTCCGTCGCCGGCGCCGCACGTGCTGCGGCCTCCTGCGTGAGGGCCGCGCTGACCTTGCTGGCCAGGGGGGCGCTGAGGCGAACTCCGTGTTCGCCGCGGATGCACGCGCCGATCGCCGCATAGCGGCCCCAACGCCCACGCAGCTGCTCGTCCCGCGCCAAACGACGCGCCAGCAGCTCGCACTCCGTTGCCGGCAGTTCGTCGTCGAACATGGCCGAAAGTTGGCTGTCCAGCTCTTCGTTGCTCATCCGATTTCCTCCGCCCGACCCAGTCCGCCCTCGAAGACTTCGCGCAACCGGCTATCGATGGCCTCGCGCGCCCGGAATATTCGCGACCGGACCGTGCCCACCGGGCAGTCCATGGTCGCGGCGATCTCTTCATAGGAGAGGCCTTCGAGCTCGCGCAGCACAATCGCCGTCCGCAGGTCGTCCGGCAGATTGGCGATGGCGGCATTGACGGTGGTGCGGATTTCATCCGTCAGTACCAGCGCCTCGGGAGTTTCGGAATCCTTGAGTCTGCCTTGCATTTCGTATGACTCTTCGTTGTTGGTCATGTCCAGGTCGAAATCGACCGGATTGCGGTCGCGCGCAACCACGGCATTCTTGGCGGTGTTGATGGCGATACGATACAGCCACGTATAGAAGGCGCTATCGCCCCGGAACTGCGGCAGCGCCCGGTACGCCTTGATGAAGGCGTCCTGTGCGATGTCTTCGGCTTCTGCAGGATTGCGTACATAACGCATGACCAGCTTGACTACTTTGTGCTGGTACTTGAGGACCAGCACATCAAAAGCACCCCGGTCCCCGTGTTGCACACGTTGGACCAGACTCAAGTCGCTTGCGTCGGCAGTCATTCCCTACACTTTACTCTCGCCTACGGGACAGATTGCCTCGCCGTGCCTGAATAGACCCGCAAGCCTCCCGAAAGTTCACGCACGACCACCGCCAGATCCGCCTGCGTCGGGGTCCCGTAGCCCAGCAACAGGTCGGCAATTTCCGGATCCGGCAGGGCCAACAGGGCCTCGAAGGCCGCCTGCTGGGCTGCCGGGGCGGCCACGTACCGCTCCCGGACATAACGCGTCAGCAGCAGATCGAGCTCCTTCATGCCGCGACGGCAGTGCCACAGCAACCGGCGCTGGTGGACATCCGGCGCTGCAGCATCCGGGGCTGAGGCGCTCAGTGTTGCCGCTCCAGCATTTTCTTCTTGATCTCGGCGATGGCGCGCGCCGGATTCAGATCCTTCGGGCACACATCCGTACAATTCATAATGGTATGGCAGCGATACAGCTTGAAGGGGTCATTGAGCTGATCGAGGCGCTCGCCGGTGGCCTCATCGCGGCTGTCGACGATCCAGCGGTAGGCGGCCAGCAAGGCGGCCGGTCCCAGGTAACGGTCACCGTTCCACCAGTAGCTCGGGCAGGCGGTCGAACAGCAGGCACATAGAATGCATGCTGCGGGACGATCGATGCGGACCTGCTCCTCCTTGGATTGCAGCCGCTCGCTATCCGGCGAAGCCGGCGTGCGCGTTTTCAGCCACGGCTCAACGGAGGCGTACTGCGCATAGAAATTCGTCAGGTCCGGCACCAGGTCCTTCACCACCGGCATGTGCGGCAGCGGGTAGATCTTGACCTGCGGGCCCAGGTCCGCGATGGCCGTGGTGCAGGCCAGGCAGTTCAGACCATTGATGTTCATGGCGCACGAGCCGCAGATCCCCTCGCGACAGGAACGCCGGAAGGTGACCGAGGAGTCGATTTTGGCCTTGATGTGGATAAGCGCATCCAGAACCATCGGCCCACAGGCCTTGGTGTCCACCTCGAAAGTATCAAGGCGCGGGTTCTCGCCCGAATCCGGGTCGAAGCGGTAGATGCGGAACGTGCGTACCGCGGCGGCGCCACTGGCGGCCTTGTGGACGCGCCCATGCGGATTCACTTTCGAACCCCGGGGCAGTGTCAGCTCAACCATTGATCCTAAAACCTCATTTAGTACGTGCGCGCCTTCGGCGGAATCACCTCGGCTTCATTCGTCATGGTCCGCAGGTGCACCGGCCGATAATCGAATTTCACCTTGCCGCCGGAATCGACCCACACCAGCGAGTGCTTCATCCAATTGACGTCATCACGATTGGGATAATCCTCGCGCGCATGCGCGCCGCGGCTCTCGGTACGGTTCACCGCGGAGGTGATGGTCGCCATCGCCTGTACCAGCAGGTTGTCCAGCTCGAGGGTCTCCACCAGGTCGGTATTCCATACCAGGCTGCGGTCCGTGATCTTCACGTCCGCCAGGGACGCAAAGGTGCCCTTGAGCTTTTCCACGCCTTCGGACAGCGTCTCACCGGTGCGGAACACCGCCGCGTCGGTTTGCATGATGCGCTGCATTTCCAGGCGGATCTCGGCCGTGGGTCGTGAACCGTCCGCCTGGCGCATCCGGTCCAGGCGCGTTACCGCAGGGGTTGCCGCGTCGGCCGCCAGCGGCCGGTGCCTCGCGTTGGGCGTGAGCACTTCGGCACAGCGGCGCGCCGCCTCGCGGCCGAACACCACCAGGTCCAGCAGCGAATTCGAGCCCAGCCGGTTGGCGCCATGCACCGACACACAGGCCGCCTCGCCCACCGCCATCAGGCCCGGCACCACCGCCTCGACATCGCCCTCGCGCGGACACAGCGCCTCGCCGTGGTAGTTGCAGGGAATGCCACCCATGTTGTAGTGCACGGTCGGCAGCACCGGAATGGGCGCCTGGGTGACATCCACATCGGCGAAAATACGCGCGGTCTCGGCGATGCCCGGTAGACGCTCGTGGATGACGTCCGGACCCAGATGCTCCAGGTGCAGATGGATGTGATCCTTGTGCTCACCCACGCCGCGCCCCTCGCGAATCTCGATGGTCATGGCGCGACTGACGACATCGCGCGAGGCCAGATCCTTGGCGTTCGGCGCGTAGCGCTCCATAAAGCGATCACCGGCGGAATTGGTCAGGTAGCCGCCCTCCCCGCGCGCGCCCTCGGTGATCAGACAGCCGGCGGTATAGATGCCCGTGGGATGAAACTGCACGAACTCCATGTCCGACAACGGCAGCCCGGCGCGCAGCACCATGGCATTGCCATCACCCGTGCACGAGTGTGCCGACGTACACGAGAAATAGGCGCGGCCATAGCCGCCCGTGGCCAGGATGGTCCGTTGGGCACGGAAGCGGTGCAGCGTGCCCTCGGTCATGTCCAGTGCCACGACCCCCCGGCACTCGCCATTCTCCATCATCAGATCGATGGCGAAGTACTCGATGAAAAAAGTCGCCGAATGCCGGATCGATTGCTGGTACAGCGTGTGCAGCATGGCATGACCGGTGCGATCCGCCGCCGCGCAGGTGCGCTGCGCCGTGCCCTTTCCGTAATGCGTGGTCATGCCACCGAACGGCCGCTGGTAAATGCGGCCCTGCTCGGTGCGCGAGAACGGCATGCCGTAATGCTCCAGTTCGATGACGGCGGCCGGGGCCTCCTTGCACATCAGCTCGATGGCGTCCTGGTCGCCCAGCCAGTCCGAACCCTTGACCGTGTCATACATGTGCCAGCGCCAGTCATCCGGACCCATGTTCCCCAGTGCGGCGCTGATGCCACCCTGCGCCGCCACGGTGTGGCTGCGGGTCGGAAAAAGCTTGCTGATGCACGCCGTGGACAGGCCCGCCTCGGCGAGGCCGAGGGTGGCACGCAGGCCGGCGCCACCGGCGCCTACGACCACTACGTCGTAGCTGTGGTCAATGAATTCATAGGCACTCAAAGCGGGCTCCCGAAGGCGATGCGCAGCACGGCAAAGACGCCGAGCGCGGCGAGGACGGCGTGGATGAAGCCTGACAACACCAGGCTTACGGTCTTCACTCCTTCATCATGCACATAGTCCTCGAGGATCACTTGGACACCGAGGCTGGAATGCCAGCTGGCGGTGAGCACGAACAGCGTCAGCAGGCATGCGGTCCAGGTGCCGCCGATCCAGGACACCAGGGTCACGAAATCCAGCGTGGGCAGAGTCGCCAGCGACACCAGCAGCCACACGGCCAGCGGCACCAGCGCCACGGAGGTGAGTCGTTGCACCCACCAGTGATGTACGCCGTTGCCGGCGGAGCCCAGGCGACTCATAGCGCCCACCACACGCACGCCACGGTCAGTGCGG
>DATHOA010000263.1:0-15020 GCA_035485475.1 Steroidobacteraceae bacterium | reverse complement strand
TACGTGAGGAGGTTCGCCGCGACGTTCTGCACGTACTGATCCTTGTACTTCAGGACAAAGTCGCGCACGCCAGAGGGTCCGTTGACCGGCGAGCCGTCGTACATCACGTCCTTCGCATCGATCGGCTCACCGCTCTGGTCGACCGTGCGCGTATGGCCCACGGCGTCGAACGGCTCGAGCGCGAACCCGATGGGATCCATCATCTTGTGGCAGGCCGCGCATGTCGGATTGGCGCGGTGGGCGGAGAGCGTCTCGCGCATCGTCGGCACCTTGCCGTTGCCGGCCGCATCCGTCGTCTTCGCATCGAGCGCGGGCACGTTTGCTGGCGGATCCGGCGCTGGCGTGCCAAGCAGCGTGCGCAACACCCACTGGCCGCGAATCACCGGCGAAGTGCGGCCGGGCTGCGACGATACCGTCAACATCGCGCCCTTGCCCAGAATGCCCTCGCGCACGGCCAGGTCGCCTTCGAGCTTCACGCGACGGAACTCGCTGCCACGAACACCGCTCATTCCGTAGTGCTTGGCGAGACGCTCGTTCACGAACGTGTAGTCCGCGGTGAGCAGGTCTACGACGCTGCGGTCTTCCTGCAGCAGGCTGGTGAAGAGCAGCTGTGCTTCTTCGCGGAAGGCCTCGCGCAGGTTGTCATCGAAGTCCGGGAATTGATCCACGACCGGGTCATGGCCCTGCAGGCTACGCAGCCCGAGCCACTGCGAGGCGAAGTTTCTCGTGAGTGCTTCCGCGCGCGGATCGGCCAGCATGCGATCCACCTGCTTTTGCAGAACGTCCCGCTTCGTCAGCTGCTTCGACTCCGCGAGCTGCAGCAGCGTGTCATCCGGGATGCTGCTCCAGAGGAAGAACGAAAGCCGCGAGGCGAGATCGAGATCGCTCACGTGATAGGAGGCGCCCGGCGCAACGCCGTTTGGTGTCCGTTCCACGCGCAGGAGGAATTTCGGATCGACGAGCACTCGCTGCACCATCGCTTCGATGCCGTCGTCGAACGAACCATTGCGGCGCACGGTTGTGTAGAAGCTCATCAGCGCGTCTACGTTCTGTGGCGTCGAGTAACCGCGATACGCCCGATGTGCCAGCGTCGTCGTGATCTGACGCGCGCAGCGCTCTTCATCGCTCGCATTCGCGGGGTGGCACACGAAGATGCGTTCGCGGCTCGGCGAATCCGCCGCGGCCTTGGCCTCCGTCGGCCCATCGATGCGGACGCTGCCGACGTGCGGGTAGAATGTGAAGCCGGGCAGGCCGCCGGTTTCGATCGTGCTGCGATCGAAGGCGTGGTTCATGTCCAGGCCCGGCGCGAAGTTGGTCGCCTGGAATGTGACGCCTATCTTGTGGGGCCCGGCCGTGACGGGCAGCTTGACTTCGATGGTCTTCAGCTCGCCGCCGGCGCCTTCTTCATCGGTGACGGAGAAGGGGCGACCCACGCCAAGAGCCTTGTCCCAGCCGATCTTGGCAACGCGCCTGTCATCCAGGTACACGAGCAGTTGTTCGCCCTTGATCTCACCGAACGGGCGGTCGTTACCCATGTTGCCGAGCGTCACGGCGATTACCTTGACGGTGTAATTGCCGTCCGACGGGAACGTCCGATCGATCTGGATGCCGCCGCGCGTGCCCAGGGGCAGGCCTTCGACGTGATAGTTCTGCGTCGTATCCTGCGGTATGCGGTACGTCACCTGCGCGGGCGACGCCGCGTCGCCAATCGCAACACGGCTCACGCGAGCGGCAGCCGAAAGATACGCGTCGAGCAGGGCAGAGGAAAGCGTCAGCGCACCCGCCTGGTTGTCAAAACCACGGCTCGAATCATCGGGCGGCAGGAACTGCGACGTATCGATATCGAGGTCGAGCAGATCGCGCACGGCGTTCGCGTATTCGGTGCGATTCAGGCGATGCAGCTTCGGCACGGAGAGACTGGCCTTCTCGTGCGCGTCGAGCCGCGTCTCGAGGGAGTGGATCAGATCGCGGACCGCGGCCGGGTCCGGCCGCGCCTTGCCTGCGGGCGGCATCATGCCGACGCGCAGCTTCTTCAGCATTTTCTCGGTGACCTTCGCATCGTCCTGCGGAGTCGCCGGATCGTAGGCCTCGAACTCGAGGCCGCCCTTGTAATCCGTGTAGTTGTGGCAGACGACGCAGTATTTATCGAGCAGCTGGCGCTGATGGGCTGTCACAACCGCCTCGTTGCCTCCAGCCGAAGCGACGAGCGGCATCAGGAACACACAGCCGCCGACGGCGGCGATCAGCGACCGGTTTGTCATTCTCTGTAATTTCATTTGCACAGGTCTGTGACGCAAATCGACGTGAGCGTGCGCCCTTCCTGCGGCACCGGCATATTCCGCTCCTGCATCAGCTTGCGCAGCAGCGCAAAGCTTTCCGGATGCGCGATAGCCGATTGCACGCCGATGCGTACGAGCCCATCGGCATAATCGATGGCCTGGAAGCGCACGCCCGCGAGCGAGTTGATGGTGTCTCGGCTACCGATGTCCCGCAGCGACAGATCGGCCCCATGCTGTACAAGCAGCTCGATCACATCATTGCGGCCCTTGTGTGCGGCTCCCATCAGCGCCGTGCGACCGTCGATCAGGTCCTGCGCATTCACGTCGGCACCGAGATCCAGCAGCATTTTCACGGTCTCGAGCGTCTGCTGGGGCGACCACTCATACGTGACGCCCTCGACCCAGCCGATGCCGCTCGCCACCATCAGCGGCGTCACATTGTCATCCGTCGTGATTTTCGGATCGGCGCCGTGCTCGAGCAGCAGCTTCAACAGCACCATGTCGCCCGACTGCGCGGCACGCAGGAACGGCGTCGCCCCCTCTTCCTGGAGCCACTGGTGCGTGAAGATGGTGCGCGTCTCGGTGCTCGAGCGCATGCGCACGTTCGGGTTCGCGTGGGCCGCGAACAGCCGCTTGATGAAGTCGAGGTGGTCCATGTCCGGCTTGCGCGTGGGATAGTCGCCGCCTTCGATGTTCCTGTTGTCGGTCGCGATGTAGAGCGGGGTCCAGCCGCCTTCATTGGCGATGTTCGGATCGGCGCCATGATCGAGCAGGAGGAGGCCTATCTTGTAGTAGCGGTTCTGGGTGGCAACGAGCAGCGCCGTCCAGCCGAACTCGCTGCGCTGGTTCACGTCGGCGCCCGAGTCGACCAGCACTTTCACCGTCTCCATGCTGCCTTCACGTACGGCGAACTGCAGCGATGTGAGACCGCCCCACTGCTTGGCGGCGGGTTTGACGGGCTTGGGCGCCGGGAACGCGGCAATCGCGCGCTTCGCGAGTTCTTTTTCTTCGACCAGGCGCTTGTCTGCCTCGGCGCGTGCCTTGGGGTCGTCCAAGGCGACGTGGGTGCCGCTTCCCCCGTGGCCGGCGATGAAATCCTGGATTCGGTTGCGGCCCGCCGGCGCAAGATAGGGCGCGCGACCCGGCGCGGTGGTGCCCGAGCGGGCGCTGACATCGGCGCCCTTTGAAATCAGGAAACGGACCGCGTCGGCGTTGGAGTTCGCGGCGGCCCACATCAAGGCGGTCGTGCCGCGGAGCCTCTCTTTCTCGTCGACCTTAACCCCTTGTTTCAGCAGGGCAGCCATGACCGGAATGCGGCCCGTGCGGGCCGCCATCATCAGCGGCGTCTCGCCGTTGGTAAAAGTCTGGTTGGGATCGGCGCCCGCCTTCAGCAGCTCCTTGACGAGATCGGCATTGCCGTTCTCGCACGCCAGCAACAGCGGCGTCATGCCGTTCTCCATCGCGACGCCCGCATTGGCGTGCGCGCGCAGCAGTGCTCCCGTCAGCTTCACGTCGCCGTGGTACGCGGCCCAATGCAGCGCCGTGCTGCCATCCGGTTGGGGCGCGTTCACGTCAGCCTTGGCCGCGATCAGCGTCGCGACGCGCGTGGCGTCTTGACGCATGGCCGCGTCGGCAACCTCGCTGGCGGCCCGGGCATTGCCGTGAATCACTGCACACGAAAGCGCCGCGAAAACCGCCAGGGTGCGGATGGAATGACCCGCACGCACGGCCCCGGACGCCATGGCGACAGCGACTCGGCCGAAAGCCTGACACTCCAGCATTAGGCTCCCCCTCGAAGCCGACATTGTGGACACGGAAGGTAGCGCGAGGCGCATGTCTCCCGCTAAGAGGATATTTCACGTCGATGGGCGAACCGCCCTTTGCCACACCGCGACCGGTCGGAGTATAAATACCCACTGCATCAAACACTTACATGGAAAACGTCCGATTCACGAGTTCGTGGACGCGCTGCTGATGTAGCAGCTGTTTTAGCGAATTCGATCGACTGTTCCGGGCGACCCGCCGGCCGTCCCGGCGCCCTCGACATCCGTTTTCCCTATAGTGAGAATCCGATCCAGCGGCCGGTCATGATGACACCGCACCACAACGCCACCGAGACAACCCCGGCGAGGCGGCCCGCGAACGGCGGCTTCGCGGCCGTATCCCAGGCGGCCACGTTGCGGAAGGTGACTAACTCGAAATAGAGCATGTTCAGCGCCGCCAGAATCATCAGCATCAACTTGAGCCGGAATGCGCCATTTGCGTAATAAGCGACGGAATTGGACGAGAACAGCAAAAACCCGGTAATCGCGGCAAGGATGAAGCCAGCCCATGTCCAGGGCAGCAAGCGGCTTGAAATGTGGCGGAAGGAAAGCTGCGTCGAGGTCAGACCGATCAACCGGGTGTCGACCAGGAAAATGGTGCCCACCACGGTGGCGAGCGCGATGACATGGACGCACTCGACCTTCGGGAACCAGTCCTCGGCAACGGCCATGCCCAGGCTGGTAGCACCCAGCCACTGCGAGAACTCAAGAAGCACTTGGATTCACTCCCCCAATATCCGTCAGTAGTAAGCAATCATCCGTCCGGCAACAATGATGCAGCACCAGATGAGCATGTACACCACGGCCACGGCCCGACTGACCGGCGCAGGTGCGCCGGCCCGCTGCGCGCGACGCGCCCGCTTGGCAATGGCTGAAGTCATGCTGATTGCCAGCACGATCAACGCCATCTTGATGTAAAAGACCGCCTTTGGAAGCGAACGGACTGGCTCGGCAATGATCAGCAGAGCACCCGTCACGAGCAGAACCGACACGAAGATCCAGATCGCCGGCACGAATCGGCGGCTCAAGCTGTCCAAGGACTCCGAATCGAACCCTCTGCCCGCAAGACTCAACGCCAAAGCCAGTCCAAGCGCGAACACACAGGCCAGGCAGATGATATGCACCATCTGGATACCGGCAATCATGCCATGCGTTTTCTGGATGAACTGGCTTAAAGCAGTGGATGTGACGGAGCGGTAGAAAGCGGTTGGAATCAATTCATGGAGCCCCTTGATGAGAATTCGCAAACGCCATCATCGCGAACAATCATCAGTTGGCGGCGCAAGGAGTCGGGTCCCAGCCCTGTCCACTCGGGATTTTCTTGAAGTTGACGCTCGTGATGTACGGACGGCTCAGATATTTCGGATCCTTTACGATCTGCGTCACGATGAGCCACGAGTCACCGTTCGGCGCGCTCTGGCGTTCATAGTATTCAGTCAGCACCGTCGCATCACTGTATGGGGCGCCATTCTTGCGCAGATACCCTGGTTTGAGCCCGGTGGTCACGGCTTTGAGCGAACCACCCGTCCCAGCAGCGGCGGGACCGGCCGGCCTGTGCCATTCAGCGTGCGTCGAGCCCTGCCAGGATGGCTCGCCGGGCTTTACAGACGGACCAAATTTGAGCAGTCGCGTCTGCGTACCGGCGTCGGTGTCGATGCGCAGGGTGTCACTGCCTTCCCACTGGATGCGCAGGCGGCCCGGGACGCGCATGATGTTCCCGGCGCCATACGCGCGGCACTGCTCGCCACTGGCGGCATCCTGTTTTGGATCCCATGTGGCCCCTACCCGCCGGCCCTCGGCATTGAGGGGAAGACCCTCGAATACACCCTTGTTCGGCGTGACCATGCGGAACTTCCAGTCCCCCGTCACCACCGAAACCCAGTCTCCGGTGAGGTCCGCGGTCGCCGCGGCTTGCGGCGTCTGGGCAGGACGTTGCGCGGGCGCCTGAGCGTTGATTGCGCCGGAGGAAAACAGGGCCGCGAGCAAGGCCAGCATGGCAGGAGCCACAAAGCGTGACGGTGTTCTTCTATTCATGTTGTTTCGGTTAGCGGTCTCGTCGGTCATGGGGATGCCTGTGATGCGGCCGGCGCGTTCAATCTACTTTTTCGCCATTGAGGCCCCAGCTAAAACCATCCCTTTCGCGAACGAACGAGACGAACTGGGCGCGCAGCTCGCCCTTCACGCGTGACGGCGATGCAACGACCTTGACGACATCGCCGACCTTCAACGTGCCACGATCAATACCCTGACGCGTAAGTGAAGCCGTGCCGCTCCACTCGACCGACCAGCGCACGGTGCCGCCCTTGCCGTCCGGCACCTCCAGCTGAATGTATGAGTGCGGATTGCGGAATCCGAACTGCACCACCGTGCCTTTCAGATTGACCTGATGGTCGACGTCAAACGTCGCAGCATACGAGTGATGCGCCTCGGCAACGCCCACGGTCAGCGTGGCCGCCAGTGCCACTAAGACGATTCGTGCAAACTTTGGGGCAGTCATTTTGCAGCTCCTGTTTTCCCGCGTGCAGCCGCCGGGAGGGTTCGATAAACAGCTTCGGTGAATTGCGCCGGGGTCCAGCTCTTGTCCAGCCCATAGCGCACATCGAAGTCCAGAGTTATTTTTGCGGCAAGCACTTGAGCGAGAGTCTTGCCTTCGTTCTTCAGCTTCTGAATGCGGTCATGAATGATCACGACCATGTTGCGATACGAGGCGAGATCTCCCGCATCCGACAGACGGCCTCGTCCCGGGATGATCCAGGTTCCGCCCTGTGAACGGTATTCCGCGACCGTAAGGTCGAGGATGTGGTTGAGCGCGTCGATCACACCATCGATGGTCCCGCCCGTTTTGACGTTGATCATGGGATAAGTAATCGTCGAGAAAATGTCTCCCGTGCTGATCACCTCGGAACGGCGGAACTGGACGATGCTGTCGCCGTCGCTGATCGCTTTCGGCTCGTGGAAGATCTCCACTCCTTCGCCATTGACGTACTCACTGATTTTGTTGAATTTCCAGGAGTAGGTGTCGCTCGGAAGAGCTTCGAGCGGCAAGGCGTCGCCTCCCGGCGCGTTCTGCATCGTGGTCAGCACATTCTCGTAGGCAATGACAGCTGCGGTTGCGGCCGCATCATTCTCGACGTTCGTACCGCCCTTGCGCGCGAAGTAACCCGCCTTCGCGAGCACCTCGTTGCCGCCCACATGATCGGGCGAGGCATCCGTGTCGATGATGTAGCGGATCGGGCGAGCTGGCGCCGGCGATGCAATGATCGCGTTCATCGCGGGACTGGCCCAGCTCGGCTGCCCGACGCAATCCGAGCCGTTACAGTCGTTCGGTCTGACGGCGGCAGTCACCTGCGCCTGCAGGCGGGTGATCGCGGCAAGCACTTTGGCCGACATGTTGTGTGAGCCGGTATCGACGACGAGCACGCCGCTCTTGCCCACGGATAGGGTGATATTCGTGCCATCGGCGACGAGCATGTAGACATTGCCCTGCACCGGCAGGACATGGACCTCGCCGTCGCGCGGGCTTTGCTCCTCGACGGCCTTCTGCGCCGACACGGCAGAATGCGAAATCGGCGGCCTGGCATTCTTGCCGCTGACCCGGTATTCGGGATATGCCGTGAGGGCGCCGCCACGGGTGGGTTCAACCGGAACCCAGTTCTCCTTCACCAGCCACTCCTGCAGCGCGGTGTTTTCACCGGGCAGAAAGTGCGGGACAAAATACGGACTGCCACCACCGTCGCCGAGCGCCGTTGTCACACAGGACTCCATCTGCACGGCCGAATTGGGTTCATACTCGAAGGTCGTGGAGACGACGTAAGGCTCATCCAGGTAGACCGGATCATCGACGATCTGCGTGACGGTCAGGTACTCGTCATGACGGGTCAGGTATTCCGTCATCGTATAAAGGTCGCTGGTCTGCGGGCCGCCACGTTGCAGGAACCCGTCCTTGAAATGCGTGGTCTTGACGACCAGAGTGTCCCCTTGCCATTCGGCGGTCGCAAAACCAGCCCAGCTGTGCGGGGCATAGCCCGGCGGATGGGGACGGTTGTCCAGGTAAACCGGACGGTCGAGGGAGCGCCAGTACTGGAAATGGTACCCCGTCACATCGCGTGTCAGAGGGTCGAGGTCCTTGAGGATGCGCGCGCCACCCACGCCACGCCACGAGTGCGGCGCGGAATGTGGACGGCAGCGATACTCCGCGGTACCCCAGATGGATTCGGCCGACGTATCGGCGCGCATCCGCCCCGCATCATTGAACGGCATCCCGAGATATTGACCCAGCAACGGCTGGCCCGGATCTTCATCGTCGTGAAGCGTCCACTCACCCATCAGATCCGGGGGTGTCCTGTCCCGGCCCACCAGGGCCTGAGTCCAGCCCGGAACGGCGAGCGCGACGCCGAATGTAATCGCGAATGCGCCAAGCAGTGTTCGGCGCACGAACCCGCGCGTTTGGTTGCGCGGATTCCCGACGCGAAAAGACGTGTGAGCCATGATCCCCCTACCTATCCTCATGATGAGCGCATCATATGCTTGCGCGAAAACCCCTGGGTCTGGCAATTCACCACATCGACCCACCGCCGGTGCCGGAAGCTGGCAGCGCGCTGCGCGCCGCCAGCCTCCTGCGGACATAACATCAAAGCGTGGCTTTGGCGGACAGGTAGAACCTCCGGCCGAGAACGTCATAGACGCTGGGGTTGGTGGTTCCGGCTCCATCGGTGACACCAGGCTGGGCACCCACGACCGGCGCCTGGCGATCAAACAGGTTATCGATGCCAAACCTCATGCTGAACCGCTGCGAAAACTCATAGCCGGCGGACAGATTGAACAGGTTGTACGACAGGGTTGGCAGGATCGTGGTGGTGGGCTGCGAAGCTGCAATGGCGTTTTCGATGGTTGGCAGGTGCGTCCATTGCAGTTGCACGCTGGCCGGCCCGACGAAGTAGCTCAGGCCCGTGAGCGTACGGTAGCTGTAATAATCCGAGGTGCCATCCAACTGGACGATGGCCGCGCCGGGGGCGGTCTGCTGCTTGAAGGACATCAGCCATGTTCCGGACACGTCGAAGCCCAGGGCACCCGGAAGGTTGTGGCCGAACATGTCATCCAGCGCCGCCCTCCAGTTGAAGGTGAAGTCCAATCCTTGAGTGTTCTCAGCTCCCAGGTTGCTATACAGCCCAGCGGTATATGCGCGACCACCATTGATGGACGACCGCGTAATCAACTTGCAGAACGAGTTGTTGGGGTCGTATGACGGATTGCTGGTACCGTTGTAGTTGAAGCAGTTCTGGTACACGGTTACCGAGTTGATCACGCCGATGGTATCGGCCAGGTCGATCTTGTAGAAATCCACGGTAGCCGTCATCGAGCTCAGGGCACGGCTCTCGAAGGGCGAACGCAACACCGTTCCGATCGTGACGGTATGAGCCTTCTCCGGCTTCACATCGGGATTTCCCGTGATGAGCTCGTTTTCCGATTGCAGAAAGGTTCCGCTTCCGCCCGCGTAGGTGCTCGGACTGGCAAAGTAAGGCGAGGTGGGATCGGCTCTTCCGATGATGGCGCCGCACAGCGCCTGCACCTGGGCCCGATTGGGATTGGAGGCCACATTTCCCCATGGAGCCGTCGTATTGGCGCCCGCACACGGGTCGCCATACACAAAACTCACGGCCGACACGGAGGCGCCGACATAAAGCTCCGATATGTTGGGCGCGCGCACGGCGTACTGCATACCGCCACGGAAGGTGACGAAATCGTTCGGCGCCCAGTTCAACAGAGCCTTCCAAGTCTGGGTGTCGCCCGCCGTGCTGTACTCGGAAAAGCGGTCACCCAATTCCAGGTTCAGGGACTTGATCGCCGGCAGATCCTTCAACACGGGTACCAACAGCTCCCCATAGGCCTCTTTGACGTCGGTGCCGCCCTGCGCTCCCGCGGTGGTGAAGTTTCCCGCGACCGTCTCGTAGACCGAGTTCGAATCCAGGTCCGGGTCCGGTGTGAAAACGCCATAATCACGCCGCCAATCCAGACCCACGGAGCCGCGCAGCTCGCCCCCGGGCAGATTGATAATCCCGCCCTGGGAGGTCAGTTCAACGATGTCCTGCCGCAGTTGGGTGCGGGTGTTCAGGTCCAAGCCGATGGCACTGAGGCAGTTCGCGGATGGTGTAAACGCCACCGCCGAGAATACCGGCAGGCCGCTCGTGCATGCCGTCGAGGCACCGAGACCGACACTGAGGCCGCTGTTGGTGTAGCCGGCGCCGTAGCCGCCCAGATTCAGGTTGGTGCCGTTACTCGGAGCATCCAAGATTTGCCCGTAGCGCTGCACCGAGGCAAAGCCGGAATCCATGTTGTCGTCGATGTTGGTCTGGCCATGCGACACATAGCCTTCCCAGGTCCAGTCCTTGAAGGGCAGCTTACCGTCCAAGCCCGCCATGACCTGGAAAACCGTGGTCGAAATGTCGGCAACGCGCGGGCCCAGGTAGCTCAACGTGCTCTCCAGCGTCCAGGGAGCATCCGGAGACGGGCGCGAATCCAGCAACGTCCCCAGCTGCGTCGGCACTGGATGACTCGCGCGAGTGGCCGCGCAGGTTGCATTGGTGCCAGCTGCCAAAGTCTGGTCCGAACAGTAAGGAATCGAGACGACCCATGAGGAACGCGATGGCGTTGCCAGCGTGAGCGAGTTGACGCTGTTCGCCTCGAAGTTGCCCTGGAAGAACGCCGTCAAACTATCGTTCAGCTCGTAGTTCATCTTCGAAAACAGCGAGTAACGCGTCAACGGGCTGGACACGTAGCCATCCGCGAAGTGCTGATTCAGGATGCCGTTCTGAAAGGCCTGCCTCGATGTGTCCGGCGGTAGCGCACTGTCAAACCCCGCTGTGCTGGCCGCGGCATTTCCAGCCACATAGGAGTTCTTGAACAGCGTCTGGTCGGAGTTGAACCAGAACGGGGTGGTGGTGGGAACCTTGATGTTTCCAAAGACTGAATTGACAGCGGCCTGCGAGGGCGCATTGCTGGCAGGACTGTAGTCATTGAACGAGAACAGCTGCGCCATGGCGCTGTTGCTGTTGGGATCCGTCCAGGAATCGGTGTAGAAGGAACGGTTCGACTGAAACACCGCATCACGCTTGGACCATTCGAGAATGGTGATGATATTGCCCCTGTGGTCCGCGAAATCGGTGCCCAGGGTCGCGCTCAGGCGCGATTCCATGCCATCCCCCTTCTCGGTGACGCCGGTCTGGGCATCCAACTCCATGCCCTGGAAATGATCCTTGAGTCTGAAATTGACGACGCCGGAGATCGCATCGGCGCCATACGTTGCCGAGGCGCCGCCGGTAACGACTTCAACGTGATCGATGGCCGCCGCCGGGATGGAATTGACGTCCACCACCAGCGTGGTATTGGATGGCTGCGCGCGGCGCCCGTCCAACAGCACCAGGGTGCGATTGGGACCCAGGCCGCGCAGGTCGATGGTGGCGGCGCCGGGAACATCCGTGGCGCTCGGGCCGTTGTCATTCGTCACGAACTGGGTCTGGCTCGGGACGAACTGTGGCAGCTGATTCAGCGCGTTCTCGACACCTATTGTACTGATGTTCGTGAGTGTGTCGGAGGTGACTGTGACGAGCGGACTCGAGGATTGCAGGTCCTTGCTACGCTGAATGCGCGAGCCGGTGACCACCACCTCCTGCAGCTGGGTGGGCTGAGCCTCGGGCGCCTCCTGCGCTCGTGCCGTCTGATTCATCGCCGTGGCCAGCACAGCCACGATGGCGGTGTGCGCGAGGTACTGCAAACCAGACCGCACTCCACCCGCGCAATTCGCCACGACAGGCAATTTCGCGGCGCGCCGCGGCCATACATCTTGTTTCATAGTCATCCCCCACCCTCACTTTCTTGTTCTGAATAGATCTAATTTTTGCGTCACGAACAAAACACCGGCACCAGCAACCTCGCGCAGACCCTTTGTCCTCACTTGCCTGCGCGCGAACCCCTACCAGCGTTGGACCGAGGAATCGATCATCGACTGGCGGCGCCAGTGCCACGAGCGCGCCAGGAAGCTTGATTGGGCAAACTTTGAGGATTTCGTTGACTGGGTATCAGCGGTGCATCGGCCCGGGACACGATCCTCGTTGCTGACACAACGCGCACGGCCCCGGAAGCCCTTGCGACACGGATCGTGCCGAAAGCGTGATACCCCAACATGTTAGGCCCCCCTTTTCGGAGCCGAAAATAGCGCGCGGCGAATGCCTAGGCCATGGTTTTGCTATGGGGATATTTCACTTCGGTGTGCCAACGCCGACTGAAAACCCCTCGTCAAACTCCCGCAAAGACGTTTTCCGGACACCCCTATCGCTTGCCAATGAGCAGGCGGGCGACACGGAATTTCTTCACACCGAGCTGCAGGAGCATCGCATTGGGGCCACCCCCGGCAGCGATCCATGAGCCAGTAAATTCCTCGCCGCACCCAATGCCGCCTGCAGTTGAGTACAATGCAAACGTTCTCACTCGAAGTGTTGCGGAGACAACCATGACGGCACCCGTGAATGATCAGAAAGGCGCGCAATTCCGTCGCCGCCAGTTTTTGAAGGGCGCCGCGCTCGGCGGGGTGGCGGTGGCCGCCGGATCCGTCGCCGCACCGGTGCTGATGGCGCAGACCGAGGCAGCGCGGAGCGACTCACCAGGAGGCGACGCCAGTCGCCCGCGCACGGCTGACCCCAATCAGCCCCGACCGGCTGCGCCTGCCCCGAGATCCGAGGAAACCTCGATTCGTGACCGATCTTTCACGTATTCGAGCTGCGGCGGCGACTACATGGTGGACGTCCTGCGCAGTCTGGGCATCGAATATTTCGCGGCCACGCCCGGCAACACGTTCATGGGCCTGCACGAGGCGGTCATCAACTACGGAATGCTGACCCAGCCGACGCTGCGTTTCATTACCACGATGCATGAGGAAGCCTCCGTGGCCATGGCGCATGGCTACGCCAAGATCGAAGGCAAGCCCATGGCGTGCATGATGCATACGACCGTAGGTCTCCAGCACGGATCGATGGCGATCTACAACGCCTATGCCGACCGCGTGCCGATCTTCATGATGGTGGGCGCGTGGATCGATGCGGCGCGCCGTCCCAATGCGGTCGATTGGATGCACGCGGCCACCGACGGTCCCGCAATGGTTCGGGATTTTACCAAGTGGGACGACACCCCTGGGTCACTGCGTCACTTTGGCGAGTCTGCGGTGCGGGCCTATCGATTCTGCACAACACCCCCGTACGGACCGACCCTGCTGGCCGTCGACACGCTCATGCAAGAAGACGAGATCCCGGGCGGGGCCAAGGCTGCGCCGTCGATTCCCAAGTTGCCCCATGTGTCGCCACCGGCAGGAGAGGCCGGAGCGGTGCGGGAAGCGGCGCGTCTGCTGGTCAACGCCGAGCATCCGATCATCTATGCAGACCGCGTCGCACGCACGCCCGAGGGCCTCAAGCTGATGGTTCAGCTCGCCGAAGCCCTGCAGGCGCCCGTCTGTGACAGCAACAATCGAATGAATTTTCCGTGGCGCCATCCCTTGAACCAGAGTCGCCGACTGCGCTCGCTGCTGGGCGACGCCGACGTGGTCCTCGCTCTGGAACCGGGGGATCCGTTCTCGCTGTTCAATCAAATCGACGCCAAGGGAAATGTGCAGTCCGCACTGCCCGATGGGGCCCGCAAGATCACGATCTCGTCCGTCGAACTGATGCCGAAAGGCAATTACCAGGATCTGCAGCGCCTGGCGCCGGGCATAGACCTGGCAATGGCCGCGGACGCGGAAGCGACATTGCCGATGCTCATCGAGGAAGTCCGGAAGCAGATGCCCGCCGGTCGACGCGGTGCGCTCGAGGCTCGCGGCAAGGCGTTCGCGCAGGCGCATCGGGAGGACATGGAGACCTTCAAGGAGTCAGCGGCGATCGGCTGGGAGGACACCCCGATCTCCACGTCGCGCATGTGCATGGAGATCTACGAGCAGATCAAGTCGGAGGACTGGTCCCTGCTCTCCCCGTCGGGGTTCCAGGGCAATACGCCGCAGGCCCTCTGGACCGCCGACAAGCACTACCAATACATCGGCGCGCACGGCGCCGCCGGCATCGGCTACATAACGCCCGCGACACTCGGCGCGGCGCTCGCCAACCAGAAGTACGGACGGCTCAGCATCAGTATCATTGGGGATGGCGATCTGATGTTCAGCCCGGGCGTTCTGTGGACCGCTGCCCATGAGCGGATTCCGATTCTCTATGTGGTCCACAACAATCGGGCGTATCACACGGAGATCATGCAGCTGCAGGCGATTGCCAACCGCCGGCAGCGCGGCATCGACCGCGTTCACATCGGCTGCCGTATAGAGGATCCCCATATCGACTATGCAGCGATGGCACGCAGCATGGGTATGCATGGTGAGGGGCCCGTCGAGAATCCACGTGATCTCGGGCCGGCGCTGAAGCGCGCCCTGGCGGTCGTTCGCAAGGGCGAGCCGGCGCTCGTCGACGTCGTATCACAGGGGCGCTGAACAATGAGCACCTTGGCAACAATGACGGGACCTCGTGGGCGAGTGACTGGTATTTTCGTGGCGTTTTCGTTGATATTCGGCGCCGGTATTTCGGTCGGCGGGACGGCCGACGCCGGTGGCGATGCGACCCGCGGAAAGCAACTCTATCTCGCCACGGGCTGTTATCAGTGTCATGGCACGCGCGGCGCGGGAGGGGCAGGACCGCGTTTGGCACCAGGAGCCATTCCAATCGAGGCTTACAAACTGCAGCTTCGGCGGCCCCGCGTACGCATGCCCGTCTATACCTCTGTGGTGATGCCGGACGCAGATGTTGCGGACATCTACGCATACCTGCTCACCATTCCAAAGGGCAAGAGCGCCGCGGAGATTCCGCTGCTTAAAGAAATATCCGCGGCACCGTGA
>DATHOA010000262.1:0-7854 GCA_035485475.1 Steroidobacteraceae bacterium | reverse complement strand
AACTCGACGTAATCGTCATTGCCCTTCGCCGGGGTGCCTAGAAGCTTCTCATAGAAGCTCGCCAGGCTCGTGACATCCTCGGTGACGAGACGCGTGTAGGCAAATTTCATGAGCGAGACCTTTCCGGCTTGCGGAGTTGTCAGTAAACTTCAATACTGAACGGCACCGTACCTGTAGTACGCTACCGTAGCGTAGCGTAGGTGTCAACGGAAGGGTTTCGGTGGCTCAAATTGCGGACAAGCGGGTGGAGCGTTCCAAGGCAGCGGTCTTGGCCGAGACCTATAAGCAGTTGACGCAGAGCGGAATCAGCGGGGTAAGCATTGATGAGGTGTCGCGCGTCTCTGGCGTGTCAAAGACGACGATTTATCGGCATTGGCCGTCGCGTTCGGCATTACTGATTGACACCTGTTCTCGACTCGGGAATGCACATCAAGCCCCCGATACGGGAACCCTGCGCGGCGACGTTCACGCTCTCGCGGCGAATCTCGCGGAGCAACTTCAGACTGCCGCGTGGGCTTCGGTCTATCCATCGATCATTGACGCCGCAGAACGCGATCCGGAAATCGCCACCATGCAGTCCAAGCTGCATAAGGGCTTCATGGCGCCGTTCCACGCCATCGTCGAACGCGCCAAGGCCAGAGGCGAGATACCATCAGGCAAGCCGGCCGCCAATCTGATCGCAGCGATAGCAGGCCCACTTTTCTATCGCCGTTGGTTTTCTAAAGAGACAATCGACGATCGCTTTACCGATGCGATCATCGACGCTGCCGTAGAGGCCGCTCTACGCCGCGACTCTCAGCCTCAGCCATCTCGCCGAAAAGCCAAGCCCGAAGATGGTCCTTCGAGCGGAAGTGCGCCAACACGCCGCTCTTCGACAGGCCTGAAGCGGTAGCGATCCTGGAAGAAGGCTCTTGGTCGGAGCACGATGTCCTCCACCGCATGTACGCCCAACAGTTCTGATGACCCGCAAGCTGCTCGACAACGCCGGACAGCTCACGGCCCATCCTCGAGTTTTCACCGAGGATCTGGGTCCTAGAAATAGTGGCTTATTGGAGGCTAGGGTCGGAATCGAACCGGCGTAGACGGCTTTGCAGGCCGCTGCATGACCACTCTGCCACCTAGCCAGTGACTAATCGAAAGTGCCGCGCCCTGCGCGCAATCCTTGATCTCAACAAGATTGACATGAAAATCACATAACTGACTGATTTTCAAGTGTTCTACAGCACTTGTGGGGCCCTAAGTATACACGAGCAACCGGAGAAGAAAATCCCTTTGCTCACTCACTCTTCCGGCCTCACCACACGCGTTGCCTCGTGCTCGACCATGAAGAGAACCCGGACGGTGTGGTGAGCAGGAATCCGCAGGCGGAAAACCGGGCGACCGTTTCTGCTGCCCAATGGATGGTCGGCGCGCACAACGCGTGACCCCTCCTCCAGGCGCAACCGCAGTTCAAAGTCGATGATCGAATCGCGGGCATTACGCACTTCCACGTGCGACGCGGAGCCTACCAGAGTCTCGCGCAACGACAGCACCCCGGGCACAAGCGGCACCAAGCGCGCGAAGGCCGGGTCGGTGATTGACTCATTGTCGGACTCGGTCTGGACCTGCACATCGCTGCTACTGCCCAAAGGGATTTCAACCTCTTCATTGACCGCATGATCAAGCATGTCCGCCTGGTTGAGGAACACACGCACGCCGCGACGCGCCTGAAACACCACGACCTGTCCCGATGGCAATGGCAGGCCCAGATGATTCGCGGCATCGTTTCGAGTCCGCAGCACGGCAGTGGCCGGATCCCAATCGGGGTTGCCCCGCCCGTCGTTGCGATCCTCCTCCACCTCCGCGACATAGATGCGGCGCACGGGTATCGAGGCTCGATCGAGCAGGCGAACCTGTTTGGACTGACGGCTCGCAACAGTCGTGCGCGTGGGCACTCGGTAGAGCTTCAGGTCACCCAACTGCTCCTGCCGGACGCGCGACCCCGTCACCGTAACTTCATTCAAGACCGCATCGGCAAACGAGTTTTCCCGCAAGCGCTTATCCGCCTCGAAACCCATTGGCATTGCGCCGGGGACCCGCAGAAATTGAACAGCGTCGCTCGTTGAGCCTTGCGGCCAACATCGTGCCAGGATCGGTCCGCCGGCATCCAGTGGCGCTGCGTCAGCCTGTTCTCGATTGAGGCGGCCGGCCACGACCTGTGTTTGCGCTGCAGGAAATCCGACCCCATTGCTGTTCGCAAGCGTTACCCATGCGCCAAGGTCGATCCGCTTGCCATCCGCTGACAATGTCGCGGTGTAATCCGCGGCCCAGTCAAAGCCAGATGCGAGGTAGGAGAGCTGTATCTGTTGCGTGATCGGGCGCGCGGCTTGGACCAGTAACGAGAGAGTTGGAGTTGCCGTAAGCCGCGTGTTGCCCGGGAAGGTGAAGCTTTCGGGCATGCCCGAACAGCGCAGCGCCTCGATGCCATCCTTCGTTTGGAAGACAACGCCGTCGGCGGCCGGACCCGACAGGATCACGCCCGGGACGTGCTCGGTCTGCCCCGTCTTGGAGTTTGACCGCACCAGCAGCACCGGTCGGCCATTGGCCGTCGCGATCAGTGTTGCCGGGCTGAGCAGTTCGGCGTCGAGATTTTTCTCGAGGATTGCATTCGGAAGTCCGGTGACAATGGCGCTGACGGGTTCTATGCCATCCGCGACGCCCTCAAAGCGGACTCGGCTTACGCCAACCGGCACTCGCACCAGGCGGGTTTCCCGTATCAGCGCAAAGCCTTCGAGATATTCAAGATCAAGTGGGCCTGAACTACGGCGCGGCGCGCGATATACCGTCACCGCCAGATCGGTTGGGGCACCGGCGAGAACTTCCTGAAGCACCGGCGCCGGCTCGGCTGCCACCGCCATGCCTGCCAGGAATATCGCGACCGCCCATACCCCTCTTGCGCAGCGGCCCCGCATGCTGCCTGGCCTAAAAGCGCGTTTCGAAGGTTGCACTCAGGGTGGCCTTGCCATTGGCCGGCACCGCGACCTCCCATTCGGCCGTGTCGGAGTTCAGCCGCGTACTCTTCAGGCTTTCGGACATGACGCGCGAGTCCCCGATGAGACCATCCTGCAGCACGTGCACGGTGACCGGTTGCGGCAAGGCGTTGGTCAGCTCGTAACGCATATCCGACTGCCATTGAAATGTTCCAAGCCTGGTGCGTTTCTCGACGATCGGGTGCACCTTCACATCGAACGCATCACCGGTCTGCAGTGCGAGGCGCGATCCCATCGGAGTGTGATCGATCTGACTTTCGCCGATGAACTGAGGATCTCCGCGTTGATCCTTCATGTAGAACCGCAGCACCCCGGCGGGCAGCTGATCGCCCAATCCGGCATGCGCACCGGTCGAAAAGCTGTACACACTGCGTGCGCTTTGCGGCTGATCCGCAGTTCCGAGCCAGCGATTGCGGAACTCGTAGCCATGTTCCGCCGGCACCCCGTGAACGTCCAGGAAACTGACCTGCTTGGTTTGCAGGTTGGCGATCGTGGTTCGCTCGGCCAGCGGATACAGGTAATAGTCGCCCAGTCGCTCACGACTGCCACTCTCCGTTCCGGGCTGCTGCACGGTGGTGCGCGGCGGTCGGGGACGCCAATTGATCTGTTGATTGCCACTGCCATCAATGGTAGTCGGTGCACCGGCGACCAGCAGGGTCTGCGCGTTGTCATAGGTCGTACCGCTTGAATTGGTCAGCGTCACCCAGCCTTGCACATCGATCTTGCTGTCGCGCTCATCGAACAGCGCGACATAGTCCGCCCGCCATCCCAGGCCGGGGGTGAGATAGCTCAACGTTGCCGTGCGTTTTCCGGCCTGGCGGCCGGTAATCGTGACCGACAGGGTTGGTTGAGCGCGCAGATTTTCCGGTACCTTGTTGAAAATTACGCGTGCCGGCAAACCATCGTCACGCAACACTTCGATGTGGTCACCGATTTTCAACACCACCCCGCCATTGGTGGCGAGCACCTGGGCCTGATCGCGGGTTTCGGCGCCATTGGCCGGGTTCACCCGTACGATGGTCACCTCCTGACCCACGGCCTTTTCCATGAGCTTCGCGGGGGTGAGCAGATCGAAGTCAAAGTTCTGCTCGATGATGCTGATATCGGCGGCGGTCAGTGATGCCGTCTCGGGTCGGATCTGGGCCGAGACATCCGCGAACTCGATGCGCTGCCGACCACCCTGGATCGTGATCTCGCGCTTGTCCTGCACCAGGGCGAGATTGTCGGCATAGATCGTTACCGCCAGGGTCCGATCCGCCGCCGTTGCCGACGCCGTGATGATCAGGCAGGAAATTGATGCAAGCCGGAGAAGACGCACATTCATAGGTCACCGCAGGCCTGTTACCGCGCGCCGGATCGGCGAGCAGTTCAGTTTACGGCATCGGGGGTAAGCCCAAGTGTACGGGCGCTGTCAGGGCCTGTTTGGAGACTGGAGCGGGAAACGAGGCTCGAACTCGCGACCTCAACCTTGGCAAGGTTGCGCTCTACCAACTGAGCTATTCCCGCGTCTCATGTGCGGAGGCGGAATTGTAGGGGGTGCGGCTACGAAGTCAAGGCGACTGGGGCACTTAACTGCGCAAATCCGGCCACGCGGCCCGCAGGTAGGAGACCATCGAAACCAAGGTCAAAACGGCCGCCAACACCGTCAGCCCCACACCGATCTTGTAGATATCCAGCCCCCACAGCGGGCTGCGATAAAACATCATGGACAGGCCCACCACCTGGAATATTGTCTTGTACTTGCCGAGCAGCGACACCGCCACTTTGCGCCGCTGGCCCAGCTGCGCCATCCATTCGCGCAAAGCCGAAATCGCGATTTCGCGGCCGATGATCACGATGGCCATCAGCACCACCAGCACGCGTGGATCGTGGGAGACCAGCAGCACCAGCGCCGTTGCCACGATGAGCTTGTCGGCTACCGGGTCGAGGAAGGCGCCCAGCCGGGTGATCTGCCCGAGCTTGCGCGCCAGATAGCCATCGAGGGTGTCGGTAATGCCGGCCGCCGCGAATACCACACAGGCGGCAAGATCGTGCCAGTGATACGGGGCGTAAAAGGCCACGATGACCAGCGGAATGGCCGCGATACGGATCCAGGTCAGGATGTTGGGCACAGTCCAAGGCGTCTGCCGCCCATTGGCTTGGCCTTCAATGTCTAAACCCGAGGGATCCGGCACGGCAACATCCACCTGTTGTATTCGGCCCACGCCCGTCAGCTGCCCACGAGCTACGCGCCAGGATGCAGGTGATCATAAATGCTGCGGGCGAGTGATGCGCCGATACCTGCAACCTGCTCGAAATCGGCGGCCGCGGCTCGCAGCACCCCCTGCAGACCACCGAAGTGCTTCAGCAGCGCCCGGCGTCGGGCCGGACCCAGGCCCGGAATGCTCTCCAGGATGGATTCGTTGAAGCGTCGTGCCCGGCGTTTGCGATGACCCGTGATGGCAAACCGATGGGCCTCATCACGCACCCTTTGGATGAGGCGCAGGGCCGGCGACTCCGGTGGCAGTGTGCGCGGGACCTCCTCGCCCGGCACAAACAGGCGCTCCTGCCCCGGGCGGCGGTCCGGTCCCTTGGCCACCCCGATCAGGGTGAGGTTGGTAATGCCAAGATCGGCTAATGCACCGTGAACGGCGGCGATCTGGCCGGCTCCGCCGTCGATCAGAAGCAGATCCGGTCTTTCCAGTTCTCCGTCCCGGATGCGCGTATAACGTCGCTGCAGCGCCTGGTGCAGCGCCGCGTAATCGTCCCCCGGCGCGATGCCGGCGATGTTGAAGCGCCGATATTCCTTCTTCAACGGCCCCTCGGAGCCGAACACCACGCATGACGCCACCGTGCCCTCGCCGGCCGTGTGGCTGATGTCGAAGCACTCGATACGGCTCGGTACCTGGGGCAGATCGAGTGCCTCGGCGAGGGCCACCATCATTTCGGCGGCATTGCGGCGCTGCGCCTGGCGCATGCGCAGTGACTGCAGCGCATTCTCCTGGGCCATTTCGACCCAGCGGGCGGCAATGCCGCGCACCGGCCGGCGCACGGTGACCGCATGCGGGGCGCGCTCCCGGAGCACTTCGCCCATGGCATCACTGTCGGCCAGCGCCACACCCAGCAGCACCTCCGCGGGGGGCTCCTGGCCGGTGTAGTACTGCAGGATGAACGAACCGAGTGCCTCGTCGCTTTCTGCCAACGCGGCGCGCGGAAAGTAGCTGGTGGTACCCAGATTTCGCCCTCCCCGCACCAGCATGACGCTGACCGCGTACTCGCCGGGTTCCCCGACGATGGCGAAGGCATCCGCGTCGGCCGCCTCATCGGAGGTGACGATTTGCTGCGACTGGACATTCGCCAGCGCCGCCAGCTGATCGCGAATCTGCGCCGCGCGTTCGAACTGCAGGCGTTGCGCGGCCTCCTCCATCCGCTCCCGCAGCTGCGCGTTGACCTCCTGACTGCGACCTTCAAGCACCTTCACCGCCGCATCGACGTCCTGCCCATAGGTCCCGGCGTCGATCAGCCCCACGCAGGGTGCCGAACAGCGGCCGATTTGGTGCTGCAGGCACGGCCGGCTGCGATTCGCGAAGAAGGAGTCCCGGCAATTGCGGATACGAAACAGCTTCTGCAGCCCCTGCAGCGTCTCGCGCACGGCTCCCGCGTTGGGAAACGGCCCGAAGTAGCGCCCGGGCTGGCTGCGCGCGCCCCGATAGAAGGTCAGTTTCGGAAATTCGTGATCGGTGCGCAGGTGAACGTAGGGGAAGCTCTTGTCATCGCGCAGCACCACGTTGAATCGGGGTCGGTGCTCCTTGATGAGGTTGTATTCCAGCAGCAGCGCTTCGACTTCCGAATGCGTCACCGTGACCTCGATGGCCGTGATCTGCTGCACCAGGGCGTGCACTTTCGGCACGACATTGCTCGGATTGAAGTAGGTCCCCACCCGATCGCGCAGATTGCGGGCCTTGCCGACGTACAGCAGAGCGTGCTCTGCGCCGTACATGCGGTACACGCCCGGGCGCTGGGGCAACGAGGCTACGAAGTCCTTCGGGTCAAACGTGGGCAAGCTCCACCGCACGGCTCATGACATTGCGGAACATCTCCGGGGTCAGCCGCCGCGTCTGGGTGTTATAGCGGCTGCAGTGGTAGGAGTCGATGAGCTGCACCCCATCGATCACGTGTTCCGCGGCATGTCCGAACTTGTAGGCACCGGGCCGCTTGCCCAACGCTATCAGCACCGCATCGTGGGCAATGCGCCCCAGTGCCAGGATGACCTTGATGCTCGGCAACGCCGCAATCTCGGCGGCCATGAAGGAATTGCAGCGCCGGATTTCGGATAACTCCGGCTTGTTCTCCGGCGGCACGCATTTGACGGCATTCGTGATCCGCGCCCCTTTCAGCACCAGCCCATCATCCGGTGCTTTGCCATTGGGCTGGTTCGACAGCCCCAGCGCGAACAGGGTTTCGTACAGCAGCAAACCGGCGTGGTCCCCCGTGAACGGCCGCCCGGTGCGATTCGCGCCATGCAATCCGGGCGCCAATCCCGCGATCAGCAGCCAGGGCCGGGCATCGCCGAAGGCCGGTACGGGTCGGCAGACATGATCGGGAAAACGGCGCCGCGAGTCCTCGAGAAACTTCGCAAGCCGCGGGCAGGCCGTGCAATCGCGATCATAGAGCACGGGCTTCGGTTTGCCAGCCACGGAGTCGCTAGTCATCCATATGCCGGATGATGGCCTGGGCGAATCCCGAGCAACTCATCAGCGTGGCGCCGGGCACCAGGCGCTGCAGGTCCTCTTCGACATTGCGGCGCGCGGCCATCTCACGCTTGGTGACCTTCATCGCCTCGCGC
>DATHOA010000261.1:0-12830 GCA_035485475.1 Steroidobacteraceae bacterium | reverse complement strand
CGACGTGGCGTTCCAGGAGTTTTTCGTAGTGCGCTTTTGACCCGTACACGGGATCGATCAGGGTGGGCCACTTCCTGAGATTGACGTTATCGCCTTCACGCAGCCGAAAGTCTTTGGGATTGATCTTCATTTTGTTTCCTGATCACCAGTACTGCGTTACGATAACTGATACGGTGTCCCTCAATGCCTGACGGTACAGCCACTTCGCACCTTTTCCGACCAAAGCTGGCAACGGTGCTTCGCGAGGGCTATGGTCTCGACGACCTGCGCAAGGACTCGCTGGCGGCCCTGACCGTCGCCATCGTAGCCTTGCCGCTTTCGATGGCCATCGCGCTTGCCTCCGGAGTTTCTCCCGGGCGCGGTCTGTATACGGCTGTCGTGGGTGGCTTTTGCGTGTCTGCGCTGAGCGGTAGCCGGTTTCAGATCGGTGGGCCCGCCGGCGCCTTTATCGTCCTGGTGGCAATGACGGAAGCGAAATTTGGCCTGAATGGCCTGTTGCTCACCGTGCTGCTGTCCGGGCTGATGTTGATGCTGGTAGGTGTGCTGCGGCTAGGCTCGCTCATAAGGCACATCCCACATGCCGTGACCGTCGGCTTCACCTGCGGCATCGCCGTCACGATTCTGGCCAGCCAACTCAAGGATCTCGGTGGTCTGCGGCTGACTGGCGCGGAGCCGGGTCCGCTGATTCCAAAACTGACGGCGCTCATGCACGCGCTGCCCACGGCCAATCCGACGACGCTCGCGCTGGGCGTTGGCTCAGTGGCAGTGATTTTTCTGTTCAGGCGCTATCGCCCGAACTGGCCCGGCATGCTGATTGCGGTGGCAAGCGCCGCCATTTTGGCCACGGTTTTGCGGCTTTCGGTTGACACCATCGGCAGTCGGTTTGGAGGTATCCCCCATGGTCTGCCGATGCCGCAGTTGCCGCCGATGAACGCGCATCTCATCGGTCAGGTATTGCCGACCGCACTGTCTTTTACACTGCTTGGCGGAATCGAGAGCCTGCTGTCGGCGAAGGTTGCTGACGGCATGACCGGTCGCAAGCACCGCTCGAACATGGAGTTGATCGCCCAGGGCGTAGCCAATATGGCCTCCGCCGTATTCGGTGGGATCAGCGTGACCGGGACAATCGCGCGCACCGCGACCAATATCCGGGCGGGCGCGCGCAGCCCCATTTCCGGAATCATGCATGCGGGTTTCATTCTGCTGTTCATGCTGGTGGCCGCGCCACTGGCCAGCTTCATTCCCCTCGCGGCGTTGGCCGGGGTGCTCGTTGTCGTGTGCTGGAATATGGCGGAAAAGCTGGAGTTCGTGCGCCTGCTGCGGCATTGGCGGCTGGCGATAGTGCTGCTGACAACCTTTGGACTGACTCTGATCAAGGATCTCACCTTCGGCATCGTCGCCGGATGCCTCGTGGCAGCACTGCTGGCCGTCGTGCGGCGCCTGATACCTTCGCGGGAAAAGCCATGAGAATCAAGTCTATGGTACCGAACCGCAGGTGTATCGACTCGAGCCGCATTTCTATTTACCGCGCCCGCATCTTGTCTTAAATTTGCGGTAGCCTGGCCCGATGGACTTTGTATAAGGCGCTAGAAATGACAGATGTACAGTCTTCTAATCCCCCTGGACGCCATCACGCCTTGGTGTGGATCGATCATCGTGAAGCGAAGATCTTTCGCTTCGATAGCGCGGTGTCGGAGGCCACGCATCACATCATCCGGGACGAACACACAGCCGCGCACCTTCACGAAAAGGCAAACTCGACTGGCAGCGGCCATGCACCGGTCAATCATGTGTATCTGGAAAAGGTTGCGATGGATATCAGTGATGCGAAAGCCATCCTGATCGTCGGACCCTCCAGCGCCAAGCACGAGTTCTACAAGCATGTCGAAGGTCACCATCCGGCATTGCTGAAGTTGATCGTGGGTGTGGAAACGCTTGATCATCCGGGCGATGGACCGCTACTGGCACATGCCGCCAAGGCCTTTCGGGAAGCCGCGCGGTTCGGGCGTCCGTACTCGCCCAGCCACACCTAAACGACCCCGTGGTTGCCTGCGCCATGTCCTGGGTCATACCAAAGAGTTGAAGCCTGCCACGACGTCAAAGAGTTCCTCGTCGATCGAACTTTGCCGCAGGCGATTCACTGACTGCCGCAACTCGTCCGAGACGCTGGCAATATTCTGCTCGGCACGCTGCATCGCTTCCAGTCGGCTCGCGTTCTCGCTGGCTAGGGACTCCGCACAGGCCCGGTACAGGGATATGAACAACTGCTCATGCACCAAGGCGGTCAAGCTCGTGGTGCGGTCGCCGAGCACCTGCGCCAGTTGAGAGCTTGGCCAGGACATCTGCCGCAGATGTTCATGCCAGGCCGCATCGAGCGGCAGCAGGCGCTGACTCACGACCTCGTAGCGCGCACCCGCTCGCGGCGAATTGTGAAAGACGTGGATCTCGCTATACCGTTGATCGATCGTATAGCTCTCGATTTCGATCTGAATCTCGGTCACGAGTGCCGTGATGGCGGCCACGGAGCTTGGGACTGCGAATCGCCTTTTGACAGTAAGTCCCGCGGCTTCGAGCGGCGGGCAGACCCGCTCGCCGACCGCCCAGATCGTCTTGGTTCCGGGAAGTTTCCGCAAAAACTCGACGGCAAAATCTGCGATGATTTCGTTGAAGCGACCGACCAATCCCTGGTCCGAGCCGAAGATCAAGATCCCTCTCGGGCTATCCGGTGCGGTGGCGGTGCCCGTGGCGAGCGGTTGCGCGTCTGCCAAACACAGACTCAAGCCCAGTTCAACCGAACGCTGGTATTGACCGAGAGCCGCGACGGCCTTTTCGTATTGCACGATGGAGGAGGCCGCAATTGCCTTCATCGCGCGAACCACCGCACCGAGCTGTTCGGCTCCATTGAGCTTGCGGCGTAAGCCCTCGAGCGAATCGCTCACGGCTTGAACGCGGCGAGCGCGCCAGCGACGAGCTGCGCCACGCTCGCACCATCGGCCTCGTTCAATTCTGCGTCGGCCAGGCAGCGTTGCCGCAATGTGTCGGACATCTGCGCAAGCGCTGCGCGCAGCGCCGCCTCGGCTGCTGCGACCCGCTCGAGCGGGATCGCGTCCAGAAGTCCACCGGTCAGTGCCTGCAGCAGCACGATCTGCTCCAGGACCGGAACGGCCGCGAATTGCGGCTGTCCGAGACATGCACGGATCCGCTGGCCATGTCCGATCACCTGCTCGGTGTGCGCATCGAGTCGCGTGCCGAAGCGCGAAAATGCCTCCAATTCCTCGAACTGGGAGTACGCCAGCTTGAGTTTACCGGCCACCGCGCGGTAGGGCGCGCGCTGCGCGGCACTGCCGACCCGGGAAACCGATTTGGCGACATCGATCGCGGGCAGGATTCCGAGCTCGAACAAAGTGGGTGACAGATAAAGCTGCCCATCCGTAATGGAAATCAGGTTGGTCGGAATGTAGGCGGCGATGTCCTGTGCCTCCGTTTCAATAATCGGCAACGCGGTCAGGGAGCCGCCGCCGAGCTCCTGACGCAGGTGCGTGGATCGCTCCAGCAGACGCGAATGGATGTAGAAGATGTCGCCTGGAAAGGCCTCTCGTCCCGGAGGGCGCCGCAACAGCAGTGAGATCTCACGATAGGCGCGCGCGTGCTGGGTCAGATCGTCGTACACCACCAGCACATCGCGCCCGGCTTCCATGAAGTGCTCGGCGATACTGGTCGCCGCGTAGGGTGCGATATAGGTCAGCCCCGGGGCATCGCTCCCCTCGCTTACCATGACGATGGTGTAGGGCAGTGCCCCATGGGCGCGCAGGTCCGCCACCGCTTTGGCGACCGCGGAGGCGCGTTGGCCCATGGCGGCGTAGATACAAATCACGTTCTCGTCACGCTGGTTGACGATTGTGTCGATGGCGATCGCGCTTTTACCGGTCTGCCGATCCCCCAGAATCAGCTCGCGCTGCCCGCGCCCGATCGGGACGAGCGCATCGATGACCTTGATGCCGGTCTGCAGCGGTACGGTCACGGGGGAGCGGTCCATGATCGCTTTTGATTCGCGCTCGATGGGCAGACGCTGGGCGCAAAGCAGCGGGCCCAGGTCATCGAGAGGGCGGCCCAGCGGGTCGATGACCCGTCCAAGCAGGGCCGCGCCGACTGCAACATCCATCACTCGGCCGGTGCGCGTGACCTCATCACCGGCCTTCAGGTGTGCATAGTCTCCCAGCAGCACCACACCGATTTCGCCTTCGTCCAGATTGAAAGCGATACCCGACAGGTCCCCGGGGAATTGAATGAGCTCCTCGAATCCGGCGCCGTGCAGTCCGGAGACGGTCGCGATACCCGTTGAGACGGAGGTGATTGTGCCGATCTCACGAGGCGACAGCGCCATCACGAACGCCTCGCGCCCCCGGCGCAGGTTGCCGAACGCCAGGTCGAGATCCGGCAGCAGGGTGTCAGTGGACATGCGCGGCTTCCACCGGCGCCGCGGCCAATTGTGCCGCGGCCAGGACCGCCACATCGCGCGCGAGGGCCGACAGATACTCCGCGACACTCCACGCAAGTTTTTCGCCATCCACCGTAAGTTCGATTCCGCAAATCAACTCAGGAGAGGTCTCAAAACGCGTGGCGATATTCGGGCCGAGGCGCTCACCGACTGCCGCGGCGATTCTGGCCTGTACCGCGGGAGCAGGCTCGAAGGCGCTGCGCACCAGAGCGACACGAGCTGGGGCCGCGGCGCCGTTCGCCCCGAGGGGGCCGGCAGCGACGCCCGCGCCCGCCAGACGAGCAATGAAGACCTCGATCATGCGCTCCTCGAGACTCGTTCCGGCCAGGTCCGAGAGTGCCTTGCGGGCCACCGCGAAGACCTCCGCCTGCGTGCGTTCGGCGAGTTGACGGCCCAGTTCCCCACGCTCTGCCGCCAATGCAAGTGTCAGCTTGGAACGCAGCAGCTGTGTGTCCTGGCGGGCCGACTCCATGAGGTGCTGACGCTCCGCGACGGCTTCGTCTGTGGCCTTGCGCACAAGACCTTCGCGTTCCTGGTCAAACACCTCGTTGCGTTTGTGAAGCTCTGCGCTGGCCACCTGGGCCTGCGTCTCGCGCGCCGCAGCGTCTGCGAGCTTCTTGGCAATGGTCTTTTCGCGTGCGTCGATGGCTGCGAGCACCGGTCGATACAGGTAACGCTTCAGCAGCCACACCAGGATCAGAAAATTGAGCGCCTGCGCACCAACGGTGAACCAGTCGATGAGCACAGTCTATTTCCCGGCCGCCGCGATGGCATGGTTCCAGAATGGGTTCGCGAACAGCAGGATCATCGAGACCACGAAGCAGTAGATCGCCATCGACTCGATCATGGCCAGACCCACGAACAGCGTGCGGGTGATGGTGGGCGCGGCGTCGGGCTGCTGTGCTATGGCGCTCAGGGCGGTTGAAACGGCACGCCCCTGGCCCATCGCCGGTCCGAAGCATCCCACCCCGATGGTGATGCCGGCCGTGACGATGGAGGCGCCCGCAATGAGTGTCATGCTGTCCATGGATGTCCTTGATTGCAATTGCTAAAGATCGCTGTCCCCGGTAGCGGCGGCAACGTAGACCGTCGCGAGGATGCTGAAGATGTAGGCCTGCACCAGGCCTGTGAGCAGTCCGAGGGCGGTCATCACCACGGGAAAGATGAAAGGCGTGATCGTCAGGAGAATGGCGATAATCATCGCCCCGCTCATCATGTTGCCGAACAGCCGGACGGCAAGCGCCAGCGTGCGCGACAGCTCACTGATCAGATTGAAAGGCAGCATGATTACGGTGGGCTGCAGGTACGATTTCAGATAGCGCCGCCAGCCGCGTCGCCCGATGCCGAAAACAGGCACGGCCACGAAAACGCACAGGGCCAGGGCGGCGGTCGTGGACAGTGAGCTGGTGGGAGGGGTATAGCCCGGTACCAGCGTCAGCAGATTCGCAGTTGCGATGAATATGAACAGCGTGCCGATGAAGCCGATATAGCGTTCCGGCACCGACAACCCGACTTCCTTGATCTGCGCGTCGATGCCGGTGATGAGGATCTCGAGCCCTGCCTGCCATCGTGTCGGGATGACCTCGCCGGTCAGCTTGCGGGTGATGAGGTGCGCGCCTACGCCCAAGAGCACCATGAGTCCCCAGGTGGTCAGGATGGTCGCATTGAGCTTGACGAAGCCGTACTGCCAGAGAATGAGTTGGTCGGGGGTGATGTGCACTGTTCAGCTCAACAGGCAATGTGCGTGAGGCGCTTGACCGCGCCCCGGGCAATGAGGAGCCCGCACAGACAGGCGATCAGGCTCGGCAACCCCAGGCGCGCGAAATAATACAGACCGGAAACGGCAATCGCCATGCGCAGCAGTGCACTGAACCCGAACCATACGGCGGGATTCGGGCCATTGAGGCCGCGGCTCACCGTCCACCACAGTCCGCCGAAGAACACGGTTCCCAGGACCATCCCGGCGGCGAGGGAGCCCACGATGAGCCCAATGTCTTTCACTTGCGGCTCTCCTGTCCACGGCGGATAGCCTCCTGTTCCTTGCTGATCCAGTGCCAGGCATTCGCGCAGCCCAAGCACAACCCGGCCACGAGCAATGCCAGCGTCCACGCATGGGTGCCGGGGTGCCGCTTGTCCAGCCACAGACCGAGCCAGGTTCCCAACACGGTGGGCAAGCACACGGACCAGCCAATCAGGCCCAACATCCCCAGCCCCGGCCATACATGCATGCCCATCTGGCGGGCGAGCAGCTTGCGATGCGCCTGTGCGCCAACGTTGCGACTGAAAGCGCGCGGATCAGACACGTTGCAGCTCGACGAACGCGCGGATGAGCCCACTTTCCAGGTGCGCCAGCCTTGTACGGTTCGATTTTTCCTCATCGTTCAAGTGCAGCATTTCCTGCTCCACCGCCTGACGCAGGTGGCCGAGGTCCGCGCCGGCGATCGCATGGCGCACGCATACCAGGACGTCCGCACCCGTCTTGACCAGCACGCCGGTATCCACGGCCAGATGGACTTCTTCACCGGCCGCAATTGCGTAGGTCAACAGTCCAGGGGTGAGCACCGTCGCGCAATCCAAGCGGTGGGGCAGCAGACCGAAGGAGCCCGCCGGCGTCATCACGACGATGCGTGCGACGTTGGCGACGCTGACGAACACTCCGGAAGGTACGAGTATCTTAAGCTGCACGCGCGGGCCGTTTGACTTCGTCGATGGTGCCGATCATGTACAACGCCGCCTCGGGGGTGTCTTTGAATTCATCGTGCAGGATCTGCTCGCAGCCTGCCAAGGCATCCTTGAGACTGACGGTTTTACCGGCAAGGCCGCTGAACTGTTTGGTCGCAAAGAATGGCTGGGTCAGGAAGCGCTCCAGGCGGCGGGCGCGTCCCACCACGTTGCGGTCCTCCTGCGAGAGCTGCTCGATGCCGAGCATGGCGATGATGTCCTTGAGCTGTGCGTACTGGCCAAAGGTGCGGCGAATCTCCTGTGCAAGGCGGTAATGCCGCTCCCCCGCGATCCCGGGCGTGAGCATCTTGGAGCCGGATTGCAGGGGATCCACTGCCGGGAAAAGCCCTGAGCTTGCCCGTTGACGCGAGAGCACGACAGTTGCGGAAAGATGGGAGAAGGTGTGTACGGCAGCCGGGTCCGTGAAGTCATCGGCGGGGACGTACACGGCCTGGATGGAGGTGATGGCACCGGCTTTCGTGTTCGCAATGCGCTCCTCGAGGGCGGACAGCTCGGTGCCCATCGTGGGCTGGTAGCCCAGGCGGGAAGGCATGCGACCCATCAGCCCGGAGACCTCCGCGCCGGCCTGGATGAAGCGGAAGATATTGTCGATGAGCAGCAGCACGTCGCGATGCTCGCCGTCGCGAAAGTATTCCGCCATGGTCAGTGCCGTGTGACCCACGCGAAAGCGGCTGCCCGGCAACTCGTTCATCTGGCCGAATACCATCACCATGTTCGGCAACACGCCCGCCGCCTGCATCTCACGATACAGCTCTTCGCCTTCCCGGCAACGCTCGCCGATCCCGCAGAACAGGCTGACACCGTCGTGATGTCCGACCATGTTGTGGATCATTTCGGTGAGGAGCACGGTCTTGCCGACTCCGGCCCCGCCGAACAGTCCGGCCTTGCCACCGCGCTCGAGCGGCATCAGCACATCGATGGCCTTGATGCCGGTTTCGAAGATCTCACTTTGGGTGGTTCGTTCCGCCAGCGTCGGTGGCGCGCGGTGTATCGAGCGAAATTCGACGTCGGCAAGTTCCGCCCCGCGATCAATGGTCTGACCGAATACATTGAACATCCGCGAGCGTATGGCCTTCCCAACCGGGACCTTGAGCGGACCACCCGTATCCTCGACGCGCGCGCCTCGGGCCAACCCCTGTGCGGGAGTCATGGCAATTCCACGCACGCGATTCACATCCAATTGCGCCCACACTTCGATCAGGACCTGCGCGTTCTCGCCGGCGCGCAGGAGGTTGTTGATTGCCGGCAGGTTATGATCGAAGCGGACGTCGATCACGCTGCCTCGAACCGAAAGGACCGTGCCGTGATTCTCGGACTTCCCCTTCATGTCAAGCGGGGCAGATCCAGCGGATTGGGCTTGCCCCATCGCCAATTGCGGATCTCGGGCAGATCCTGGCCGTGGTGGTCTATGTACTGTTTGTGCTCGATCAGTTTGCCCTGCAGCTGCCGCTTCAGGTGAGAGCCTTTACTGCCGGTCTGCGGCAGACGATCGATGACGTCCATGACGAGATGGAAGCGATCCAGTTCGTTGAGCACGGTCATATCGAACGGGGTCGTAATCGTGCCTTCCTCCTTGTAGCCGCGGACGTGAAGGTTTCGGTGATTGGTGCGGCGATACGTCAGGCGATGTATCAGCCACGGGTAGGCGTGGAAGGCGAATATCACCGGCTTACTGGTGGTGAACAGCGCGTCAAAGTCCGGATCGCTCAGTCCGTGCGGATGCTCGGACTTGGGCTGTAGCTTCATCAGGTCGACGACATTGACTACCCGAATCTTAAGGTCCGGCAGATGTTGTCGCAGGATTGAAACGGCCGCGAGCGTCTCCAAGGTGGGGACATCGCCCGCGCATCCCATGACGACATCCGGCTCCACGTCGTACTCGTTACTGGCCCACTGCCACACACCGATACCCTGGATGCAATGCTCGATGGCGGCATCCATCGCCAACCACTGTGGTGCCGGGTGTTTTCCGGCAATGACGACGTTGACGTAGTGCCGGCTGCGCAGACAATGGTCAATCGTGGACAAGAGGCAGTTGGCATCCGGTGGCAGATATACGCGGACGATTTCGGCCTTCTTGTTTACAACGTGATCTATGAAGCCGGGGTCCTGGTGCGTGAAGCCATTATGGTCCTGGCGCCACACGTGCGAGGCCAGCAGGTAGTTGAGAGAGGCAATCCGGGGTCGCCATGGCAGCTTGGCAGTGACCTTCAGCCACTTGGCGTGCTGGTTGAACATTGAATCGACGATGTGGATGAACGCTTCGTAGCAATTGAATAGTCCGTGCCTTCCGGTCAGCAGGTAGCCTTCCAGCCAGCCCTCACACTGGTGTTCGCTGAGCATTTCCATCACCTGGCCACTTGGCGCGAGAAACTCGTCATTGGGGCGTGTTTCGGCTCCCCATTGGCGGTTGGTCACTTGAAAGACCGCCTCCAGGCCATTGGACAGGGTTTCATCGGGGCCAAAGATCCGAAAGTGACGCGGCTGTTCATTGAGTTTCGCCACGTCACGCAGAAACGCGCCCAGGATGTGCGTATCGCCGGGACCGCCGGTCCCGGGCGATGGCACCTTGCAGGCGTACTCGCGAAAGTCCGGCATGCACAGATCGCGCAGCAGTTTGCCACCGTTGGCATGCGGATTTGCGCCCATGCGCCGTTCACCGCTGGGTGCCAGTTCAGCCAGTTCCGGTTTCAGGCGCCCGCTGCTGTCGAACAGCTCCTCGGGTCGGTAGCTTTTCAGCCAGCTTTCCAGCAGCGGAATATGTTCGGGACATTGCGCGGAGATCGACAGCGGCACCTGATGGGAACGGAACGTCCCCTCGATCGGCACTCCGTCGATGACCGCGGGTCCGGTCCAGCCCTTAGGCGAGTTGAGAATGATCATCGGCCAGCGCGGCCGCACCGTCTCCCCGTTCGCGCGAGCCGCCTGCTGGATCTGCCGGATCTGTGCCACGGCCTTGTCGAGCGTAGCGGCCATGGCCTCGTGCATCAGATTCGGCTCGTGACCTTCAACGAAGAAGGGCGTCCATCCACAGCCGCGGAAGAATTGCTCCAGTTCCTCACGACTGATCCGGGCGAGGAGGGTGGGGTTGGAGATCTTGTAGCCGTTGAGGTGCAGAATCGGCAGCACGACGCCATCGGTGACGGGATTCAGGAACTTGTTGGAGTGCCACGATGTCGCGAGCGGGCCGGTCTCCGCTTCGCCATCGCCCACCACGCACGCGACAATCAGCTCCGGATTATCGAATACGGCACCGAAGGAGTGGCTGAGGGAGTATCCGAGCTCGCCACCTTCGTGGATCGATCCTGGACAGTCAGGGGATGCATGGCTGGGAATACCCCCCGGGAACGAGAATTGCGTAAACAGCTTCTTCAGCCCGGCCTCATCGCGGCCAATGTTCGGGTAGACCTCGCTGTAAGTCCCCTCGAGGTAGGTGTTCCCGACCACCGCCGGGCCGCCGTGGCCCGGACCGGAGACGTAGATCATGTTCAGGTCATATTTCCTGATGATCCGGTTCAGATGCACGTAAATGAAGTTCTGCCCGGGGGTCGTGCCCCAATGGCCCAGTAACATGGGCTTCACGTGTGCCGGTGTGAGCGGCTCTTTCAGCAGCGGATTGTCGTACAGATAAATCTGACCGACGGCGAGAAAATTGGCGGCTCGCCAATAGGCATCCATCAGGCGCAGCAGTTCGGGGGACAGTGTGTGTTCCATTATCCGCCCACCTTCCGCCGGCCAGGTTGCTGCCGTCGGTGCGGAACCCCACGTACCCGGCGGTGGCCCCTGTGTACGCGCCCGCACAGACGCCATTGGCAGTGGGCTATATGCCTACGCCGCTCCCGGAGTAGTGCTGTTCATGAGTGCGACGCCTCTTTACCCGCTGAGAAGGCGTTGACCTGCATTGATCTTGAGCAAGGGGCCAGTGACGGGACCTAGTTGACCGCAAGGCCAGGAGCCTCGGGGCTGACTCCTGGCGCGACCGGTTGTTGCCGCTGCGGTCCTTAGTTACTGGCTGGCGGGATAGGAATCATTCGCGCCCGGCAACACCGGGACGCCGCCCGGTACGTCCGCCAGCACGATGTCGACATTACTGAATACTTCAGGTGAGTTGGCCCCTAACTGCACGACATTCGTTCCGGGTACCAGATCCGTGACGGGAACAACGACGGCTAATGCCCGCCAGATGTTTTCCATTTGATCAGGGTAGGGCCAGGGCACCGAGTGCGCATGACCATTGACGATGACATTCAGCGCAGTGGGATTCGTATTCACCTCTTCGTTGAAATCGAATGTCACTTTTACTGCGGCAGGTTGAGGATTGGCCGGTAGACCAGGCACATTCCAAGTAGAAGTCTGATTCGCCGGCGAGAACTTGCCTAGGTTCTGGGCGCCATTCAATCCCGGAAGGGTGTTGTCGGGCGCGTCGTAGGCGAAGTCGCGACCAACGAATGGCCCGTCGAACGCCACGTTATCCCAAGCGAACGTGTGCTGTCTTTGTGACGGGCGCGAGATCAGGGCTTTGTCCGCGTTATAATGCACATCCTCAAGCCAGATCAATCCACGCGAGAGCGTGAGATTCGCATTGGTAATCACAGCAATGTGTCTTAGTGTCGCGGGAGTCGCTTCAACCCCTGCATCGGTTGCATACACGTCGATCTGATTCTGTGACATTCGCAGTTCTATGTGGTTCATGCCTCCGCCAGGACCGCTTGACTCAATCACACAGTCCAATGGGGTGACGGTAGTTCCGGTGCGAACGCCGAACCCGTCGGTGTCCTCCAGCACATAGTTGCGAATTACAGCGGCAGAATCTACCGTGAACCGCACACTGTTGAGATTGTTGCCGTTGGGGCAAGAGCCATAGGATCCGACTTCGGCGGCCGCCGCGAAGCGCACCGCGAACCCATTCGCCGGCCATGACTCCCACCCACCGAAATGAGTGAAGGGATCCGGAACTGGTGCGTCTGACATCCAGAACTCCGGCCATGATCCATGAGTGCCGGAAGTATCGTTTGATACGTCGAAGCTTACTGTCCCCGTCCTGCCCGCAAAGTCGAACGGCTGCTTCGGGTACATTGCCAGGGAGGTCACAACGCCGTCTTCGAAGGTCAATGTATTGTTGTCGTTGCTTGCCTCACGAAGTTGACCATTGCAGATAATGATGTCATTTGGCGGCAAAACAGTTGGCGTTGTGCCATCACAGTTCTGGATCACCGTGGCATTCCACATGTTGTATTCACCCTGCCCGAGATTCACGTTCATCGTCTCGCGCGAGGCGCCCCAAACATTGCCATTAAGTTGGCCAGCGCGGTTTCCGTTGCCGATACCAGCCGGAGCATCAAATGTGTCGCAGAAAGTCACCGGGGTGCCGCCAAGCTGCTGATTGCAGTTGGAACCCTCTATCGGCGGCGTAACTGGCGGCGTGACCGACGCGGCCACGGTCACTGTGGCGGAGGCCACAGCGCTGCCACCCGAACCGGTGCAAGTCTGCGTGTAAGAGGTCGTGGCGCTCGGCGACATCGACATGGTGCCGGAGACTGCCGTGCCGACTCCCTTGCAGCTGGTGGCATTGGTCGAAGTCCAAGTCAGT
>DATHOA010000260.1:0-8111 GCA_035485475.1 Steroidobacteraceae bacterium | reverse complement strand
CGAGCAGCCGTACGAAATCAGGTGGCCCGACGGCGCGCAGGCCAGGATCCAGGATTTCGAGCTGGCCCATGCGACACCCTTTGACATCGGCAAGCTCGGCGCGCGCCTGACCGCCGCCATCGACAGCGTCTGGACCGGCGCCACCGAGAATGATGGCTTCAACCGCCTGCTGCCACTCACCGGTCTGGCGGTACGCGAGATCATGGTGCTGCGCGCCTGCGGTCGTTACCTGGTGCAGACCGGTCTCCCCTTCAGCCAGTCCTACATGGAGCGCGTGCTGCAGGCCAATCCCGGCATCGCACTGAAATTGTTCCAGCTGTTCGACCGGCAACTGAACCCGGCGCGTTCCGCTGCCGCGCGCAGCCGTACGCAGCCGCTCGAGGCGGCGATTGCACACGATCTTGAAGCGGTGACCAGCCTGGACGCCGACCGGATCCTGCGCGCCTTTCAGCACGTGATTCGCGCGACGCTGCGTACCAACTTCTGGCAGACCAGCGCGGGCGCATACCGACCCTGCCTGTCCTTCAAGCTCGACTCGCAGGCGATACCCGAGCTGCCGCTACCGCGCCCGATGTTCGAGGTATTCGTCTACAGCCCCGAGGTTGAAGCCATTCACCTGCGCATGGCCCAGGTGGCGCGCGGCGGAATCCGCTGGTCTGACCGCCCTGAGGACTTCCGCACCGAAGTGCTGGGACTGATGAAGGCGCAGAACGTCAAGAACACGGTCATCGTGCCGATGGGCGCCAAGGGCGGCTTCGTCGTCAAGCGCTCGCGTGCCAGAACGCCAGAGGAACGGCAGCCGGAAGGCATCCGCTGCTATCAAACGTTCATGCGCGGACTGCTCGACATCACCGATAACCTCGTCAAGGATCGCATCGTGCCGCCGCCGCTCGTGGCCCGTCGCGACGCGGACGACCCGTATCTGGTCGTCGCCGCCGACAAGGGCACGGCCAGTTTCTCCGACATCGCCAACGCGGTGTCGGCCGAATACTCCTTCTGGCTCGGGGACGCCTTCGCCTCCGGCGGCTCCGCGGGTTACGATCACAAAAAGATGGGCATCACCGCACGGGGTGCCTGGGAATCGGTGAAACGCCACTTCCGGGAACTCGGTCGCGACATCCAGACCGAAGACTTCTCGGTCTGCGGCATCGGCGACATGTCGGGCGATGTGTTTGGCAATGGAATGTTGCTGTCACGGCATATCCGTCTGGTCGCGGCATTCGACCATCGTCATATATTCCTCGACCCCACGCCGGATGTCGCGGCCAGCTTCGCCGAACGCGAGCGGCTGTTTGCCTTGGCCCGCTCGTCCTGGGATGACTACTCCCGAAAACTCATTTCGCGCGGCGGCGGCGTGTTCCCGCGCGGCGCGAAGTCGATCGCGCTTTCCATGCAGATGCGTGAACTGCTGGGCCTGGATGTGGCAAGTGCCACGCCGCTCGAAATCATCCGCGCCATTCTCACCATGCCGGTCGATCTGTTGTGGAACGGCGGCATCGGCACCTACGTCAAGGCGACCGGCGAAAGCCATGCACAGATCGGCGATCGCGCCAATGATGCCGTGCGCATCAATGGCGCCGAGCTGCACGCGAAAGTGGTGGGCGAAGGCGGCAATCTCGGCTTGTCGCAGCTCGGGCGGGTCGAATACGCCCTGAAGGGCGGCCGGCTGAATACCGACTTCATCGACAATTCCGCCGGCGTCAACACCTCGGATGTCGAGGTGAACCTGAAGATCCTGCTCAATCCACTGGTGCTCGCGGGCTCGCTGCGCTTGAGGGAGCGCGACCAGGTGTTGACGCGCATGACCGGCGATGTGGCGGCCCTCGTGCTGCGCAACAACTACCTGCAAAGCCAGGCGCTGAGCACTCTGGAGAGCCAGGCCGTTTCGCGCCTGCCCGAGCATCAGCATCTGATCCGGCAACTGGAGCGCAGCGGCGAACTGAATCGCCGTATCGAGTTCCTGCCGGATGATGAAGCACTCGATGAGCGTCGCAAGCTCTCGCAGGGCCTGACGCGGCCGGAACTCGCCGTGCTGCTGTCCTATAGCAAGATCTGGCTCAGCCACCACCTGGTCGAGTCCGATGTGCCCGAGGATCCCTATCTTTCGCAGGAACTGGAGCGCTACTTCCCGCAGGCCGTGCGCACCCGCTTCGCGCGCGCCATCAGCCGGCATCGGCTGCGGCGTGAAATCATTGCAACGGCGACCACCAACAGCGTCGTGAACCGGATGGGACCCACGTTCGTAATCCGCGCCCAGGAGGAGACCGGAGCGGCGCCGTCGCGTGTTGCACGTGCCTACACTGCCGCACGTGAAGTCTTTGAGATGCGCGAACTGTGGTCGCAGATCGAAGCCCTCGACAACCGGGTACCCGCGCCGATGCAGTACACCATGCTGTACGAGACCAGTCGGCTGCTGCGGCGCCTGACCTACTGGCTGTTGCTGAATAGACCTGGCCTGTCGATCGAGGCGGCGGTGAGCGAGCTGCGCGGCCCCGTGCGCAACCTCACGGCCCACCTGGCTGAGACGCTATGCGGCCAATGGCGCAGTGGCTTCGATGCCGTACTCGCCCGTTACGCCAGCGCGGGCGTACCGACGGCGCTGGCCACACGCATGGGCCTGCTGGACGCGCAGAACAGCGCCCTTGATCTGGTCGAACTCGCCGCGGCCAGCAAGGTCTCAATCACCGACGCGGCCCAGGTGTACTTTGGCATGGGCGCGCGCCTCGGCCTGGATTGGATTCATTCGCAGGTCGAGGCCCTGCAGATCGATGGCAACTGGCAGGCCGTTGCCCGCGCGGGCCTGCGCAACAGCGTGTTCCAGTCGCAACGCCTCCTGACGCGCGAGGCCTTGGCGCAACCCGGTCGCATCGGCCCCGCGGGCCGCATCGCAACCTGGGTCACGGCCAATGCCAACAACCTGGCCCAATGGGAACGCATGCAGGCCGACATGCGTACGGCCGGCAAGGCCGACTTTGCCACGCTGTCAGTTGGCGCCGAAGCCCTGCGCCGCATGGCAGGCTGACGCCCGCAGCGCCGCTGCGCTACAGTAGCGGACAAACAACTAATCTGGCCGGAGGCCCGCACACGTGCCTGGAAAACTCATTCTGGTCCGCCACGGCCAGAGCACCTGGAACGTCGAGAACCTGTTCACCGGCTGGCACGACGTCGACCTCTCCGAGCAAGGCCGCACGGAAGCCCGCAGCGCCGGCCAACAGATCCTCGCCGAAAAGCTGACCATCGATCTGGCCTTCACCTCCGTGTTGAAGCGCGCCATTCGCACGCTGTGGTTCATCCTGGATGAAACCGATCGTATGTGGGTTCCGGTGGAACGCAGCTGGCGTCTGAACGAACGCCACTACGGCGCACTGCAGGGCCTGAACAAGGCGCAGACGGTGGAAAGGCATGGCGCGGCACAGGTGCTCATCTGGCGTCGCAGCTACGACGTTCCGCCGCCGGCGCTGGCGCTGGATGATCCGCGCCACCCCCGTCACGACCCGCGCTACCACGACGTCGATCCGGCGCTGCTGCCGGCCACGGAGTCACTCAAGGACACGCTCGCGCGCGTGCTCCCGTTCTGGAACCAGCGCATTGCGCCGGAACTGCTCGCCGGCCGCAATGTGCTGGTGACAGCGCATGGCAACAGCCTGCGCGCCATGGTGAAGATGCTGGACAACCGCTCCGAAGCGGATATCGTCGAGCTGAATATTCCGACCGGTGTGCCATTGGTGTACGAACTGGACGCGCAACTCGCGCCGCTTGCAAGCCGCTACCTGGGAGACCCCGCGGCGATCGCGGCCGCTGCGGAAGCGGTGCGGCGTCAGACCGAAAAGCGCTAAGGGCTGTGCGGGCTTTTCGGCACGACGGCTGCGGACCAGCCGTCATAGTGGCCACCGTTGGCCTTGGCCAGTTCCTGGAACCGCTTGGTCAGTTCGTGCATCCCGGGCACCGACAGCCGCATTGACTTGGTGGCGTGCAGGCTGAAGGGATGAGCGGCGGGATTGTCCGGTGCCGCTTTCACATCCACCCGATAGCCTTCGGCTTCGAGTGTCGCGGCCACGGCGTGCCCGGCCGCCTCCGAGGGCATCGCCATGAAGAAATCCACTTCATGAGGCGAAAAGGGGTCCGACCCGGATTTGCGCAGCCGATCGATCAGGCGCTCGTCCCAGTCCTTCACCGTCCTTTCTTTCATCTTGCGGATGCCGTAATAGATGCGCCCGAGCAGCACGGCACCCGCGAGAAACAGCAATGTGAGTACCCAGTTCATTCGTCGGGCGCAATCGTCACGCGCAGCCCGGCCAGCGCATCGGTGAATTCAATCTGGCAGGACAGGCGCGAATTGGGTTCGCGGTGCGCCAGGTCCGCCAGCAGTTCGCGCTCATCGGACATCGCCGCGGGCAGCTTCCCGGTCCACTCCGGATCAACATAGACGTGACAGGTCGCGCACGAACACATGCCACCGCAGATTGCCGCCACGCCATACTCCAGGTCGCGCAGTGTTTCCATGACTTTTAGGCCCTTCTTCGCCTCAACCTGATGTTCCACTCCGTCCCGATCAACCACTCGCAGCAAAGGCATGAATCCGCTCACTTGGGGGAAAGCGGCTAGTGTGCCGGTGGCGGGTGGCGCCGGGCAAGCTCCAGGCGCCGGTACCATAGATTCGACAAAAGTCGGTAGACCCCGGCCAGATCTTCGAGTACCGGCAGCGTCACCGACCCGGGCAGGCCACTACGCCGCAGCAATGCCGTTCCGTGGACCAGCACCGGCGGGTAATAGGCCACCAGGCATGCAAGATCCATCAGCGGGTCCGCGACCGCGGCATATTCCCAGTCAATGAGCCGCGGCCGGCCGGCGCCGATCACATTCGCGTGACTCAGATCGCCGTGGACGATGCATGCGGGACGATCCGCATCCGCCTCGCGCGCCAGGATCCCCACGGCCCGCGCCACCTGCGGCCGCAGCTCCTGCAGCGCCGCGGCATCCTGCGCGGCGATCTGGGCCAGGTGGTGCTCCAGGAGCGCGCGCAGCTCAAGCCGCGAACCTTCCGGTGCCGGCAGCGCGTGCAGTTCACGCAAGGTCTGCGCAAGTGCCCACAGCCGACGCTCATCGGCAAAGTCCGCGGCCCGCCAGGGCGCACCCTCCAGGAATTCGGTGATGAGATAGCGCCCGGCGGGATCCGCGGCCACAACGCGGCTGGCGAGACCGGCCGCGGCCGCGGTGGCGTGCAGCAGCGCTTCACGTTTGCGGTCCACGCCAAGATCCAGGGCAGCGGCCTCATGCAGGCGCACCACGAACCGTCCCGCCCGCGTCTGGACCCGGAAGGTGGCGTTGGTCGTGCCGCCGGAGAGCGCCTGTACCTGAATTTCGGCATCCGAAGCAGCACCCGGCACCTGCCCCAAGGCCTCCTGCCAGGCCGCACCGCTTGGAAGATTCACGCCCCAACCGCCGCCACAGCGGCCGTCTGCTCGCGCCATGTACGCCACCAGGATCGATGCCCGACGATGATGACGAGCAGCGTCGCTGCCGTCATCAGACCCAGCAGATACAGCTTCTGTTCGAAGAACAGGAATGCCTCGACGGCATCAATGACAAACCAGTACGCCCAGTTCTCCAGCTTCACGCGCGCCACCAGCCAGGTCGTGAACAGGCTTCCCCAGGTCGTGAGCGAGTCGAGATAAGGCCACGCGGCCTGGGTCTCGCGGACCAGGTATTGCGCGGTAAGAACACTGACCAGCACCACCGCAACGGTCCCCATCACATGCCAGCGCAGCGGCAGCAGCGACACCGCCGGGCGTGGAATCTGTGCGTCGGTCCAGCGCCAGTACCCGTAGACGGAAACGACCACGTAGTAGACGTTGAGGCCAGCCTGCATTGGCAGCCCCTTGTGCGCCGACAGCCAGATGACGATGGCCGAGCTGATGCCACCGGCCACCCAGCACCAACGGCTGCGCTTGACGGCCAGCACCAGGTAGGCCACGCCAAGGATCACCGCGATCACCTCGGCCATGGACATCGCCTGCAGTGCCGCGATGATCGCCGTCATCACCGGATCAGGCCCGAATCCGTCAATGGTCCGATGATTTTCATGACCACCACGGACTTGTCCACCTGTCCGAAGGTGGTGCGGATCTCGTGCGCCAGCGCGGCGAACACCAGATCGAAGGGCCCCACCACCTGGGTACTGAGGCTGTTGGTGATCACACGCACACCACCGGCGGTGTTCAAGCGATCGATGAAGTCCTTGATCTTCGGCACCCGGTCCGGCTCCAGTGGGTACAGGCTCAGCTCAACGGCGATATCCATGGGAGTGCCCCTTTTGCTCAATTGAAGGCGTAGGACAGGGTCGCACCGAATTGACGTGGCGCGCCCAGCTGCACGAACTGCTGGTAGGGAAAGTTCGGCGGTACATCTGCAAAATAGAAGCCGCGCACGGCATAGTTGCGATCCGTGACGTTGCGCACCCAGACATCCGCCGACCAACGATCGCGGATCACGCCGGCCTTCAGATTCAACAGCACATAGGCATGGCTGGTGTATGGGTCGAGCGCCGGTAGATCATAGTAGAAGCTGCCGCGTCCGGTGATGTCGGCCCGCAGATACAGACCCGCGCGCGCATGCAGTGTTCCCGACACCGAACCTTGCCAGCTGGGCGCATGCGGCAAGGCTCGGTCCGGTAGCACCGCGCCATCCAGGGTCAGACCGTGGTAGCTGGAGTTGAGCGCGCCCATGGAGGCACCCAGCTCGATGATATCCACCGGCGTCCAGGCAAGGTCCGACTCGAAACCGTAGTTGCGGCCACTGGGTGCATTGACGTTGTACAGCACGAAGGTCGTGGGATCATTCGGCACCACCTGTTCCCCGGTCTGCAGCTGCAAGCCCGTGCGGTGGGTGTAGAACACGTCCGCATCCACACGCAGCCGGTGTGCAAACAGGTCCGCCTTGTAGCCGGTTTCGAAATTGACGTCGGACTCCGGCTGGTATTGGATCTGGTTGGCGGGCAAATCCAGCCCTAGGTTGAAACCGCCCGCCTTGTAGCCACGCCCCACGTTCACATACAGATTCTGGAGAGCCGCCACCTGGTACTCCAGCGAAGCATTGCCGCCCCACAGATGATTCACTGGCGCGAAGTCATGGTAGAGCGGATCCGGATTATCCAGATCATTGGTCACATCGTGATAGTCCGCCGTGCGCCGTTCCGCCCGGGCGCCGAGGTTCCAGTGCCAGCGCGGGCCCAGCGCGCCATCCAGCGCACCGAAGATCGCGGAATTGACGGAATGAAAATGACTGTCCGTGATCAGCTGCGACTGCAGATCGTTCTGCGGATTACTGGGATCGGCATACAAGCCCGGCGCGGTGTCATCCAGGCTTTCCCACAGATTCAGCGTATAGACCCCCACCAGCCAGTTCACCGTCGCCGGTGTGGTATTGGCCAGACGCGCCTCCAGAGTGTGGGTGCGCCGTTCGCGCACCTGCGAGTCGGAATACTCATCGGTGATCGGTGCCCACAGGATGGGATTGCCGAAATCCGAATCAAACGAATAGCGAATGTGGGAATTGGCGAAAGTACCGATGAAGGTGAGCGTGGTGGGCCCCAGTCCAGCGTAGGTGACTTTCAGCGACGACGCCGCGGAGTCCTGGCCGTCCTGACCCGGCTGATCGCTCTGCGTGGTACGGTTGTTGGCCAGATCCCAGGCGTCGTAGCCATCGTTGACGCGGATGTCGAACACAGTCAGATCGATGCGCAGGTCATCCGAGGGTTGCAGGCGCCAGCGGGCGCGGACGGTGAGCTCGTCATCACCGTCCGTGCTGTTGCGTCCAAGGTATTCGTTGCGATAGAAACCATCGCTGGAGTACTGCTGTACCGCGATCCGGAAACTCGAATCCAGCGCCGTGACCGGGCCGGTGACCATGGCACCATAGGAGCGGGTATCGTAGTCGCCGCCGCTTAGGTCCACGCGCGCACCAAATTCGTCGGCCGGTGCGGCGCTTTGCATGGCGATGAGCCCGCCCAGCGCATTCGCCCCGTAGCGGGTGCCCTGCGGACCGCGCAATACTTCGATCTGATCCATGTCGTACAGGGTGCCGACGGTGCCGATGCTGCTGAAATCAACGTC
>DATHOA010000259.1:0-19871 GCA_035485475.1 Steroidobacteraceae bacterium | reverse complement strand
CACGTTGCAGGGCCGCCGCCGGAATGGTCAGCGCCTGTTTGTGCATGTTCACCAGCACGCGCGCGCTCACGAACTCGCCGGGCCACAGCCGCTGGTGGGAGTTCGGGAAGGTCGCCTTGACGCGGATCGTGCCGCTGGTCTGGTCGATCTGATTGTCGAGCAAGGCCACGGTGCCCGAGTCGAGCACCGTGCCGTCATCACGCGCCAGCGCGACGACGCTGGGCGTGCCGTTCGACAGCGCCTCCGTCATCTTCGGCACCTCATCCTCCGGCAGCGTGAACATCACCGAGATGGGCTGCAGCTGCGTCATGACGACAATGCCGGTGGTGTCGGTGGCATGCACGATGTTGCCCGGATCCACCTGGCGAATGCCGGTGCGGCCATTGATGGGTGCGGTGATGGTCGTGTAGCTGAGCTGGGTGCGCGCGTTCTCGACCGTGGCATCATCGCCCTTGAGTGTTGCCTCGGCGACGGAGACCGTGGCGCGCTGGGTGTCCACGGTTTGTTTGCTGGCCAGATCCTGGGGCGCCAGTTCCATGTATCGGTCCATATCGCGGCGCGCATTCGCCAGCTGCGCCTCATCCTTGGCGCGCTGCGCCAGGGCCTGGTCGAGCGCCGCCTTGAACGGCCGCGGATCGATCTGCGCCAGCAGCTGACCCTTTTTCAGAGTTTCCCCTTCGGTGAACGCTACCGTATCCAGCGTGCCATCCACGCGGGCGGTGACCTTGACGGTATAGAAGGCCTGCACCGTACCCAGCCCTTCCAGGTAGCCGGGAACATCTTTGCGCTCCACCGTGGCGGCGTCGACCGGGACCGCCACCGGTGCGGCGCGCGTGTCGGCCGCCTGGGCGCCATGGCGTGTGTACGACCAGACCACGGCGACCACGAGCAGGATGGCCGTGACGGTAAGGGCCACCCGCGGCCGGCCCAGCCACCTCATTGGACCGCTCATGGTTCGCCCCTCATTGTCGTCTGCTCCTGTTGAGTGTCCCAGCCGCCGCCAAGCGCCTGATAGAGGTTGACCAGCGCCGATAAATGCGCGAGCCGGACCTGCGCCTGTGTGTCCTGCGCGGTCAGCAAGGCGGTTTCGGTGGTGAGGACGGTAAGTATGTTGATGGTTCCGGCATGAAACTGCTGCTGCGAGAAATCATAGGCACGCCGCGCCGTCTGGGTAGCCCGGTCCTGACGCAATTGCTGTTCCGCCGCTTCGTGTACCTCGGTCAGGGAATCCTGGGCGTTGCCGAAGGCCGAGATCACGGCCTTGTGATAGTCGGCCAGCAGTTCCCCGTAGCGTCCCTTGGTCTGCGCATAGGTGCCGGCGAGCTGGCCGCCCTCAAAAATCGGCTGGGTGATACCGGCACCGATGTCGAAAATCCGACTGCCCGGCAACAGCAGCGTGGACAGGGCGCTGCTTTGCACGCCGCCACTCGCCGTCAGCTGGATGGTAGGAAAGAACGCGGCGCGCGCGGCGCGCACGTTGGCGTTGGCGGCAATCAGTTGCGCCTCGGCGGAGGCGACGTCGGGGCGTCGTGCCAGAAGTTGCGCCGGTAGCCCTGTCATGACCGGTGGCGCAGCGATCTGATCGAGGGTGGCCTGCCCCAGCTGCAACTGGTCCGGGGTGGTTCCGACCAGGATGGCCAGCGCCGCCAGGCTATGCGACAGCTGGGCACGCAGCGCCGGCAGTGTCGCATCCTCGGTGTCCACCAGTGATTGCTGTTGCGCCACATCCAGCGCGGTGGCCGTGCCGACGCGCTGCTCGAACTGCAAGCCGCGCAGGGTTTCACGCTCATTCGTCAGATTGTTGGTGGCCACCTCGACCCGGTCACGCAGCGACAGCGCCGTGAAGTAGGTACTCGCCACCGAGGCGATCAGTGATAGCTGCACGGTCTCGCGGTCGTAGCGGCTGCCGAAGTCCTGCGCCACGGCAGACGCACGCAGGGCCGCATTGCGACCCCAGAAGTCCAGCTCGTAGGCCGCACTGAGCTGCGCGGTGAACGTCGTGACCGAGATGGCCTGGTTGGTGCCATTGGGCAGGATCATGCGTTGGCGCGCGGGCGTGAAGCCGGCCTGGAGCGATGGCAGCAACGGCGCGCCGGCGATGCGCACCTGGGCATCCGACTGCTGCACCCGAGCCATGGCAGCCTTCAGGTCATCGTTGGCCTGCTGCGCCTGATCGATGAGCCGGTCGAGGTCGGGTGAACCAAACCCGTGCCACCACTGCGCGTCCGGCCAGGTGGTCGCATCGGGTAGCCTGGCCTGGGACGGGGTCGATTCAGGAGTCACCGGCGTCCATGTCGCCGGCGCCGGTATGTCCGGGCGCACATAGTGTGGTCCCAGGTTGCAGGCCGACAGCACGAGGGAGGAGGTCAGCGTAGTAGCGCGGACGCCGCGCCACAGGGCGCTCGCTCGCCGGGGGGTGCGACTGCCGTCGGAAGCGGTCAATTCAGTCATTCCGTTTGTTTGATCGTGACGCCATCGGGCAAAGGGGTACCCCGAGCCAGGCTCGCCCGAGATTACGCCAGCGGCATTCTGGAAGGACAGGAGTTCAGCCACACTGGCCGGATTGTTAAACTCCGTTAATGAGAACTGACGGCACTGATTTTATTCAAGATTCGCCAGCCGTTCCATTCTGGATCATTCCTTACTTGTGGCGCGGCCACCAGCGTTCGAGCATGGCCGCGGCCCAATCCTTGCCGCCGAGTCCGAACGCGAGCGCCAAGGCCAGGACCACGCCGGCCAGAATGATCAGGAAGGTTCGCTGCACGATGTCGCCGCCGATTTCGACCTGGCTGAGCGCGATCATCACGACGAATGTCATGATGAGATAGCGGGCGATCTTGCCGAGGATATCGGCGTCGGGAACGTGGGCGTCGGTGCAGAACCGGTTGACCGCCTCGCCCACGAAGCGGGCGAAATACGACCCCAGCACGACGACCAGCCCGGCCACCAGAACCTTCGGCCCGAACAGTTCCACGCGCTGCAGCAGATCCGTGGCGTAGGTGAGCCCCAGGCCGTTGAAGGCAACCATCAGTGCGGCGACCAGCACCATCCAGTACCCGAGCAGCCCGAACAGCGTGGTGGTATCGCCCTGCAAACCCGCCGATTGCAGGAAATGATCCGTACCGGCGCGCTGCGTCAGCACGTTGAAATTGACCGCGCGCAAGCCCTTCTCGATTGCGAAGCGCACGGCTTTGGCCACCAGCCAGCCGCATACGGCAACGGCCAGCGCCAGCGCCAGGCGCGGCAGCAAGGCGGCGACCTGATGAAAAAACTCGCGCGTGGTGTCGACCAGTATGTCAATGGATTGCATGAACGTCTCCCACGGATTCGAGGATCCCCTGTAACGGAATACCCGCCCACGTTGGACGGTTGCTCAGTTCGTAGCGCAGTTCGTACAGGGCCTTTTCAAGTTCGAACAGCCCGAGCAGCCCCTGGCCCGGGGTGAATGAGCCGTAGAGCGCCGCGCGCCGCGCTTCCGCGTCATAGGCCCCGAGGAAGGCCTCGCGTACCTGCCGCGCCCAGGCATGAGCCAGCGGTGCGAGCTTGGCGAATTCGACTTCATCGTGCGCGACGTTGCGCAGCGCGCTGTGCTCCACGTAGCTGAATGAGCGCAACATGCCGGCGACGTCGCGCAGCGGTGACTGCTTGGCGCGTCGCTCCTCGAGGCTATGGCCCGGTTCGCCCTCGAAGTCGACGATGACGAAGTCATTGCGTGTCACCAGGACCTGTCCGAGATGATAGTCGCCGTGAATGCGGATCTTGCGGCCCTTGCCCTCCTGTGTTGCCGCCGCCGCCAGCCGCGCGAGCAGCTGCTCCTGCTGTGCCAGCACCTCGTTGGCCTTGGCGCGATCGGTGGCGGGAATCTGCTCGAGGTTGGATTTCAGCAGCGCCAGTGCGCCGCGCGCTTCGGCCAGCGCGCGTGCGCGGTAGGCCTCGAAATCCGCGGGCGCGAGCGGCTCCGGTGCGAAATCCGCGTTGCCGCTGCCGCTCGCCAGGGCGCGATGCAGTTCCGCCGTACGCTGGCCGAGGGTGCGGATCAGAATGAGAAAGGCCTTGTGCGCATCGACGGGCAGGTCATCGGTGGCCGGCGCCGTGCGATGTTCCTCCAGATGGCGCCGCAGGTACTCCAGCGCATACGTCCAGCCGTCGCCCTGGTTGGCCACGTACGCCTGCAGCATGGCGAGCACTCTGGTTTGCCCGTCGCTGCCCAAGTACTCGAGCGTGCCGGCCAGCGGCGCACAGTTTGGAAATCGCACCACTTCGGTCAGATACAGTCCCATTTCAAGCTCGGGGCTGGCGCCGGCCCGCAGCCTGCGGTACCCCTTCAGTACCAGGCGCTCCCCCAGGATGACCACGGTGTTGGAGCTCGAGCCCTGCGGCCGGGCCACGGGGAGCGAGTTGTAGTCCTCGCCGGCCAGCGCCTCGAAGGCCGTCGTCGGCCGAAACTGCAGCTTGCCTTGCGCCGTCGGCACTTCGCGGCGTTTGGCCATGGCGCCGACAACGGCGTGGCAAAAGGCTTCATCCGCAAAGGCATCACCCATGAGGCCCACGTTGGCCTGCTGGCGGATCTTCGCAATGGCGGCCGTCGTCAGGTTGCGGACGCGATCCTCATCGGCTTCCCACGCCAGTGCCAGCGGCATGAAGTACATGGCCGGTTCCGGCGCCGTACCCACCTCGAGCAGCGCCACCACCCAGCTGCATTTGCCGGCCTGCCATTCCACGTAATCGGTGATGCGGGCGCGCTCGATCGGCACGCCCTTGGCCGCGTACCAACGTTGCGTTTCGATGAAGCGCGGCAACGTATCGGTCTCGAACTGCACACGGGTCTTCTCTGCCATGCCGATGCGCCAGGGCATTACCCGATCGCGGAACAAAGTGTTCCATCCATCGAACAGCACCAGCACCGGCCGTTCGTCGATGGAGAAGATCTGCTCGTGCCAGGCGGGACCCTCGGCGTCCGAGGTCAGCTTGAACCAATAAAAACCGTAGGCGCACAGTGTGAGCAGGTAGGGCAGTTCGCCGATCGGCGGGAACGTCGTGCGGCCGAGCATTTCGACCGGGACGCGGCCCTTGAATGGCGCCAGACTGAGCTCAACGGGCTGCGCCGATCGCGACAGATTGGCCACACACAGGATGGTGTCCTCGCCGTATTCGCGCAGGTACGCCAGGATCTTGCGGTTGCCGGGTTTCAGGAACCGTCGCGCGCCGCGCCCGAAGGCCTGGCTGGTCTTGCGTACGGCCAGCATGCGCTTGGTCCAGCTCAGCAGTGAGCTCGGGTCACGTATCTGTGCTTCGACATTGGTCGCCTGGTAGCCGTAGACCGGATCCATGATGGGGGGCAGGTACAGCCGCTGCGGATCCGCGCGTGAGAAACCGGCGTTGCGATCCGGACTCCACTGCATCGGTGTGCGCACGCCATTGCGGTCGCCGATGAACACATTGTCGCCCATGCCGATCTCATCGCCGTAATAAAGGATGGGCGAGCCCGGCATCGACAGCAGCAGGCTGTTCATGAGCTTGATCCGATCCTGATCGTTCTCCATCAGCGGCGACAGCCGCCGGCGAATGCCCAGATTGATGCGCGCCCGCACGTCCGAGGCATACGTCGTGTACATGTAGTCGCGCTCTTTGCTGGTCACCATCTCGAGCGTCAGCTCATCGTGATTGCGCAAAAAGATGGCCCACTGGCAGGCGTCCGGAATGTCGGGGGTCTGCTGCATGATCTCGGTGATGGGATAACGGTCCTCCTGCGCGATGGACATATAGATGCGCGGCATGAGGGGAAAGTGATAGGCCATGTGGCACTCATCGCCATCCCCGAAATACTCGCGCACGTCTTCGGGCCATTGATTGGCCTCGGCGAGCAGGAAGCGGTTCTTGTAGTTCGCGTCGATGGCGGCGCGCAGCTTGCGGATCACATCGTGGGTCTCGGGAAGATTCTCGTTGTTCGTACCCTCACGCTCGACCAGGTAGGGGATCGCATCGAGCCGGAACCCATCGACGCCCATGTCGAGCCAGAAACGCATGATGCGCAGCACCGCCTCCAGGACCTGCGGATTGTCGAAGTTCAGGTCCGGCTGATGATTGAAGAAGCGGTGCCAGTAGTAGGCCTTGGCCACCGGGTCCCAGGTCCAGTTGGAGCTTTCCGTATCGACGAAAATGATGCGCGTGCCCAGGTATTTCTGATCGTTGTCGCTCCAGACATAGAAGTCCCGCTCAGGTGAACCTGGTGCGGCCTTGCGGGCCGCCTGAAACCACGGATGCTGATCCGAGGTGTGATTGATGATCAGTTCGGTGACGACTTTGAGTCCAAGCCGGTGGGCTTCGACCAGCATGGCGCGAAAGTCATCGAGCGTGCCGAACTGCGGGTGGATGTTCGTGTACTCGGCAATATCGTAGCCGTCATCCTTCAGGGGTGACGGATAGAAGGGCATCAGCCAGATGGTATTGACGCCGAGGTCGCGGATGTAGCCCAGCTTGGCGGTGAGGCCGGCGAAGTCCCCGATGCCATCGTCGTTCGAGTCCAGGAAGGCCTTGACGTTGAGCTGATAGATGACCGCGTCCTTGTACCACAGCGGATCATCGACGCTGAGCCCCGATGGCGTGGCGGACTCCTGCGGCGGTGTCGGAACGTCTTTCATAGGCGCGGCTTACAGAAAGTAGTCGAAATCTTGTTCGCGCCGGACATGGCGGCGGATGCGGAATACGTGGGCGGGTATCCGGTGTGGATCGAGCATGACGAAATTGGTTGCGCCTTGCCATTGATAGCGCTGATCGCTCAGCAGATCGTGAACCTGGTAGGGCTGATCGGCCGGCAGTCCCAGTTGCGCCAGATCCACGCTGAGCCAGCCTGATTGCGTATTGTGCGCATCGAGGTTGACGACCGTCAGGACGACATTGCCGCTGGCGCTGTCGTGCTTCACATAGGCAATGAGCTGATCATTGTCTATGGAGCAGAACGTCAGGGTGCGGTCCGACTGCAGCGCCGCATTGTCGCGGCGAATGCGGTTGATCCTGGCGATCAGCGGCCACAGGCTGTCCGGGCGGTCGAAGTCCCAGTGACGCAGCTGATACTTCTCCGAGTCGCGGTACTCCTCGCTGCCGGGTTCGCGTGCCGCACTTTCCATCAATTCGTAGGCCGGACCGTAGATTCCATAGTTCGCGGCCAACGTCGCGGCCAGTATGAGCCGCGCGGCAAACACGCTGCGCAAGCCCGACTGCAGAGCCTCCTGGAGAATGTCGGGGGTGTTCGGCCACACGTTCGGGCGGAAATAGTCCCGTCCCGGCCCCTGGCTCAGTTCGGTGAAGTACTCGATGAGCTCGCGCTTGGTGGTGCGCCAGGTGAAGTAGGTATAGGACTGCGTAAAGCCAAGCTTTGCCAGCCGCTGCATCACCTTGGGCCGGGTGAAGGCCTCGGCGAGGAAAATCACATCCGGATGCACGCGCGTGACTTCGCCGATGCTCCACTCCCAGAAGGCGAATGCCTTGGTATGCGGATTGTCGACGCGAAAGATCCGCACGCCCTGCGCGATCCAGTAATCCATGATGCTCTTGAGCTCATCCCACAGGCCGCGCCAATCTTCGCTTTCGAAATCGAACGGATAGATATCCTGGTATTTCTTGGGCGGATTCTCCGCGTACTGCACGCTGCCGTCCGGGCGATGCTTGAACCACTCCGGATGTTCACTCACATACGGATGGTCGGGGGCGCATTGGAAGGCCAGGTCGAGCGCGATCTCGATGCCGAGCGCGCGCGCCGCGCCCAGCAGCGCCTTGAAGTCGGTGAGCGAGCCTAATTCGGGGAGAATATCCTTGTGGCCGCCCTGCGCGGAGCCGATCGCCCAGGGACTGCCGACATCCTGCGGACCGGACACGAGGGAATTATTGGCGCCCTTGCGATTGACGAGGCCGATCGGATGGATGGGGGGCATGTACAAGACATCGAAACCCATCCGCGCCAGATAGGGCAGGCGCGCCTGCACGTCGCGGAAGGTGCCGTGCGGACCGTGCTCCGTGGGCGCGAGGCGGGGAAATAGTTCGTACCAGCTGCTGAACTGCGCGCGCTTGCGATCCGCCACCAGCTCGAGGGTGCTGCTGGCGGCGAAGCGGCGGTCCGCGTAGCGTTTCGCGATCGCGCCTTTGGCCGGATCCAGCCCGACTCCCTGCATGGCGGCCACGTCGGACAGGCCGCTGCCATCCGCGGCCGTGGTGCGCAGCAGGTTGGCCCAGTTCGCCAACGCCGTCGCATCCGGGGGACTGGCGCGCGCCGCGGCGGCATCGATCAGGACGGCGCCGACGTTCAGGGCGATGCGAATATCGGCCAGATCATTGCGCCGCTCCAGTTCGCGGCGCCAGGATTCGAAGTGATCGACCCAGGCCAGTACGGTGTAGCGATAGCGTCCCGGTACTGGGGGCGTGAACTGCGCCGTCCACACATCATTAACCTGCGCCGTCATCTCGACTTCGTACGTGTCGGGTTCCTCGATGGCGTGCCAACGCAGCACGACCCCGAGCTTGTCGTGCCCGTCGGTGAGACAGTGCGCCTCGATGCGCACCGCCTCGCCCGCGATGCATTTGGCCCGAAACCGTCCCGCATCGACCACCGGCGCAACCGCGTCGATCACGGCGCGGATGCGGCCTTCCGCGCTGCGCCCGGCAGCACCGACGCCTGGGTCCTTGTGGCCTTTCCTAGCCATCGGCTTCCCAACGCAACATGATGGTGGCAAGCGGCGGCAAGTTCAGATTCAGCGCATCCAGCCGGCCATTGGCACCCACGGGGGCCGATTCGACGCCGCCGAGATTGCCCCATCCGGAGCCACCGTATTCACGTGCATCACTGTTGAGGATTTCGCGCCATATGCCGCGCTGTGGCACTCCCAGCAGAAAATTGCGCTGCGGCACGGGCGTGAAATTCGTCACCACCAGCACCGGGGCGCCAGCGGCGCTCTTGCGCACGAACGAGGTGACGCTCAATGGCGCATTGTCCGCATCGATCCATTCGAATCCGTCGGGGGAAAAATCGATCTGATGCAGCGATTGTTCCTGCCGGTACACGCGGTTCAGATCCCGTACCCAGCGGCGAACCCCGGCGTGCTCCGGCCGCTCCGTCACCCACCATTCAAGCTCGGCATCGTGCGTCCATTCGCGCCGCTGCCCGAATTCCCCGCCCATGAACAGCAGCTTCTTGCCGGGGTGGCCCCACATGTAGCCGTAGAGGGCGCGCAGATTCGCGAACTTCTGCCAGTCATCACCGGGCATCTTGCCGATCAGCGAACCCTTGCCGTATACGACCTCGTCATGGGAGAGCGGCAGGACGAAGTTCTCGGTGAACGCATAGAGCATCGAAAACGTCAGCTCGCCGTGCTGGTACCTGCGATACAGCGGATCGTCCTGGAGGTAGGCGAGCGTGTCGTGCATCCAGCCCATATTCCATTTCAAGCCGAATCCGAGGCCGCCCATGCTGGCCGGCCGCGACACCATGGGCCACGCCGTTGATTCCTCGGCGATCATCGTTGTGTCCGGATGGTCCCGGTAGACCGCCTCGTTGAGCGTGCGCAGAAACTGAATCGCTTCGAGATTCTCGCGGCCACCGAAGCGATTGGGAATCCACTCGCCGGCCTTGCGCGCGTAATCCAGATACAGCATGGAAGCCACGCCATCCACCCGAATGCCATCGATATGGTATTTCTCGAACCAGAACAGCGCCGAAGAGGTGAGGAAGCTGCGCACTTCGTCGCGCCCGTAATTGAAAATGGCCGAATTCCATTCCGGGTGGAATCCCTGGCGATGGTCGGCATGCTCGTACAGATGCGTGCCGTCGAAATCGGCCAGGCCGTGCGCGTCCATCGGGAAGTGCGAGGGCACCCAGTCCAGGATGACGCCAATGCCCTTCTGATGAAGGAAATCGACGAAGTACATCAGGTCCTGGGGTGTCCCATAACGGGCCGTCGGTGCGAAATAGCCGGTCGTTTGATAGCCCCATGACCCGTAAAACGGATGCTCGGTGATGGGCATCAGTTCGACATGAGTGAAGCCCAGATCATTCAGATACTCGGCCAGCGCGTGGGCGAGTTCGCGATAGTTGAGGAAGGCGCCATCCTTGCGGCGCCACGAGCCCAGGTGCGCCTCGTACACCACCATTGCCGAAGCGAGGTTGTTATGGGCCGCGCGCGCCGCCATCCACTGCGCGTCGCGCCAGGCGTAGTCCAGCGCCCAGGCGCGTGAGGCGGTGGCCGGGGGTGCCTCGCAGTAAAAGCCTACGGGGTCGGCTTTCTCCAGCACCCGACCGCTCTCGCGCGACACGATCCGATACTTGTAGGCGTGGCCGTGCTGGACGCCAGCGGCCGTGCCTTCCCAGATTCCCGAGCCATCGGTGCGCAACGCGAGCGGGTCGGCCGCGGGGCCCCAGCCGTTCCAGTCGCCGATTACCGCTACGGCGGAGGCGTTCGGTGCCCACACGGCAAAGCGGGCGCCCGCGTTGTCGCCGAGGATGTGACAGCCGAGAAAGCGATGCAGGTTCGCCTGGGTTCCTTCACGGAACAGGTAAAGATCTTGTTCACTTGGCACTGAGTCTGCTCGCGGTCCGCATCGGTGCTAGCGTATGCCCTGGCCCGCGGCCGGATAGCGCGATTCCGTGTAGGAGTTGACTGGCTTGCGTGGCCCCGCGCTGTTTTCATTCGACTTTCGGCAGCAATACGGCCAGTACACCGACCAGCGGCAGCCACGCACAAACGCGGTAGACGAACTCGATGCTGGTGGCATCGGCCAGGGCACCCAGCACCGCGGCGCCGATTCCGCCCATGCCAAAGGCAAATCCGAAGAACAGGCCCGCCACCGTGCCGGTCTTGCCGGGCATCAGCTCCTGGGCATAGACCACGATCGCCGGAAAAGCCGATGCCAGGATGAAGCCGATCGGCAGGGTCAGTACTCCCGTCCAGAACAGGTTGGCGTGCGGCAAAGCCAGCGTGAAGGGCAGCACGCCCAGAATCGACACCCAGATCACGATCTTGCGCCCGAAACGATCGCCCAATGGGCCGCCGAAAATGGTGCCCAGGGCCACGGCGCCGAGGAAGGTGAACAACATGATCTGGGCATTGCGCACATCGACCCGAAAATGCTCGATCAGGTAGAAGGTGTAGTAGCTGGTCAGACTCGCGAGGTAGAAGTACTTGCTGAATATCAGCGCCAGCAGCACCGCGATGGCCCCGCGCACCCGCGCCGCACTCATCGCGGGGGCCGCGCCCGCCCTGGCCGCACGCGGCGCGAGGCGTGCCAGTCCGTGCTTGCGCGCCCAGTGGCCGACCTGGGTCAGCACGAAGATGCCCAGCAGGGCGCACAGCCCGAACCAGGCAACGCTTTTCTGTCCCAGTGGCAGCACGATGAAGGCCGCCAGCAGTGGACCAATCGCAGAACCGACATTGCCGCCGACCTGGAAGATGGATTGCGCCAGGCCATGGGCACCGCCAGAAGCCATGCGTGCGACGCGCGAGGATTCCGGATGGAACACGCTCGATCCGGTTCCGACCAGGGCGGCGGCGATCAGCAGCAGGGCGAAGCTGTGCGCCGCGGCGAGCAGCAGCAGGCCGCACAGTGTGAAGCCCATGCCCACCGCCAGCGAGTAGGGCTTGGGCTTGCGATCGGTGAACGCGCCGATGATGGGCTGCAGGAGCGAGGCGGTAATCTGGTAGGTGAAGGTGAGCAGGCCGATCTGCACGAACGACAGCCGGTAGGAACTCTTGAGCATCGGATACATCGCCGGGAGCAGCGATTGCATCATGTCATTGAGCAGATGGCTGAAGCTGATGGCCAGCAGTACCGACATGGCGGTCTTGTGCAGGGCCTGGGCCGGCGTGACAACTTCCGAAGTCGTGTCCAATTCGAGCACCTTGGGGTGGACCCCGCGCAGGTCAGTGCGGCGCGTCGAGGGCCTCTACCGTGACATTGACGGACAGTTTGTGGCTGCCGCCTCCGAGGATGATTCCGCGCAATGGCGAGACGTCCCCGAAATCACGTCCCCATGCGACGGCCACGTGCTCGACCCCCACCCAGATGTCGTTGGTCGGGTCCAGCTCGATCCAGCCGAACGGTGGACTATACACCGCGACCCAGGCATGCGACGCGCCGCCGCCGATGAGCGCGGCATCCGGCGCCGCGGCCGGTGCCGGGTCGGTGCGGATGTAGCCGCTGACATAGCGGGCGGCAAGACCGCGCGAGCGCAGGCAGGCGATCATGAGGTGCGCGAAGTCCTGGCAGACGCCGTGGCGCTTTTCCAGCACTTCCATCAATGGCGTAGACACCTCGGTTTCCCCCGGTGCGTAGCGCAGCTCGCGGTGCAGGGTATGCATCAGGTCGCTGGCACAGCTGAGCACGGGCTTGCCCGGCACGAAGCAATCCGCACCGAAGTCCGTGAAGGCGCGTTTGACGCGCACATACGGCGACTCGTGTCGGAAGCGGCAGGTTTCCAGATTGGTGCGCGCCGGCCAATGACCGTTGTAGGCGAGATTGGCGGCGACCCGCTCCCACGCGTGGGTTTCATCCGCCGGCACGTTCGGCCGGGGATGCACCGCCACCTGCATGGCAGTCGTCACGTTGAGCTCGCGGTGCCGGCTTTGCATCTCCACGCGCGTCACCGGATTGCCGAACGCGTCGATTTCATCGCGTCGGTGGGTGGGCGCCGGGGATATCTGCAGCGCGTATTCGAGACACTGCTGGTAGGCCGTGGGCCGCGGTACCAGGTGCAGCAGGTGATGCGCATGCACGACAGTGGCGGCATACACGTAGCGCGTTTCATGAGTGATGCGGTATTGCTGTGCGAAGCTCATGTTGCCAGCACCTGTGAATCCAGGCTGGTATGCGAGAACTGACGCATTGACAGTCGATCCGAGAACTGGCTGGCGGCAATCGCCAGTTTCTGCAGGCGTACGGCCAGGTGCTGGCGCGCGGCCGCGGCCGCCGGCCCGTCCCCCTCCAGCACCATCAGTTGCGAGTCCGTCAGCGCGGGGATCGGCTCATCCAGCGCATCGCCGGTCTCAAGCTGCAGGATCTCGGCAAGCCTTTGCATGTCGCGTGTGATGGCCTGGGATTGGAAGGCGAGGGCGCGGGGATGCTCGGCGTCGCGGATCAGCAGGTCCAGCGTCGGACCCAGCCGCGGCGCGGCCACATAGCGTGGACGGTAGATCCGCAGGCTGTCGCACACGTTCAGCAGCCACTCCACGTGGCCATGCTGCTTGGCCGTGTCCGCTGACAGATGCTGCGCGAGCAGCCGCGCCACGAACTGCAGGCGCTCCAGCCGGCGGCCGATGCGCAGCAGCCGCCAGCCGGCATCCTGAGTCATGTCATCCAACGCGAATCCGGTCAGCGCGGCCAGCGACAACAGCAGCCGGTCAAGTGTCTGGCGCGGCGCCTCGCGTGCGATCACTCCGGCATGCAGCTGCTGCTGCAGGCTTGAAACGGCCTGCCAGCAGCCCGCGGACAGGCGCCCGCGCACCTGCGAGGCACACCAGTTCAGCCGCCGGATGTCCGCCACCAATCCGTGCGGATCGCCCTCGTCGCTGAGGCTGGACTTCGGATCCGCGTCGGTTGCGATCACGTCCAGCAGCTGGCACATGCGCACCCCGGAGCGCCACACCGGTGGATCCACGCGCACCGCGAGCGTGGCGCGCAGCAGCCCCGCCTTGTCCTCGCAGCGCACCGTATAGCGCCCCATCCAGTACAGGTTCTCGACCAGCCTCGAGGGCGTCAGATCCTGGCGTGCGCTGGTGCGGGCCGAGCCGGCAGTCGACTCCGGCAGCGGTCCGGGATGCTCCGGGTCGGGCAGCACCCAGATGTCCTTGCTCGCGCCGCCGTGCTGGGTGGTCACCGCATTGATCGAGGCGTCCGCGGCGACCCGGGCCAGGCCACCGGGCATCACGATGCGGCCCGCGCCAGTGGCGAAGGCATAGACGCGGATGGTGACCGCCTTGGCGGTAAAGCCGGATATGCCATTGCCGCGCAGCACCGGGGCCTGCGACAAGGCCAGGTGTTCCTGCGCCACATAGGCATAGGGGCGGGTGCGCAGTCGGGTGATCATCGCCTCGCGCGCCGAGCCCACCAGTGCGCGGCCGAACACCGGCTCGAAATGCTGATTCGGGTAGGCCGCGGTGATCACCAGGTCATTGAGATTGGCCAGCACGAATTGCAGTGCCGGCTCCTCCCCGCACCACCAGCTCGCCACGGAGGGCAGCATGAGCGTCTCACCGAGCAAGCGCTCCGCGACCCCGGGGTAAAAGCCCAGCCACGCGGCTGACTCCAGCACGCCGGTCCCTAAGGCATTGGCCAGCACCACCCGTCCGGCGCGCACCGCGCCGAGCAGACCCGGCACCCCCAGCGCCGAATCGCTGCGCAGTTCCAGCGGGTCGCAGAAATCATCGTCGAGGCGCCGCAGGATCGCATGGACGCGCTTCAGACCCGCGAGCGTCTTCAGATACACCGTGTCGTTGCGCACGGTCAGATCGGTGCCTTCGGCCAGCGCGACACCCAGCTGGCGCGCCAGGTAGGCGTGTTCGAAATAGGTTTCATTGAACGGCCCCGGCGTCAGCACCACGGCCAGCGGACTGTCGCCCGGGTCGACATTGTCCAGCAGGTTCACGCGCAGGGCGGCGAAGAAGCCGCGCAACTTACGCACATCCAGATCGCGGATCGGATCCGGCAGCACCTGCTCGATGATCTCGCGGTTCTCCAGCGCATAACCTGCACCGGAAGGGGATTGCGTCCGATCGGCCAGCACCCACCAGCGCCCGTCGGGTGCGCGCGCCAGATCCACCGCGTAGATGTGCAGCCAGGTGCCGCCCGGTGGCACGATGCCGTGTGCGGGCCAGAGAAAATTCGGATGACCGAAGGGCAGTTCGGGCGGCACCAGCCCTTCGGCGATCAGGCGCTGGGGGCCATACAGGTCGGCCAGCAGCGCATCGAGTACCCGCGCCCGCTGCGCGACCCCCTGCTCGATCTGGCGCCACTCGGCCGCCGACATCATCAGCGGCAGCGGATCAAGGGCCCAGGGGCGATCGGCGCCCTTCGGGTCCGCATAGACATTGTAGGTAACGCCGTTTTCCGTGATCAGCCGGCGGGTCAACTCGATGCCCCGCCGCGTCACATCGGCGCCCGGCTCAGTGCCCAGCCGGTCAAACAGCACCTTCCAGTGCGGCCGGATGGCCCCGGTGCCGTCCAGCAGCTCATCGTAACGGCGCGCGTCGGCCGTGTAGCCGCCCAGATGGGCGGCGCGGGGGGTGGCGGGGCCGATGGTCCTGCTCATCACTCTTTGAACCGTCAGCTGCGACGCAGATCCAGGGTAAACGGCAATTCGAGCGAGGGTTCCTCGGGCGGCATGGCCACGCGTCCCGGGGTATGGCCCATGCGAAAGAAGCGTCCCAGCCGCCGGCTCTCGGACTCGAAGGCATTCACCGGGAACGTCGCGTAATTGCGGCCACCGGGATGCATGACATGATACTGACAGCCTCCAAGGGACCGCTCCATCCACAGGTCCCGCAAATCGAACGTCAAGGGCGCATGGACCCCGATGGTCGGGTGCAGCGCATTCGGGGGCTGCCAGGCGCGATAGCGCACGCCGGCGACAAACTCGCCGGCACGCCCCGTCGCACGCAGCGGTACGCGCCGACCGTTGCAGGTGATGGCGTAGCGATCCGGGGCCAGACCGGTGACCTTGACTTGCAAGCGTTCCACCGATGAGTCCACGTAGCGCACGGCCCCGCCGGCCGCGCCCTGTTCGCCCATCACATGCCACGGCTCGAGCGCCTGCCGCAGTTCCACTTCGGCCCCGCCGGCGGCGAAATCTCCAAACCTGGGGAAGCGGAAGGCAAAGTGCGGCGCAAACCATTCAGCCTGCAGCGCATGGCCTGCGGCGTTCTGCTCGGCGATGACATCCGCGAAGTCACGCTCGACGAAGTACGGCAGCATGAAGCGGTCGTGCAGTTCGGTACCCCAGCGCGCCAGCCGCGCCGGCGCATAGGGTTGGCGCCAGAAGCGTGCCACCAGCGAGCGCAGCAGCAGTTGCTGCGCCAGACTCATCTGCGCATGGGGCGGCATTTCAAACGCGCGCAGCTCCAGCAGGCCATTGCGGCCCGTCGGCCCATCGGGCGAGTACAGCTTGTCGATGCAGAACTCGGCGCGGTGGGTATTGCCGGTGACATCGGTGAGCAGGTTGCGGAACAGCCGGTCGACCAGCCACGGCGGGCATTCGGCGCCTGCTTCGGGCAGTTGCTGGAAGGCGATTTCGAGCTCGTACAGGGAGTCATTGCGTGCCTCATCGGTACGCGGTGCCTGCGAGGTCGGCCCGATGAACAGGCCCGAGAACAGGTACGACAGCGAGGGATGATTGTGCCAGTACGACACCAGGCTGCGCAGCAGATCCGGGCGGCGCAGGAAGGGTGAGTCCGCTGCCGTGGCGCCCCCGAGCACGAAGTGATTGCCGCCACCGGTGCCGGTGTGCCGGCCATCGAGCATGAATTTCTCGGTGGACAGACGTGACTGATGCGCCTGCTCGTATAGATGCGTCGTGCGGTCAACCAGCTCCCCCCAGGTCGCGCAGGGGTGGATGTTGACCTCGATGACGCCCGGATCGGGCGTGACGCTGAAGCGCTGCAGGCGCGGATCCTTCGGCGGCTCGTAGCCCTCCAGGATCACCGGTTGGGCGAGTGCCTCGGCGGCGCTTTCCACGGCCGCGACCAGCTCGAGGTACTCCTCGAGGTGGTCGGTGGGCGGCATGAAGACATACAGCACACCGGCGCGCGGCTCGGCGCACATCGCGGTGCGCGTGATCCAGTCGGCGGACTGCTGCGGCTTTGGCACACGGCCCGCTGCGGCGCCGGAACGCCTGACCACGGTCCGCTCGACGCTTGCGTCGCACAGTTGCGCGCGTATGTGCGCCGCGGAGGGCAGCGGTGGAAATTCCTGCGCGGGATCCGGCGGATGCACATAGGGATAATCTTCCGGTTTCACCCACGGTAGTGATTCCAGCGGCAGCCGGTATCCGAGCGGGGAGTCCCCGGGAATCAGGTAACAGTGCTCGGTGCGCAGCAGCCATGCGCCGGTCTGCCACTGCGTGCCGAGCGCGTTGCGACCCACGGGCAGCACATAGCCCACGGGGCTTTGCAGACCTTGTTCGAACACCTGGGCAAGCCGTGCCTGCTCCAGTGCGTCCTCCAGGTTCGCGGCAAGCGGATCGACATTGACCGGCAGGCGCCGCGCACGCCACTGGTAATAGAAGGCATCTTCATGGGCCGGCAGGATGTGCTCGGCGCTCAGGCCAAGGCGCCCCGCCACCAGGGCCAGGAAGCGCCGGGCGGTGTCCGCGGAGGCTTCGTAGTCAACGGATTCATCGGCGAACAGTTCGGCGTTGCTCCAGATGGGCTCGCCGTCCTTGCGCCAGAAGCAGTTCAAGGACCAGCGCGGCAGCGGCTCGCCGGGATACCACTTGCCCTGGCCGAAGTGTGCCAGGCTGTGCGGCGCGTAGTGGTTGCGCAGGCGATGATACAGCTGCGCGGCGAGCTGGCGTTTGTCCGCGCCCAACGCGGCGGTGTTCCACTGCGGACCATCCGGATCATCCATGGACACAAAGGTCGGCTCCCCGCCCATGGTGAGGCGTACGTCCAGCGCCGCGAGCCGCGCGTCAATCTCATGACCGAGTGACTCGATCTGCGTCCACTGCGTCGGGGTGTAGGGCCGCGTGACACGGGGCGCTTCCCAGATACGCTCGATGCGCATCACATGTTCGAATTCGACCTTGGAGTCCTCCACCAGTCCCCATACCGGCGCGGCCGAAGACGGCTCAGGCGTGCACGCCAATGGCAGATGGCCCTCCCCGGCGAGCAGCCCGGAGGTCGGGTCCAGACCGATCCAGCCTGCGCCGGGCAGATAGACCTCACACCAGGCGTGCAGGTCCGTGAAGTCGTGATCCGTGCCGGAGGGGCCGTCCAGGGATTTCACATCGGCGACCAGCTGGATCAGATAGCCGGAGGCGAAGCGGGCCGCCAGACCCAGATGACGCAGCAGCTGCACCAGCAGCCACGAGGAGTCGCGGCAGGAGCCGGACCCCTTGGCCAGAGTCTCCTCCGGCGTCTGCACGCCGGGCTCCATGCGGATCAGGTAGCGGATGTCGCGCGACAGGGATTGATTCAGCTGAACCAGAAAGTCGATGCTGGCGACTTCGGTGCGCGGGATGCCGGCCAGATACTCCTGCAATCGCGGTGTCAGGGGCAGGCAGGTCAGATACGGGGCCAGGTCGCGCTTCTCGGCGGCTTCATAGGCAAACGGAATGCGCTGTGCGTATGGCTCGAGAAAAAAGTCGAAGGGGTTCAGTACCGCCATTTCGGCGACCAGATCAACTTCGATGCGCAATTCCCTGGCGCGATTCGGAAAGGTCAGGCGGGCAAGGTAGTTGGCCTGCGGGTCCTGCTGCCAGTTGACGAAGTGTTCGGCCGGCGTGACGGTCAATGAATACGAGAGGATGCGGGTGCGGCAGTGAGGCGCGGGTCGCAGCCGGATGACCTGGGCCCCGAGCGCGACCGGTCGGTCGTAGCGATAGTGGGTGACATGGTTCAGGGCGATATGGATGGACAAGGACGCTCTCCGGCACAACTCGAGGGCGGTCCCAGTATACGGGGCGATTGCACCCTTCCGTTCGCACCAATTTGGCACACGACGCACCAAGAGACGGCGTGTGCGTCGTATTGTTTGAAGCCCGCGCATGCGCACTGGTATGGTGCTGACGACTTCGCCCCGTCGAGATGACATGCGCATTGACTGGACCTCGTATTCCGCGCCCGGACTGCACGATGAGCTGATCGGCCCAGGCGGCGGTGCGCGTGTCGCCGGCCGCGCGCTCGCGCGCTACCTGACCGAGCTGGGAGGGGAGGAGATTGGCGTGCGCCAGCAGGCCGCGGAACTCGCCATCAAGGCCATGGGCATCACCTTTACGGTGTACCACGAGCAGGGCGGGTCGATTGACCGCTCCTGGCCCCTCGATATCATTCCGCGAACCATCGCACGCAAGGAGTGGAACCGGATCGAAGCCGGGCTGCGCCAGCGCGTTGCCGCGCTCAACCGCTTCATCGATGACATCTACCACGAGCAGCGCATTATCGCCGACGGCATCCTGCCGATCAGCATCATCGCCTCCTCGCGCAACTTCCGGCCCAACTGCATGGGCGTGTCGCCACCCGCACGCTGCTGGGCGCATATCTGCGGATCGGACCTGATCCGCGGTGCCGACGGCACGGTCTACGTGCTGGAAGACAATCTGCGCGTGCCATCGGGCGTGTCGTACATGATCGAGAACCGCCAGGTCGTCAAGCGGGTCTTCCCGGAGCTGTTCGACAGCGCCGTGATTCTCCCCGTCGATGATTATCCGGCGCAGTTGTACGACATGCTGGCGGGGCTGTCGGCGCGCACCGCGGACAAACCGGAAGTGGTGGTGCTGACGCCGGGCATCTACAATTCGGCCTACTTCGAACATGCCTATCTGGCGCGCCAGATGGGCTGCGAGCTGGTCGAGGGTCGCGACCTGCGGGTGAGCGAGGATGACTGCGTATTCATGCAGACCACCCGCGGCGAACAGCGCGTGGATGTCATCTATCGGCGCATTGATGACGACTTCCTGGACCCGGAGGCATTTCGCGCCGACTCGACGCTCGGGGTGCCCGGGCTGATGCGCGCCTGGGCCAATGGCAAGGTCGCACTGGCCAACGCGCCCGGCGCGGGCGTGGCCGATGACAAGCTGGTGTACACCTATGTCCCGGACATGATCCGCTACTACCTGGGTGAGACGGCGATTCTGCCGAATGTGCCGTCCTGGCGCTGCGGCGAGCCGAAGGAACTCG
>DATHOA010000258.1:0-9386 GCA_035485475.1 Steroidobacteraceae bacterium | reverse complement strand
TATGCCAGGTGAGACCGCGGGCAGGTCGACCAGCACTTCCTGCAGTGCCTGGGTGCCTCCCGTGGAGGTGCCGATGACGATCACGCGCTCGGTGGTTTGTGTCATGGCGCGCTCACGGGCCGGCGCCAGGATCACATCGGCCGAATTCTTCATCGGCGCCGAGGCGGCGCGTCCGCTGCGGGTGCCCAGTCGCTTTACATTGGCGCGCGCCGCCACACGGATCGCATCCGTCAGTTCCGCCGCGGATTCACGCAGAAACTGCTGCAGTCCAACGCGCGGCTTGGTAATGATGGTCACGGCGCCGGCCGCCAAAGCTTCAAGTGTAGTCGGGGCACCGGCCTCGGTCAGTGTCGAGCAGATAATGACTGGGGTTGGTCGCTCAGACATGATCTGCTTAAGGAAAGTGATGCCATCCATCCTTGGCATTTCGACATCGAGGAGTATCACGTCCGGCCACTGCAGCTTCATCCTCTGCATGGCAAAGATTGGATCAGATACCGCCGCGATCACTTCCACCCCGGGGTCTTCCTGCAACAGACCCACTACCACCTGCCGCGCCACGGCCGAGTCGTCGACAACCATAACCTTGATGCGATTCATCCGGGCAGCTCCAGACCTAGCGCTTGCGGTAAGTGGCGGGTCGGACTGCCTCTACGGCATCCGAGATGTCATGCAGGGTTTCCGTATGGCTGATGAAAAGCCAGCCACCCGGCTTGAGCATTGACAGCACGCGATTCACCACCTGACGCTTGGTCTGGAGGTTGAAATACAGAAGCACATTGCGCAGAAAGATGAAATCAAAGATTCCGAGCTGTGGCAGGGCGGAATTCAGATTGATCTGACGGAACTGCACCTGCTTTCGCAGCTTCCGCTCCACCAGTATGGTGCCGGCCTGCTTGCCCATGCCCTTGAGGCAGTACTTGCGCAGGTAGTGCTGTGGGATGCCGCCCGTGCGCATGGTTGAGTAGTGGCCCGTGGCCGCCCGTTCCAGTACACGCATGCTGATGTCAGATGCGACGATCTCCCAGGGGCGCCCAAGCGAGCCCAAAGACTCCTCCAGCAGCATTGCGATGCTGTAGGGTTCCTCACCGGTAGACGCGGCGGCGCACCAGACCCGTAACGGCTTGGCGTATTGCACGTCTTTCGCCAACTCGGCCTTCATGAACTCGAAATGCTGCGGCTCGCGGAAGAAGTACGTCTCATTGGTCGTGAGAAGATCAATGGCCATCTGTACTTCATCGGGCGCCTTCCCACTGCTGATCAGGCGGAAGTACTCGCCATAGCTGTCCAGGTTCAGATGTTTGAGGCGCTTCGCAAGCCGGCCGTTGACGAGGGCCTTTTTCGTGTTGGACAGCGTGATGCCGGCCGCCTCGAATATGAACACCTGAAACTGCGCAAATTCGCGGTCCGAAATGGTTAAGGCGCCCGGGTCCGCCGCCAAATCGGGCTGCATTGCGTTGCCGTGAGCAGCACTCATTCAGGCGGCCTGCTCGGCAACCTGAGGCGATCCATGCGCCAGCGCTGCCATTTCCTCCACCGCCAGTACGTGATTCACATCCAGCAGGATGACGAACTTACCGTTGACCTTGCCCATTCCGCGGATGAAATCCGTGCGGATGCCAGCCCCGAAGCTGGGCGGTGGCTCAATCTCAGAGGCTGGAATGTCCAGTACCGAGTCAACGGAGTCCACCACGATGCCGATATCCTGCCGTTCACCCAGTCCGGTAACCTCGATGATGACGATGCAGGTACGCTTGCTGACCGGGCTGGGCTTCTTGCCGAAGCGAATCAGCAGATCCGTGACGGGTACCACGGCGCCGCGCAGGTTTATCACCCCGCGCACCGCGGCCGGCATCATCGGTACTTCGGTCAGGCTGGCGTATTCGATGATTTCCTTGATGCACAGAATTCCGATCGCGAAGAGCTCGCCCCCGAGCATGAATGTCAGGTACTGATGGGTCTGTGCCCCGTCCGCAACGGTGTTCGCCGCGGAGGAGGCGGCCTGAGTTGACTGAGTCATAGCATTCACCTTCAGCGACTACTCGAACTTGCCAAACTGTGACTCGTCCTGCTCATCGGGCTGCAGTGCCAGACTGCCGGCCACGATCCGCGCCTGGGCTTTCGTTCCTGCCTTGGCGGCTGCACCGGGGGCGCGCGTGGACCCGGAGGCCTTCGTAGTCTTCGCGGCCGATCCGGTCTTGAAGAACGACATGGTCTGCTGAAGCTGTTCGGCCTGGCCGCTCATTTCCTCTGCGGTTGAAGCCAGCTCCTCCGAGGAGGTGGCATTCTGCTGCGTTGTCTGGCTCAGCTGCGTCACCGCCGAGTTGATCTGCCCGACCCCGATGGATTGCTCCTGGGAGGCTGCAGAGATTTCCTGTACCAGGTCCGAGGTCTTTTTGATGCTCGGCACGATCTGGTCCAGAAGGCTGCCAGCACGCTCGGCAGCCTCCACGCTGCTGGTCGCAACGGTGCTGATCTCCTGCGCTGCCACCTGGCTGCGCTCGGCCAACTTGCGTACCTCCGCGGCCACCACGGCAAAGCCCTTGCCGTGCTCGCCGGCGCGCGCCGCTTCGATGGCGGCATTCAGTGCCAACAGATTGGTCTGGTAGGCGATATCGTCGATGATGCCGATCTTCTGAGCGATCTGTTTCATCGCACCAACGGTTTCCTTGACGGCCTCGCCACCCTCGGCCGCCTCGCCAGCCGCCTTCGAGGCCATGCTGTCCGTGACCTTGGCGTTGTCGGTGTTCTGAGCGATGGAAGCGGTGATCTGCTCCATCGAGGCGCTGGTCTCCTCGACGCCGGAGGCCTGCTCGCTGGCCGCCTGGGACAGTGACTGCGCCGTCGTGCTCACCTGTTCTGAGGCGCTTGCCAGGGCATTGGCCGCGCCGGTGACCGTGGTGATGATCATCGACAGTTTCAGCACCGTGTCGTTTGCGTATTCCTTCATTACACCGAAGGAACCCTCGTAGTCCTTGTCGATGGTCTGGGTGAGATCACCCTCCGAGAGCGCCTTCATCATGCGTGCGACATCGTCGATGCTCGAACCGGTCGTGGTCACCAGCTGATTGAGGCCTGCGCCCATTTCCTTCTGGAATCCGGCCAGACCATTCAGGTCCACGCGCACGGTGAAATCACCGCGGTTTGCGGCCGCCACGAGTGCCGCCTGGCCCGCGATTACCTGCTTCAGACGATCGACCATGCTGCTCACGGCGAACAGCATGCTGCTGGAGTCGCCGTGCCTGGTCTGCACGGTGACATCCAGATTGCCGCCGGCAACCGCGTGCACGAGTTCCGCCGCGTAGGCCGGCTCGCCACCCAGCTGCTTGAGGATGCTGCGGGTCACCAGAATGGCCGAGAGTACCGCCATCAATGCAGCCATTACTCCCAGCCCGATCATGGACAAGCGGGCGTTTTGATAGGTAGTGTGGTCCTTGGCGACCTCATCGGTGTTAAGTTTTTGCTCGAAGTCGGCCAGTTTCTGTACCGTTGCGCGCAGGTCCTTACCGGGTACCGAGGCGATCTCCATGTAGTACTTGTACGCATCTTTCTGCTTGCCACTGACGGCGATGCCGGCGGTGGTTTCCAAGTTCTTCCGCACCGGCGCCCACTGCGACCTGATTTGGGACATCAGGTCTTTCTCGGTTTGGGTCGTTCCGGAAATGGTCGCGAACATCTGGCTGAGGGCGGTTTCGTCGCTCTCGAACTTGCTGTACGAGTCAGTCAGTGAGGCTTGCTCCTGCTTCAGCTTTACGGGATCCGTGAGCAGCACCAGATTGCGGATCGAAATCGATGTTTCGAACGCTGCGCTGCGCATGCCCAGCGCATGTGCCATCTCAACGTTGTTTTCCTCAGTGATCGACCGCAGTCCCTCGTTGATGAGGGCCAGACGGCTGACGCCCAGCCCGACCACCGCAAGCAGCAGTAGCAGAACGATGGCAAAGGCCACCGAAAGACGGGTGGCTACTTTCATATTGCTGAACATTGCAGGACTCTCCAGAAGGATAATTGGGTTTAGGCCACAGCGGTCTGCGGGATCTGCCCGAAGGCAGCCCCGGAGCGGGCGATGGCCAGTTGAACAAGGGCAGGTACGTCGAGAATCAGGGCCACATCGCCGGTCCCCAATATGCTGGACCCGCTGACGCACTCGACCTGGCGGAACATCTTGCCCAGCGGTTTGATCACCGTCTGGAACTCACCTAGCAGGCCATCGACCACCAGGCCGGCACGCTGGCCGGCATAGTTGATCACGACAATACTCTGGCGTCGTGTGGCGGCGGCCGAAGTCCCAAACAGTTCGCGCAGATGAATGTACGGCAGCACACCGCCGCGTAAACTGGTGAAATGATGTCCATTGGCGGTGGAGAACTCGATGCACTCCTCGACGCTCTCGAGCGGGAGCACGAAGATCGAATTACCAATGGCCACCTGGAAGCCATTGATGATCGCCAGGGTGAGCGGCAGTCGCACCGCAATCGTCGTCCCGACTCCCTCGGTGCTGCGGATGGTCACTGTGCCGCGCAGCGCGGTGATGTTGCGCTTCACGACATCCATGCCGACCCCCCGTCCGGAGAGATTGGTGACAGCCTCAGCGGTTGAAAATCCGGGTTCGAAGATCAGTGCGAATATTTCACTTTCGGTCAATGTGCGTCCGGATTCGATCAGACCACGCTCCTGAGCCTTGGCCAGTATCCGGTCACGCTTCAGACCGCCGCCATCATCGCTGACTTCGATGACGATGCTGCCGGAGTCGTGGAAGGCATTGAGCTTGATGGTGCCGCCAAGCGGTTTGCCGCGCGCGGCGCGCAAGGCGGCCGCTTCAATGCCGTGATCGATCGCGTTGCGCACGAGGTGAGTGAGAGGATCGGCGATCTGTTCGACCACCGTCTTGTCCAGTTCTGCATCCTCGCCGCTGACCACCAGCTGTATCTGTTTGCCCAGTTCCGCCGAGACGTCATGGACCACACGCTGGAAGCGGCTGAAGGTGCCGCCGATCTTCACCATGCGCAGCTGCAGCGCGCCCTCGCGCACCTGTTCGATCAAGGCGCTCACCCGCGAGGTGGACTCCTGCAGCGCGGCGTTGCCGGAGCGCCCGGCAATCAGGTTGGCGCCGGCGGCCGCGGTGATCAACTCGCCAATGTGTGTGATCAGACTGTCGAGCTTTTGAGCCGCCACCCGCACTGTGCGGTTGTCCACCGTCGATGCGGTGGGTTTTCCCGGCCCGGCGCCGTCTGCTGTTCTGGCAGGGGCGGCATGCTGGAGGGCGGGGGCTGTCGGCTGCCCGCTGCCGGGCACTTGCGGCTGCAGCAGTTGCTCGAGGTCGGGGCCCGATAGTCCCGCGCAATAGGTCAGTATGTCACGTATGCCGGCGACCTCGACGCCGGCCTCCTGCAGAAGTCTGTGATAATCGCCGTGGGATGATCCGGGCGGCAGCAGCCGCAGCGTGCAGTCCTCCCTGACGAAGTCGAAGGTGGACTCGATTTTCTCGCGATCCGCCGCGGTGCGAAACCCTAGTTCGAATCCCAGGTAGCAGTGCTCGGGATTCATCAATGCCGCGGCGGGCAGCGCGGCGGCGATCAGGGTCATGCCCTGCAACTGACCGAAGCTGGCGAGGTAACGCAAGAACGAGATCGGGTCCATTCCGGCGGTGAGTACTTCGGGACCGAATCGCACGCTTATGTGCCACTGATTCGGCTCGGTGCGACCGACGTTGGACGGGGCGCTTCTCGGCGGTGGTACGACGGCGGCAACGGAGTCGGCGGCAGGCTCGGGCTTCACCCCGGCGAAGTCACCGGAGAGCTCACGCAGTGCGGCCGACAATTCGGCGCCACCGGTATGGGTGGCGTCATAGGCGGGACTGCCGGGCCCCGCGCTGACGGATTCGAGCAGGAACTCGATGTGATCCTTGCAACGCAGCAGCACGCTTATGAGGACCGGGTCCATTGGAATATGGCCCTGACGCACCTGATCCAGGGTCGTTTCCGCGCCGTGAACGAAGGCCACGATGCCGTCGAGCCCGAACAGGCCGGCGGATCCCTTCAGTGTGTGCACGGCCCGGAAAATCAGATTGATCGTCTCGGCGTCGGCCTGACCCTGGGAACAGGCCAGGAGGCCCGATTCCAGGTCCCGCAACACTTCGGCGCCCTCGGCGATAAAGGTGGGCAGCACCTCATCCATGTTCATGGACGGGTCTCCCTGTTCGGAGCGTCCATCAGCAGCCCAAGGGCGCCCCACAGCGTGAGCACTTCCCGGACGATGTCGCTTACCGCCCCGAACTGGAGGGTGCGGCCGCGTGCGAGCGCCTCGCGGTGCACGAGCAGCAGCAGCTGCACACCAGCCGTATCGAACTCGGACACCCCTGAGAGGTCCAGCTGGACATTTGCCGCAGCGGCAGCGACTGCGTCCACCATTGGCTGTTTGATCTGACTGGCCGTGTAAACCGTCATCTCCCCGGTAATACGAATGCCGTCCGCGGCCGACTCGATTCTTGTAGTTGTCATCGTAGATGTCTCCCCCTGTGCCTCAAGCCATCACCAGCTTCGATACTGCGTCGAGCATGACGCTGGGCTGGAAGGGTTTTACAATCCACGCCTTGGCGCCTGCCGCGCGTCCCGCCGCCTTCTTGTCCTCACCGGCTTCGGTGGTCAACATGATCACCGGCGTGAAACGGTAGTCGGGATGGCGCTTGACCTCTTTCAAGAACTCAATGCCGTCCATGACGGGCATGTTTACATCGCTGATGATGAGGTGAATGCGCTCGCCCTTGAGCTTCGCGAGCCCCTCCTGGCCATTGCCGGCTTCCAGGACCTCGTAACCAGCACCGCGCAGTGAAATGCCGGCCACGGTTCGCATGGAGGAAGAGTCATCGACAATGAGTATTCGCTTTCCCATAATTGGCGACTCTTGAGCTAGAAAAAGGTAACGGCTTGTGGCGCGACGGCGTCGACGGCCAGGCCCTGGTGATTGCGACGCTGCTCCTCGGTCGCGTAGGAACCGAGCATCTGTGTGAGCTGCTGGCGCTCGTCCGCCTGTGGCGGCGCGATGTCGCTGCCAGCCCAGTCAGTCATTTGTCCGATGCTGGACACTACCTGTGCCAGGATCTGGCTGACCCGATCCTGGAACTGCAGCTGTACCAGGGACTCTTCGACTTCGCCCTTGATGGCGCGACTCTGTTCCATCGAGCGCTGCGCGGTTTCGGCAAATTGCGAAGTGCTTTGCGTGAATCGATCCAACACGGCACCGATGTTCGCCTCGGAGCTTTTCACTTCACGCTGATCTCGCTCGGCGACGATTTCGTTGGTTTCACTGATCTTGCCCAACGCCTCGCTGATCAGTGTGATTTTCTGTGTGATGCGCTTGCCGGTGTCGCGCGCAGCATTGGACAGGGCGCGTACCTCATGCGCGACGACCGCGAAGCCCTTGCCACGCTCCCCGGCGTGCGCCGCCTCAATGGCTGCGTTCAAGGCGAGTACGTTGGTCTGAAAGGCGATTGACTCCACCTCGCTGGCCATGCTTCGGACATCTTCGGTATAAGCGGCAAGTCCGCGAATCTCATTGGCCAACGCGTCGCGGCTTTGCTGAATGGCGCGCAATGCGTCCATCACGAGCTTGAGATCTCGCTCGCTGTCGCGCATTTGCGCGGACACATCCTGGCGATCGATGCCTTCCTCACGGCCCAGCGCGGCGTCCAATCGCTGCGCAATGCCTGAAAAGCGTTCACTGAGCGACACGACGGCATCCTCAGTGTGCCCGCGCGAGGTTTCGATCTGCCTGGCCCAGATCGGCAACGCTTCGAGCAGGGTGGAAATTCGCACGAGCGGGTCCGGGCCTTGAGGGACCTCACTTGGCTGGGTCGCGGCTGGGATTCGCTCCTCGCTCTCGGCGTTCACGCGCTCGGCATGGGCTGTGTTCACCCGGCTGGGCCGCTTCCGATGCTTAACGTTCATTGTTCACACCGCGGGAGGCGTTGATCTGCACCGCATGGATAAAGGTAGAGAGCGTGTCGGAGACCTGGGTGACGGTGAGCGGGCCGACGGCGGATATGGCAGCACCGACACGCTGAATGTCTTTGGGGCCAAGATGCTTCAGAACATCGGCGGCGGCCTGTTCGCCCAGCGACAGAAGCAGGACTGCCGCGTCGCGTACATTGGGCTGGGGGGCGCTGGCTTCACTCATCATCCGACATCCACGAGCGCAGAAGCATCGCGGCCTGTGCCGGGTGGCGGCGCGCGTCGCGACGTGCCTGGGCTATCTGGGCAACGAATGGCGGCGACGTATCGGCACCGCAGCTCGTAGTCTGCGTGGCCATGCCGGTCGGCGCCGAGGAGGTCCGTGCCGTCTCGGCCGAGCTACAGGATTCGCGATGATAAAGGGCAGGGCGCATGGCAAACATCTCCAGGCAGAGCCGGTGAGTGATACCAGGCGGGGGATGGGCCCAGGGAAAGTGCCTGCCGCAGGGAGGATGGCGGCGGGTGCGAGTGCGAACACTCGGCGCTGACTGGGCTTCGACGCTTTTAGGGGGCGAGGCCTGCGGTCAGTGCAGCGGGATCGTAGAGGTCTTTGCGGGGCTTCGTATGTGACACGAACGTGCAAATTCGCCCACGCTTTGAGAGGCAGTTCAAAAAATACGAGGTGTGCGAGTCCGGATTCCCTGCGAACTCTTTATGGCAAACCAGCCATACCCCCAGGGTTGCATTTGCGACGGCACTCACTTTGAATGTTTCTCGTAGACACGGATCAGTTCGGACACCAACACATCATTGATCTTCATACCGGTAAGGTTGGCGTTTTTGATGGAGACGTTACTCAGATCGACGTCTATGAAACTGGCGTCGCCAAGATTGATGTTGGTAAAGGTCGATCCGTGCATATTCACATCGGCAAAACTGGACAGTGAAAGCTTGGCGTCCGAAAAGCGCGATTGAGCCAAGTCAGAATTGCGTACGAGAAGTGCCTCGCGGCTGTTTGCAATTTCCATCGCTCCGTTCCCTTAAGTGACAGATAGATCTAGGTAGCACGGTAGGATTAGTAGCAGCGTTGCGCCGAATCGGCAGCAGATTTACGCCCACACGCTCTGGCTGGGTCCTGACAGCTCAATCTAGCCATTACACACAGTGGCTATTATATACTTGACGTACCATAGCTAATCCTTTACGATTCGCTTCACTAGCCGGATCGAATCGAATGAACCTCTCGAATCCCATCTATACCGACGAAATCAGGGCACGCGAGCACTTGGAGTCGATTCTTTGGCCGAATGGACCGGCCTGCCCACATTGTGGCGTCATCGGCAACGCGGTGGCCCTCAACGGCAAGAGCACGCGCCCAGGCGTATATAAGTGCCGAGACTGCCGTCAGCCCTTTTCCGTGACCGTTGGCACCGTCTT
>DATHOA010000257.1:0-2075 GCA_035485475.1 Steroidobacteraceae bacterium | reverse complement strand
GTTCGCCGGGGCTTCTCACCCCTCCCCCGACCCGTGGCGCGGGCGTGCGCCGATTGAACAGGCTGCCGATCGTGTTCGGCGTCAGCGCCGCGATGCTGGTGGTAGCCGCGATCGGCTACACCTACCGCGATCGCCTGATGCAGGCGACGACGAGCGCGCAGCAGGCCGCCTCGCACAAGCCGGAACCAGCCAACGGCTCAGCCGTGCTGAGCAACGCGCCGTTCGGCGGCGAGGTCGAGCCCGCAGTCGCCAAGATGCCTCTGTCCACGCACGCCAGGCGGCCGCAGACTCTGCCGGCCGAGCAGCCTTCCGCGATGCCGTCCGACAATGGCGGCGGCCAAACACAGGGGGAGGACGAAGCCACCAAGGCTCGGCGCGAGGCCTGGCAGAACTATTATCAGCAGCTCGCCGAGGTGCAGAAGGAGCATCTGACGGCCGCCACGTCTGCGATGACCGCGGGCACCACCTTGAATGATACCCAAGGCGGGCAGCAGTTCGCCTCCAACGCAGGCGCGGTTTCGGCTTCTACATCCCCAGGCATTGCGGCCGACGGGGCCGGCGCCGGAGTAGCCCAGCCGGCCGTGACGGCCCCGGGCACCTATCCGGGCGGCTTTGGCCTCCCGACCTATCCGCCGACGCGTGTGGACGCGAGCGCGCAGCGAGAGAAGCAAGCTTTCCTCAACCAACCCGGCGACGTGACAGGCACCTCGGACGATCTGCAGGCGACACTGCGCGATCCATCCTCGCCCTATCTCGTCATGGCAGGCACCGCGGTTTCGGCGGTGATGGTCGGCGGCATCAACTCGGACCTGCCAGGCATGGTGATCGGGCAGGTCGCTGAGAACGTCTATGACACGGCGACGGGCCGATTCCTTCTGATCCCCCAAGGGTCGCGGCTGATCGGCTCCTACGACAACATGGTGTCGAACGGGCAAACCCGCGTCGGCGTGATCTGGAATCGCGTCATCTTCCCCGACACTGAGTCGATCGACCTCGGCTCGATGGAAGGTGCAGACCAAGGCGGCTACGCCGGCTTCCATGACCAGGTGAACACACACTTCTGGTCGAAGATCGGCAACGCGCTGCTGATCTCGATTGCGGGCGCCGGTGTCCAGCTTTCCCAGCCGCAAGCGCCGGTCAACGGATACTACAGCTCCCAGCAGATCGCTGCTGCTTCGCTCGGTCAGCAGTTCGGCCAGCTGGGACAGGAATACGCACGCGCCGGCCTATCGATCCTGCATACGCTCGAAATCCCGCCCGGTTATCGTTTCGTGGTGATGGTCAACAAGGGCATGCACATGCGGCCCTGCGTGGATCACCGCACAGCCGGCCGAACCATTCCCATCAAGCGTGGGCCGGTGGTGCAATAGTCAGCCTCTATCCAATGATCTCTGCTTGGCTAAGTGTCCGTCCGGAGACACTGCGAGTCATTTGAATCGGTTAGCGGAACGGGCTTGATCCGGCTCGGAGAGGTGTGATTCGTCGCGAGACACCGACGCTGGAGGTGCCCGATGTGGACGACCGCGAACCGCCATCGCTATGACCGCGATACGCTGCGCTATCCAAGCGACCTGACCAGCGCGGAGTGGCGGTTGATCGAGCCACTGATCCCGCCGGCCAAGCGCGGCGGCGGCAAGCGCACGGTGAACATGCGCGAGGTCGTCAACGGCGTGATGTATGTGCTGAGCACCGGCTGCCAATGGCGTTATATCCCCAAAGATCTGCCGCCACGCAGTACGGTGAACGGCTACTTCTGTTTGTGGGGCTGGGACGGCACGTTGGAGAAGATCCATCATGCACTCTACGTCAAATGCCGCGAACAGGCGGAACGAGAGGCCAGCCCGACGGCCTGCGTGATCGACAGTCAAAGTGTGAAAAGCGCGGAAAAGGGGGCTCTTGCGTCGACCCACACGGCTTTGATGCTGGCAAGCTGATCAAGGGCAAGAAGCGTCACGTCCTGGTCGACACTCTGGGCCTGGTGCTGCACATGCTGGTAACCGCCGCCGATGTTCAGGACCGCGACGGTGGCACCCTCGTGCTGGCCACGCTGTTCGGCCAGTTCCCGTTCCTACGCA